>JAUSBQ010000422.1 GCA_030651965.1 Pseudolabrys sp. | reverse complement strand
CCAGATGTGATCGAGCCTGCGGCCGCGATCCGACGTGCGCCAGTTCTCCATCGCGCGGTAGCTCCACCACGTGTAGAGCTTTTCCGGCTCCGGCGTCAGCACGCGCATGGTGTCGATCCACTGCCCGGCATTGCGCGCGGCGTTGAGCTTGTCGCATTCGATCGGCGTGTGCGACACGACCTTCAACATCTGCTTGTGACTCCAGACGTCGTGCTCGAGAGGCGCGACGTTGAGATCGCCGACCAGAATGGCGCGTTGGTCCTTGGCCGGACGCAAGGCCGGATGCGCCGACATCTCGTCGAGGAAGTCGAGCTTGTGCTTGAATTTTTCGTTGACCGCCGGGTCGGGCTCGTCGCCGCCGGCCGGTACGTAGAAATTATGAATGGTCAGCGGATCGCGCAATCCGGCGCGCTCGCCGAGCACGACCGAGACATGACGGCAATCGGTCTTGCCGCAAAAGTTCTGGATGTTGAAGCTCTCGAACGGCACGCGCGCCAGTACGGCGACGCCGTGATAGCCCTTCTGGCCGCTCAATGCCGCGTGCGTGTAGCCGAGCTTCTCGAAACGCTTCATCGGGAAGGCGTCGTCCGGACACTTGGTTTCCTGCAAGCACAGCACATCGGGACGCGTGCTCTTGATGAACTTGGCGACCAGATCGATGCGCAGGCGGACGGAATTGATATTCCAGGTGGTAATTTTCAGGGGCATGGCGGCAATCTATGACGTATGGCTCAAATTGCCACCGTTATCGCCGCGTTGTCCCCGATCCGTCATCCTGAGAGTCTGACTCATAATGCAGCCAATGAAATCGGGGCTTTCGCCAAGCCCGTCATGCCCGGCCTTGTGCCGGGCATCCACGTCTTGGCTTCAGAAGGCAACAAAGACGTGGATGGCCGGGACAAGCCCGGCCATGACGAAAAATGAGTCATCTTTCAAAGTGTTACGGAACGCCTGAAAATGCTGGCTGCATTTTCGGTCAGGCTCTGAGGTGCGAGCCGCAATCGCGGCGAGCCTCGAAGGATGGACGGCCCTGGAATCGGGGGCCGTCGCCCTTCGAGGCGCGGCTTCGCCGCGCACCTCAGGGTGACGGAGCTAATGCTGTGCGTTGGGATCAGCGATACCGCGTGTAGTCGATCTTGAACATCGCCGGATCGGGCGTGCGGGTGTTGTCGAGATTATACACCGCGACGGTGGTGTCGTAGCCCTGCGGGTCGGTCACCGTCCATTGCTTGAGCTGCATGTCCTTGGCGTTGAACATGATCATCAGCCGGCTGGTGCCGACCAGGCCGTTCTTTTCCTCAAGCACGGCGGTGACGAAGACATCGTCGGCGTAGACCGAGGTCAGGCTCGAGTCCTTCATCAGGTCGACTTTGTCGGACAACAAGAAGCGCAACGGCGTCTGCGACAACGGGTAGACATCCTGCGTCGCCAGCTTGCGGTCGCGCACCACCACCGACTGGCCGTCGGCGATCAATTCGATCGGCGAGGGGTCGTCATATTCGAAGCGCACGCGGCCGGGCTTGGAAATATAGAAGTCGCCCTTGGTGCGGCTGCCGTCGGGGCCGACCTGAACGAACTTGCCGCTGAGCTGCTGCATGCCCGACAGGTAGGTGTTGATGCGGTTGATGATCGAGCGCTGTTCGGGATTGAGCGCATTGCCGGTGCCGGACTTGCCGAGCAGCGCGGCGAACGGGTTGGTGACGGGGCCGGGCGCCTGGTTCTGCGCTGCCTGCGGGGTCGGGCCGGCAGCCTTTGGCGGATTGGCCGAGGGCCGCGTCAGCGGCAGAGGCGCGCTCTGCGCCAGCGCCGGGGCGGCGGCCAGGCAGGCAAAAAGAGTGGCGACGATCGCCGTTCCGCCAATTCGCTGCTGCAATGCCGCCATCGCGTTTCTCTGCCTCATCTCAAGGTGTAGGAGCGAAATTTACGGGCCGCCTGTGGCTATTTCACGGCCCGGCTCACAGACCGGAATCTTGCTCTGATTCGGCCAAACGCGCGATCAGAAACGATCGTTTTCCGGGCCTTCCGGAATCAGGATTTCGCGTTTTCCGGCGTGGTTGGGCTGGCCGATAATGCCTTCCTGCTCCAGACGTTCCATCAAGGTGGCGGCGCGGTTGTAGCCGATCTGCAACCGGCGCTGGATGTAGGAGGTCGAGGCCTTGCGGTCGCGTTTCACGATGGCGACGGCCTGGGCGTAGAGATCGCCGCCCTCGGCCATGCCCATGCCGGTGGAATCGAACACCGCGCCGTCCTCGCCGATTTCCGGCTCTTCCGCGGTGACTTCCTCGAGATATTCCGGCGCGCCCTGCGACTTGAGATGCCGCACGATCTTCTCGACCTCGTCGTCCGACACGAACGGGCCGTGGACGCGGCTGATACGGCCGCCGCCGGCCATATAGAGCATGTCGCCCTGGCCGAGCAGTTGCTCGGCGCCCTGCTCGCCCAGAATGGTGCGGCTGTCGATCTTGGACGTGACCTGGAAGGAGATGCGGGTCGGGAAGTTCGCCTTGATGGTGCCGGTAATGACGTCGACCGACGGGCGCTGCGTGGCGAGGACGACGTGGATGCCGGCGGCGCGCGCCATCTGCGCCAGACGCTGGATCGCGCCTTCGATGTCCTTGCCGGCGACCATCATCAGGTCGGCCATTTCGTCGACGATGACGACAATGAAGGGCAGCGGTTCGAGTTCGAGTTCTTCCTTCTCGTAGATCGCCTGGCCGCTTTCCTTGTCGTAGCCGGTGTGGACGGTGCGCGTCAGCGTCTCGCCCTTGGCCTTGGCTTCGGCGAGGCGCGCATTGTAGCCGTCGATGTTGCGGACGCCGAGCTTCGACATCATCTTGTAGCGGCCTTCCATCTCGCGGACCGCCCATTTGAGCGCGACGACGGCTTTCTTCGGATCGGTCACGACCGGCGTGAGCAGATGCGGGATGCCGTCATAGACGGAGAGTTCGAGCATCTTCGGATCGACCATGATCAGGCGGCACTGCTCCGGCGTGAGCCGGTAAAGCAGCGACAGGATCATGGTGTTGATGGCGACCGATTTGCCGGAGCCGGTGGTGCCGGCGATCAGCAGATGCGGCATGCGCGCCAGATCGACGATCACCGATTCGCCGCCGATGGTCTTGCCGAGGCAGAGCGGCAGCTTGGCGGCGGTCTCGTTGTAGTCCTTGGCCGACAGCAGCTCGCGGAAATAGACCTTCTCGCGGATCGGATTGGGCAGTTCGATGCCGATGGCATTGCGGCCGGAAACAACGGCGACGCGCGCCGATACTGCGCTCATCGAGCGGGCGATGTCGTCGGCAAGCCCGA
Source organism: Pseudolabrys sp. (assembly GCA_030651965.1). Classification (GTDB taxonomy): domain Bacteria; phylum Pseudomonadota; class Alphaproteobacteria; order Rhizobiales; family Xanthobacteraceae; genus Pseudolabrys. The sequence continues at coordinate 5,586 of JAUSBQ010000422.1, read as the reverse complement.
TGACGCGCGACGACTTGATGCCGGGCGCCGGTTCGAGTTCGTAAAGCGTGACCACCGGGCCGGGCCGCGCATTGATGATCTCGCCGCGCACGCCGAAATCGCCGAGCACGCTTTCCAGCGCGGTGGAATTGGCGTCGAGCACGTCCTTGGACAGAGTCGTGCGTTCGGAGACTTTTTGCGCGGTGAGGAAATTCAGCGAGGGCAGGACAAAGCCCGAGCCGGATTTGCGCGGCTTGGGCGCTGCGGCGGCGCGACGGCGCGGCGCGGGCGCGGCTTCCTCTTCGTCTTCGTATTCTTCCGCGTCGTCATAGGCCTCGGCGGCGGGCGCCATGCTCGGCGCGGCGACGCGGCCGAGATTGTCGAAACGCGGCTCCTGACGCGGGCCTTTCGCAGCCATAGCGCCGGCGGGCAGCGGCTTGCGCACCGCGCCGCGCAACATGCGGCCGAGGCGCGCCTTCCAGCTCAACAGCGCGTGGACGACCATGCCGAGCCAGGGCGACGCGCGGTCGGCTTCCTCTTCTTCATCGGTGTCATCGTCGCCGATATCGTCGAGCGCTTCGGCGGCAGGCTTGGCGTCGCGCCGCGGCCAACGCAGGCCAGCCGCGATGGCCAATGAAACAACGGTGGCAAGACCGAAGACGAGCGATAAGACGATCAGCGGCAGGCCGGCAAGCGGCGCGCTGAACAACATAGAAGGCACAACCAATATGGCGTCACCGGTGGCGCCGCCGAGGCCGGTCGGCAACGGCCAGGAGCCGATGCGCGGCAGCGTCGAGGCGAAGGCGGCGGCGCAGATCGTCGCCGCGATCCAGACCAGGCCGCGCCATTTTTCGCCAAGCGGCCGGTGCGACAACAGCCGCCAGCCCATCAGCACTTCCGGCAGCAGCAGCAGCACGCTGGCAAGGCCCAGCAGCTGCATCGCCAGGTCGGAAAAGATAGCGCCGGGGAAGCCGAGCAGATTCTTGATCGGCGTCTGCGTCGCGTGACTGAGAGACGGGTCCTGCACCGACCAGGTGGCAAGCGCGATGATGCCGAGCAGCGCGCAGGTGATCAGCGCCAGCCCTGCCAACTCGCTCAGACGGCGGCGCACGATATCGCGGAAATGATCCGTGACGAAGGCGACGACGTCGAGATTGCGGTCGGATGATGCCATAAATCTTATCCCAGGACCGAAACTATGCGGTGCAGCGCTTCGCCGGTGGTCGCGGCGTCCTGCACCATGGCGACGCGGATATAATCGGCGCCGGGATTGGACCCGTCGGCCTGCTCGCGCGCCAGATAGCGGCCCGGCACGACGCGCACGCCGGCTTCCGCCCACAGACGCCTGGTGACGACTTCGCTGCCGCCGAATTTCGAGACATCGAGCCAGAGAAAGAATCCGCCGGCCGGGCGCTTGTAGCCATAGCGGTCGCCGATGATCTGGTCGGCGAGATCGAATTTGGCGTTGTACAGCTCGCGGTTCTTCTCGACATGCGCCTCGTCGTTATAGGCGGCGACGGCGACATGCTGCATCGGCCCAGGCACCTGCGGCGCCGCGACGTTGCGCAATTCGAGAAAGGCGGCGAGAAAATTCTTGTCGCCGGCGGCGAAGCCAACGCGCAGGCCGGGCAGGTTCGACCGCTTGGACAGCGAATGAAAGACAACCGTGTTGGAAAAGCCCGCGCCCGCCGCTTCCAGCATGCCAGCCGGTTTGTCCTTGCTGTAGATCTCGCCATAGCACTCGTCGGCGAAAACCAGAAAACCGAAGCGGCGCGACAAAGCGGCGAGGCGATCGAGATAATCGCGCGATGCGACCGCGCCCTGCGGGTTCGACGGCGAGGCGAGGTAGAAGGCAACGGTGCGCTTGAGCAGCGCTTCGTCGAGCGCGTCGAGGTCGGGCAGGAATGAGCTTGCGCGCGTGGCCGGCAGGTAGACCGGTTCGCAATCGGCAGCCGCCGCGCCGGCGCTGTAGGCGGCATAGAACGGGTTGGGAATCAGAATCGCCGGCTTTCCGGTCCGGTCGCCGACGTAACGAGTCGCGGCGATGGCGCCGAGAAACAGGCCCTCGCGCGTGCCGTTGAGCACCAGCACTTCCGCTTCCGGGTCGACCGGCTTTGCCAGCGTGTAGCGGCGGCCGAGCCAGGCGGCGACCGCCTTGCGGAATGGCTCGGTGCCCTTGTTGGCCGGATAGCGGCCGAATTCGGCGAGATGGCTGGCCAGCACCGGGCCGACGAAATCGGGGATGGCGTGCTGCGGTTCGCCGACAGAGAGATTGATGACTGGCTTGCCCGGCTCGATGCCCGCGATGAGATCGGTCAGCCGAACGAACGGCGAGCGGCTGTTTTCAGCCGCGACCTGGGCGGGGGAGAGGGGCTCGCGCTGGGCGGTCATACTTTGCATTGGGCATAGGGTCCACGGGCGAGCGACAATGCCCGCGGCGCAAGGGTGAAGCACAGTAATGGGGCTGAGGTTAAGACCCGATTAACCACTCGGGTCCGAGGGGACCGTTGCGTGGAACCCGGAATGGCTAAAGCTCAAAAAGAGAGGCCCCCGGCTCTTGCGAACCGAGGGCCTCAACGGAAGGGACAGTGCCGGGTTTCCGCCCCTACCGCTAGCTCAAGTCGCGCACGGCCCGAAAGGCCATGCGCTTTTTCAAATTCTACTGCACGGTTTCGCCGTGCAGCGTGATGTCGAGACCTTCCTCTTCGGCTGCTTCCGAAGGCCGCAGGCCGATGACGGCCTTGACGATGTAGAGGATGATCGCTGTGACGATGGCCGTGTAGATGACCGTCACTGCGACGCCGTAGATCTGCGTCATCACGCTGGCGTCCTTGCCGAGCTCGTTGATCGCCGCGTCGGCGAGCACACCGGTCAGGATCGCGCCGATGATGCCGCCGACGCCGTGGACGCCGAACACGTCGAGCGAGTCGTCGTAGCCGAATGCCTTCTTCACATGGACGGAGGCGACGTAGCAGCCGATGCCGGCGAGGATGCCGATGATCAGTGCGCCGGTCGGGTTCACAAAGCCGGCGGCGGGCGTTATCGCGACCAGACCTGCGACCGCGCCCGAGATGACGCCGAGCAGGCTCGGTCTCTTGGCGATGATCCATTCGGCGAACATCCAGGCGAGAGCCGCACAGGCGGTCGCGACCTGGGTGTTGATCATGGCAGCGCCGGCCAGCGCGTTCGCGGCAACTGCCGAGCCCGCGTTGAAGCCGAACCAGCCGACCCAGAGCAAGGAAGCGCCGATCATCGACAGCACCAGATTATGCGGCGCCATCGAGGTGGTGCCGTAGCCCTTGCGCTTGCCGACGATGATGCAGGCCACCAGACCGGCGATACCGGCGTTGATGTGCACCACGGTGCCGCCGGCGAAGTCGAGCACGCCACCGGCCCCAAGGAAGCCGCCGCCCCAGACCCAGTGCGCAACCGGCAGATAGACGAAGGTGAACCACAGGCCGATGAACCACATCATCGACGAGAACTTCATGCGCTCGGCAAATGAACCGATAATGAGCGCCGGGGTGATGATGGCGAAGGTCATCTGGAACGTGATGAACACCCATTCCGGAATCGTGGCAGCCAGCGAATTCACAGTTCCGCTGTCGACGCCGGCGAACATGGCCTTGGAGAAGCCGCCGATATAGGCGTTCATGCCGCCTTCGGTGAAGGCAAGCGAGTAGCCGTACACCATCCAGAGAACGGTCACCAAGCAGGTGATGGCGAAGCACTGCGTTACGACCGACAGAACGTTCTTCTTGCGGACCATGCCGCCGTAGAACAGGGCAAGGCCGGGAATGGTCATCAGCAATACGATAGCGGTCGAAATCAGCATCCAGGCGGTGTCGCCTGTGTCGAGTTTCGGCGCGGCCGCTGCCGCGGCGGGCGCTGCGTCGGCAGCCGCTGGCGCAGCCGTCTGCGCAAGTGCACCGTCGGCTATAATCAAGCCGACGGTCAGTGCGGCGAGCGCGATCAGCCCCGCACTGGAAAACTTCTTCAACGTCATGGTCTAACTCCTGTCGGTATTGTTTGCGGTGCGGGTTACTAGAGGGCCGCTGCGTCGGTCTCGCCGGTGCGGATACGCACGGCGCTGTCCAGCCCGAAGACGAAAATCTTTCCGTCGCCGATCTGGCCGGTCTTGGCGGCGCCGGTGATGGCGCCGATGACTTTGTCGACCTGGTTCGCAGCCACAGCGACCTCCACCTTGACCTTGGGAAGGAAGCTCACCGCGTATTCGGCACCACGGTAGATTTCCGTGTGGCCCTTCTGACGTCCGTAACCTTTGACCTCAGTGACGGTCAGGCCCTGGACGCCGATTGAAGTCAAAGCGTCTCGGACCTCGTCGAGTTTGAAAGGTTTAATGATGGCCATGACGATTTTCATGGATTTCGATCCCCGCTTGAGCCCGTTTTAACTTTACGCAGTGCGGGCGGTGTCACTGAGCCGGGCCCTCGAAGCACGCTTCGCAGGCATGACCGTGAATATAGAATCAAACGCCGTGCCAGATGCCCGGTGCACGGCTATCCTGCTGATTCGATGGACTAAAGTTGAAATGGCCGGGGCGGCACTAAATACCACCCAAGGCCTGCGCTTAATCGTGCGCCATCCCCAAAATACGCTGCATAAAAATTAGCCACAGAGTCGGGGAGCGTTTCACGCGCCCCATCCCGGCAAGAGATGGGGCCCTCCAGTTCGGCTTATTGCAGCGCCTCGCCGTGCTGGCTGACGTCGAGGCCGATGAGTTCATCATCATGGCGCACCCGCAGCGGCACCATCAGGTTGACGACCTTGAGGATGATGAAGGTCATGCCGCCCGACCAGACCAACGTGACGCCGATCCCGTAGAACTGCGCCAGCAACTGCTGGGTGTTGCCCTCGAGCAGGCCGGAAATCCCGCCCGGCATTTCCGCGGTCGCCGATAGCGCGCCTACCGCGAAAACGCCGGCGGCAATCGTCCCGATCAGCCCGCCGACGCCGTGCACGCCGAAAACGTCGAGCGAGTCGTCGTACTGGAGCTTGTGCTTGAGCCAGGTGCAGGCCCAGAAGCAGACGCCGCCGGCGATCAGGCCGATCAGGACGCCTTGCATCGGCGTGACGAATCCCGATGCCGGGGTGATGGTGCCGAGACCGGCGATCGCGCCGGAGATGATGCCGAGTACAGAAGGCTTGCCGCGCGTCCACCATTCCAGCGCCATCCAGGTGAAAGCGCCGGCGCAGGCGGCGAGATGCGTCGCGACGATCGCCATCACCGCGCGAGAATTGGCGCCGAGCGCCGAACCGCCGTTGAAGCCCATCCAGCCGACCCACAGCAGGCCGGTGCCGATCACCGCCAAAGACAGATCATAGGGCGACAGATTTTCGCTGCCGTAGCCACGGCGCTTGCCGACGACAATGGCTGCGACGAGGCCGGCGACGCCGGCATTGAGATGCACCACCAGGCCGCCGGCGAAATCGATCACGCCGTAAGCGCCGAGGAAGCCGCCGCCCCAGACCCAATGCGCGATCGGCACATAGACTAGAAACAGCCAGCAAACGCTGAACAGAAGGAACGCGGAAAACCGCATGCGGTCCGCCACCGAGCCCGCCACCAGCGCCACCGTGATGACC
>JAUSBQ010000419.1 GCA_030651965.1 Pseudolabrys sp. | reverse complement strand
ATCTCTTGGCGCCTGCCCCCCTCCCCAACCCTCCCCCGCAAGCGGGGGAGGGAGGAAGAGAGGCCGACGTCATGAACTCAATCAATCAAGCCGCAGCAGCCGGTGCTACCCAAGAAGTCCCCGGCATTCCGACCGATGACGACGGGCCGGTATTCCGCGAACCGTGGGAAGCACAGGCTTTCGCCATGACCCTGTCGCTCTACGACCGCGGGCTGTTCACTTGGGCAGAATGGGCGGCGGCGCTCGCCGCCGAAATCAAACGCGCGCAAGCCGCCGGCGATCCCGACACCGGCGAGACGTATTACAATCACTGGCTGGCGGCGCTGGAGAAAATCGTCGCGGACAAAGGGGTCGCGACGCATGACACATTGCATCGCTATCGCGATGCCTGGGACCACGCCTGCGACCGCACCCCGCACGGCCAGCCGATCGAATTACGCCCGACCGATTTCCACGATTAAAGTTTTCATCAGCTCCGCCGCCGGCATCTGCCGCGCGCGCGTCACGCCGCGTCCGGCCCACAGCGAGATGTAATCGGCGGTGCCTTTCTTGCCGGATTCAGTGCGCATCGGCCGAGTCAGATCGTTCTGCTGGCGGAACGGCAGGATCGGCGTCTCCGCCGTCATGTCGATGAAGGCGTTGCGCAGGCCGCGCGCCTCGCGGCCGGAGTAAGCGCGGGTGATGACGGTGGTGTCCTGCCGCGCATCCATGATGGCTTGTTTGTAAGGCGGCGCCGCGCCGCTTTCCGGACAGGCCAGGAATGCGGTGCCGAGTTGCGCTGCCTGTGCGCCCGCCGCCAGCGCGCGGGCAATGTCGCGGCCGTCCATCAGGCCACCGGCTGAGAACACCGGCAGCGGCACAGCGGCGGCAATGGCGCGCGTCAACTCAAGCGTCGGCACCATCGACGCTTCCATTGTGCCGAGGAAGGTGCCGCGATGTGCGCCAGCTTCCTCGCCCTGCGCGACGATCGACTCAACGCCGGCCGCTTGCAGCGCGCGGCCCTCCTCCAAAGTCGTCGCCGTGCCGCAGGTGCGGATGCCGGCGCGACGCAGACGATCGAGCGCGTCAGCGTTGGGAATGCCGAAGGTGAAACTGAACAAAGCCGGCCGCGCCTCGATGATCGCGGCGAATTGGTCGTCGAACGGATTGTCCGGATTGGGCGGCAGCACCGGCGGCGGCAGGCCGAGCTTGACGTGAGCTTCAGCCACACGCGCCAGCATCGGCGTCGGATCGACCGGCGGCCGCACGCCGTAACCGCCGGCGAACAGATTGAGCGCAAAGGGCTTCGATGTCAGCGCGCGAATTTGTTTGGCGGCGTCGAGGATCTGCTGCGGCGTTGCATAGGCGCCGGCCCAGGAGCCCAGCCCGCCGGCATTCGACACCGCGCCGACCAGCTCCGGTGAACCGATCCCGCCCGCCATCGGCGCCAGGATGATCGGCTGCTCGACACCCAATTGACGCAAGAAATTTCCGGCCATGTTTCGCTCCCTGAATTGAGACTAGCAGCAGGTCGCGGTCAGGCAATTCTCATCTGACGATGGCAGGCTTGCAATTGCGCGATGGCAATCAGACGCCGATCATTCGCTCGCTGACAAGATAGCCCGTCAACAGCAACGCGCCGAACACGATGAGAAGACCCGCCGCGGCGGTCTCGAACCCGCGCACCACCAGCATGCCGGCGCCCGGTCTGGCTTTCGCCAGCTGGCCGGCCAGCCCGCGCGCGCCGACCGCGAGCGTGGCGATAGCCGAGACAGTGATCGCGGTGCCGAGCCCCATGACAAAGGTCGAAGCGACGCCGGTCCAGAACATGCTTTGCGCCAGCGCGAACACCAGGACGATGATCGCGCCCGAACACGGCCGCAAACCGACCGCGACGATGGCCGACAGGCCGCGCTTCCACCAATCGCTGCCGCCGAGTTCGCGCGGCTCCGGTGCATGGGCGTGGCCCCAGGCATGGCCTTCGTCATCTTCATGATTGTGAGCGTGACCATGCGCATGCGCGTGACCATGATCGTGGCCGTGGTGGTGATCGTGACGCGCATGATCGTGGGCTCTTGCCGGCGGCCGCAGCAGACTCAAGAAAGCGCGGCCCTTGACCCAGAACAGCCGCAGGCCGATCAGCACGATCAGCCCGTAGCTGACCACTTCGATAACGCGCACGGTGTCGCCCATCGCCTTCGACGTCGCCCCCAGCAGCACGGCGACGACGCCGACAACCGCGATCGCGGTGATGGCCTGCAAAATGGCCGAGGCGAACGACAGCACGATGCCGCGCCGCCAGGTTTCGTCATTGGCGACGAGATAGGCCGAGATCACCGCCTTGCCGTGGCCGGGACCTGCGGCGTGAAACACGCCATAGGCAAACGAAATGCCGAGCAGCGTCCAGGTGGCGCTGCCGTCGGCCTTGGCGGCACGGATGGCGCCGGACAGCATGCGATAGAACGCCGCCTGCTGCTGCAATATCCAGCCGGTGAAGCCGCCGACCTCGGGCTGCGCCGGCGGCCGCGCGACGCCGAACGGCTGCGCCTGTGCGGCGTCAATAAGACCAGCAACGGCCAGGATGAAAGCGATCAGGACAAAGCATTGCGTCAGTGCGGAGCGCCGGGCGAGCCACGTCATGATTGCTTAGATCCCAAGGCGTGGTCCGGCGGCGTTAAGGGCAGTGCACCAATATCTTGTTGGAGAATTGCGCGCCGAAAGCCATCGAAACGTTCGGCTGGTCGGCGGGAATCTCGCTGAGCTTTTTGCCCTCGGCATAGGTCATTTCGCGCGGCAGCACGGTGTCGAGCTTGCAGCCGGCCGGCGCGCCGGAAAGCGCCACCGCGTCCTTCTTGGCGAATTCGAAACTGACGAAAATCGTCGTGTCATAAATGTCGACACTGAGTTTCTTCGCCTTCACCGGCTTCTCGAAGGGAATGGTGAAGTGCAGCGTCAGCACCTGGTTCTCGAAACTCAGGTAATAGTCCGGCAGCGGGTCGGCCATCCTGACCTTGTCGCCGTCGACGGTCGCATAGGTGAAGTAGTCGTATTCCTTCAGCGACTCGACATTGACCTTGGCCAGAGGCGCCAGCTCCTCGCGGGTGAATTCGCCCTTCACCTTGCTCTCATAGCCTTGGGTCGCGAAGGCTGAGAACATGTCGTCGAACGACCAGGCGTGGCGGATGCCGGTCACCGTGCCGTCCGGCGCATAGACCACCGCGGAGCGCATCGTCACCCAGACATGCGGATGCGCGAAGGCGGGCGCGGCAAAGGCTAGGCTCAGGAGGGCGGCGATGAGGAAGCGGGTTTTCATGATCGGCACATTATCACGGAGTGCGGCATAATGGTGGCGGCTCTTGCTTACCTCCCCCGCTCGCGGGGAAGGTCGACCCGCCGAAGCGCCAGCGAAGGTGGTCGGGAGGGGGAAAATCGAAACCGGTGCGCTTGCTTCGCCCCCTCCCCAACCCTCACCCGCAAGCGGGGGAGGGAGAACAACGTCACACCCCCGCGGCGCCGCCGTCGGCGCGCGGGTCGTGGCCGGCCTCTAACGTGCCGTTGGGGTGGAATATGACAGCGCCGGCGTGGCCCATCGTGTCGGAATACCCCTCGTCCAGCACCGCCACATCGTGGCCCGCCGACATCAGGCGGTCGATCAGATGGCCGTCGAAGCGCGATTCCAGCCTCAAGCTTGTCTGGCTCGAACCCCAGGTGCGGCCTAGGAGCCAGCGCGGCGCGTCGAGCGCCTTGTCGAGCGGCTGGCGATAGGTGACGTGGCGGGTGAATACCGCCGCCTGCGATTGCGGCTGGCCGTCGCCGCCCATGGTGCCATAGGCCATGACGCGCCCGTCCTTGAGCGCGGCGAGCGCCGGGTTGAGCGTGTGGAACGGCCGCCGGCCGGGCTCCAGCGCGTTTCGCGCCTTCGGGTCGAGCGAGAAACTGGAGCCGCGATTCTGCATCAGCACGCCGGTGGCCGGCAGCACGCAGCCGGAACCGAATTCCCAGTAGATCGACTGGATGTAGGAGACGACCAGCCCGGAAGAATCCGCCGCCCCCATCCAGATGGTGTCGCCGCGCGCCTCGGGCGACGGCCAGCGCGCCGCCTTGCGCCTATCGATTTTCTCCACCTCGGGGTCGAGAAAGATCGCGTCGAGATAGCGGTTGAGATTGCCGTCGATTCTGTCCGGATCGGTCACCTCGCGGTCGCGCACGACGAAGGCGCGCTTGGTCGCTTCAATCAGGCCGTGGATATGCGCGAAGCTTTCCGCGTCCGGCACGCGCAGGCGATCGTACAGCGCCAGGATGATCAGCGAGGCCAGGCCTTGCGTCGGCGGCGGCGTGTTGTAGAGCGTTCCGGCGCTGGTCTTGACGCTCAACGGCTCGGCAATGCGCGCTTCGTATTTTTCAAGGTCCGATCGCGTCACCGGCGCACCGATCCGTTCGAGGTCGGCGGCGATCTCGCGGCCGACATCGCCGCGATAGAAATCCTGCAAGCCGGTCTTGGCGAGATGCTCGAGGGTGGCGGCAAACGCCGTCTGCTTCAGCGTCGCGCCTACGTCCGGCGGCTTGCCGTCGATCAGAAAGGCATTGAGAAATCCAGGCGCGGTTTCCAGTTCGGCATACTTCTCGACGGTGAGCTTCGCCTGGCTGCGCGTCACTTGATAGCCTTCGCGCGCGCGCCGGATCGCGGCGTCGAACAGCACATGCAGTGGCAGGCGGCTCGAGCCCTTGTTGATACCCTTGCCGGTTTGCGCCTTGGCGGCTTCCAGCGCGAGCATCCAGCCGGCCACGGCGCCGGGCACGGTGAGCGCGGCGAGCGGCCCGCGCGTCGGAATTTCGTAAAAACCGGCGTCGCGATAAAAGCGCGGTGTTGCCTTCGCGCCGGCCCGGCCCGCACCCATGATGGCGCGCACGCGGCCGTTGGGCTCACGGATCAGCCAGAAGCCGTCGCCGCCGATGTGATTCATGTGCGGGTAGACGGCAGCGATCGACGCCGCCATGGCCAGCATCGCCTCGATGGCGTTGCCGCCTTCGGCGAGAATGGCGCGGCCATCCTCGACGGCGAGCGCATGCGGCGCGCAGACGACGCCCTTGCGATGGCCGGCGGTGTGCAGGTCCATGACGCTAGCCCGCCGCCGGTTGGGCCGCATGCCGGAGCCAGATCACGTCCATCTGTCCGGTGGTCGCGCGCAACTCGGCCATCGTCAGCGGCGCGACGCGGTGGCCATCGTCAAAGCGATGCGGCGCAAAGCCGGCCGCTTCGAGACGGCCGATCATGGCGCCGGTCGACAACTGACCGGCGTCTCCCAGATCCGGCGAGTACTCCAGCACGACCGCGTCGGTGCGCGCCAAAAGCCGCGCCGCGCCCTCGATGACCGCGGGCTCGTAGCCTTCGACGTCGATTTTCAGCACCAGCACGCGGCGCTCGCCAAGCCCGAGCGCGTCCAGCGCGGAATCGAGGTCGACCAGCGGCACCAATCGTGAGCCGTAGCCGTAATCGGTCAACAACGTATGCCGGCCGAAATTGGTGCTGCGGTAACGAAACAGGCGCGCAATCCCGTTTCGCGCGCCGACCGCGCAGGCGCTCACCACGGCCTTGTCCACCTTGTTGACCGCGAGATTCCGGTCGAGCAGCCACGCATTGAAGGGGTCCGGCTCGAAGCCAACGACCGTATCGACCTTCGGAAACTGCGCGGCGTGAAGCACATGCCAGCCGAGATTGGCGCCGACATCGACGACGATGCCCTGCGCCGGAGCGGCGGCAAGGGTCTCGGCCATCCAGGCGGTAATCAGCGGCTCATGCACGCCGTATTTGGCGATGTGACGCCCGATCAAATCCCGCCAATGGACGTAAAACCAAAGTTTGGAATCCTTGGCGCGGGTTTTGAAAGCCATGCGCCAAGGCATCAACCAGGCCGCCAG
>JAUSBQ010000037.1 GCA_030651965.1 Pseudolabrys sp. | reverse complement strand
TCGATATCGCGCAGCGCGGCCTCTAGCGCTTCGGTGGTCGGCGTGCCGCGCCGGCCATATTGGTAGCGCGAGCGATGCGCCACCTGATCCTCGGCGGTCGGATAGAGCACCGTCGATGCGTGATAGACCGGCGGGTTGACGAAACCGAACTGGCTTTGCGGATCGCGTCCGGCGGTGACCAGGCGGGTTTCCGGCTGGAGCGGCTTTTGGGGCGTCTTCGCCATGGCGATGTGTATATCCCGTCTAAATCTGGAACAGTCTAGCCTGCGCTTGAGGCATATACGGCTACGAATACGCCATCGGCAAGCGTTTAAGCCCTTGACCTTGTGCTTCAATCGTTCTGAGATATGGGCCAAGAGCTGTGCTCGGGGAATGGCCCTGAGGATACTTTGCGCTGCTGAGGGGCGGCGCGGATATCCTTTGAGGGGAAAATTTGGCCACCAACAAGAGCATCGCATTTCACCACGCACGAATGGGGCTGCCCGATGAAACGAATTGCTAGCATAATTGCTCTCGCCGTCATCTTTGGCGCAACGAGCGCTTCCGCCCAGACGCTCAAGACAGTCAAGGATCGCGGAATTCTCAACTGCGGCGCCAACGGCTCGCTGGCCGGCTTCGGCCTGCCGGACGCCCAAGGCAAATGGGCCGGTCTCGATGTCGATCTGTGCCGCGCGGTCGCCGCCGCGGTGTTCGGCGACGACAAGAAGGTCAAGTTCGTGCCGCTCTCGGCCAAGGACCGCTTCACCGCGTTGCAGTCCGGCGAAGTCGACGTGCTGGCGCGCAACACCACCTGGACCTCGTCGCGCGACAGCCAGCTCGGCCTCAACTTCGTCGGCGTGAACTATTACGACGGCCAGGGCTTCATGGTGCGCAAGGCGCTGAAGGTCAATTCGGCGCTGGAACTGGGCGAAGCCTCGGTCTGCGTGCAGCAGGGCACCACCACCGAACTCAACCTGGCCGACTACTTCCGCGCCAACAAGATGAAGCTCAAGACCGTCACCTTCGCGACGTCGAATGAAGCTTTGAAGGCCTATGACACCGGCCGCTGCGACGCCTACACGACCGACGCTTCCGGTCTGTATTCGGAGCGCCTGCGCGTGGCCAATGCCGCCGATCACATCGTGCTGCCGGAGATCATTTCCAAGGAGCCGTTGGGACCGGCCGTTCGTCACGGTGACGACCAGTGGCTCGACGTCGTGAAGTGGACGCTCAACGCAATGCTCAACGCCGAAGAACTCGGCATCACCTCGGCCAACATCGCGGAAATGGCCAAGTCCGACAATCCGGACATCAAGCGTCTGCTTGGCAGCGAAGGCAACTTCGGTGAGCAGCTCGGTCTGCCCAAAGATTGGGCCTTCAACATCGTCAAGCTGGTCGGCAACTACGGCGAGACGTTCGAGCGCAATGTCGGCGCCGGTTCGCCGCTCAAGATCGAACGCGGCCTGAACAAGCTGTGGAATAAAGGCGGCATCCAGTACGCGCCGCCGATCCGCTAGGAGTGCGCAAGTCGACTCTGAACTTAAGTCAACGCGTCTAATTGTTTGCCTGAATGACTGAGGGGAAAAACGCCGGGCTGCCGCGGACAAGGTCTTCGCGGCAGCCCGGCAAAAAAGGGGGTGCCAGCGGCGCGATGCGAGCCGATCTGCGTGTTCGGCACGGTTCGTGCTTCTCTAATCCCCGGCAAGGCAAGACGGGCAGCGTTTTCGCCCGGATGAGGGGTAGATGTCGATTGACCTTCGAGCGGAATCACCGCCCGCGCGCGTACCGTTCTACAACGACCCGAAGGTCCGGAGCATCGCCTATCAGGTCGCTCTGTGCGCGGTCATCGCTTTCCTCGTCTATGGCGCGGCGTCCAATGCGATCGAGAACCTGAGACGGGCGAATATCGCCTCCGGCTTCGGCTTCTGGGAACAGACCGCCGGCTTCGACATCAGCCAGACGCTGATTCCCTATACGAATCTGTCGACCTATGGCCGCGCCTTCTGGGTCGGTCTGTTGAATACGCTGCTGGTGGCCGGCGTCGGCATCGTCTTTGCCACCATTCTCGGCTTCATCGTCGGCATCTCGCGGCTGTCGAAGAACTGGCTCGTCAACAAGGCCGCCAGCGCCTACGTCGAGACCATCCGCAATATCCCGCTGCTGCTGCAATTGCTGTTCTGGTACAACGCCGTGCTCAAGGCGCTGCCGGACCTGCGCGACAGCCTCAAGATTCCGGGCGGCGCCGTTCTCAACAACCGCGGCCTGTTTCTGCCGGAGCCGATCGCCAAGACCGGTTTCGGCTTTGTCGAACTGGCCATCGTCCTCGGCATTGTCGGCTCGATCGCTTTCTACACCTGGGCCCGCAAGCGTCAGGAAAAGACCGGCCAGCAGGCGCCGGTGTTCCTGGTCTCGCTCGGTCTCATCGTTGGCTTGCCATTGATCGTGTTCGTCGCCGCCGGCTTTCCGCTGACGTTCGAATATCCGCAAGCCGGGCGATTCAACATCGCCGGTGGCGTCGAAATACTGCCGGAGTTCGCCGCGCTGTTGTTCGGCCTGTCGATCTACACCGCGGCCTTCATCGCCGAAGTGGTGCGTGCCGGCATTCGCGCGGTGTCGCATGGGCAGACCGAAGCGGCTTATTCGCTGGGCATGCGCGTGCAGCCGACGCTGCGGCTTGTCGTGGTGCCGCAGGCGATGCGCGTCATCATTCCGCCGCTCACCAGCCAGTATCTCAACCTCACCAAGAATTCGACGCTGGCGGTCGCCATCGGCTATCCCGACCTGGTGCAGATTTTCACCGGCACGGTGCTGAACCAGACCGGTCAGGCGGTCGAAGTCGTCGCCATCACCATGGCGGTCTATCTCACCATCAGTCTCGTCACCTCGCTGCTGATGAATTTCTACAACAGCCGCATCGCGCTGGTGGAAAGGTGAGGGCCGCGCCATGACCATGTCGGAAGGCGATCTCGCCGTTGCCCAGATCAAATTCGTGCGGCAGGCGACGCTGGAACAGCAGCCGCCGCCGGCCTCGATGACCGGCGCGGTCGGCTGGCTGCGCGAGAATCTGCTGTCGACGCCGTTCAACATCGTGATGACGATTCTCATCGTTCTGCTGGCGCTCTGGATCATCCCCGGCCTGCTCAATTTCCTGTTGATCGACGCGGTGTGGACCGGCGCCGACCGCGACGCCTGCCGCGAGATCGTGCAGAACCGCCCGATCGGCGCTTGCTGGCCGTTCGCCTGGGAGCGTCTGGCCTATTTCACCTACGGCTCTTATCCGATCCCGCAGCGCTGGCGCGTCGATCTGTTCTTCGCGATGCTGGCGGTCGGTGTTTTCTGGATCTTGTGGCTCAACGCGCCGCGCCGCGACCTCGCGGCGTATTACTGCTTCATCGTGCTGCCGATCTGCTCCTACATCTTGCTGAGCGGGTTTGAAGCCATCGGCCTGCCGCATGTCGACACCGTGCTGTGGGGCGGCGTGCTGGTGACCATCGTTGTGTCGGCGGTCGGCATCGTGGTGTCGCTGCCGATCGGCATTCTGCTGGCGCTCGGCCGGCGCTCCGACATGCCGACGGTCAAGCTGTTCTCCGTGCTGTTCATCGAATTCGTTCGCGGCGTGCCGCTGGTCACCGTGCTGTTCATGGCCAGCGTGATGCTGCCGCTGTTCGTGCCGGAGCAATATTCGCCCGACAAATTGCTGCGTGCTCTGGTCGGCATCGCGCTGTTCGCCTCGGCCTATATGGCCGAGGTGGTGCGCGCCGGGCTCCAGGCCATTCCGAAAGGCCAGTTCGAAGGCGCAATGGCGGTCGGCCTCGGCTATTGGCAGATGATGCGGCTGATCGTGCTGCCGCAGGCGCTC
>JAUSBQ010000417.1 GCA_030651965.1 Pseudolabrys sp. | reverse complement strand
CGTCATCCTGAGGTGCGAGCCCGAAGGGCGAGCCTCGAAGGATGGCGGCCGTCGCCCTTCGAGGCTCGGCAGCGTTGCTGCCTCGCACCTCAGAGTGACGGAGCGGGGTTTGAACTCATGATCCTCTTCCCCGCCATCGATCTCAAGGAAGGCCTGGCTGTGCGGCTGGAGCAGGGCGACATGGCGCGCGCCACCGTGTTTCACCGCGATCCGGCGGCGCAGGCCCGCGCCTTCGAGATGCAGGGCTTTCCTTATTTGCACATCGTCGATCTCG
Source organism: Pseudolabrys sp. (assembly GCA_030651965.1). Taxonomy (GTDB): domain Bacteria; phylum Pseudomonadota; class Alphaproteobacteria; order Rhizobiales; family Xanthobacteraceae; genus Pseudolabrys. The sequence goes on along the minus strand of JAUSBQ010000417.1, from coordinate 9,693 downwards.
ACGGCGCCTTCGCCGGCAAGCCGGTGAACGCCGACGCGGTCGACCGCATTCTGGAGACCATCGGCATTCCGGTGCAGCTTGGCGGCGGCGTGCGCGACATGGCGACGGTGGAAGCCTGGCTCGGCAAAGGCGTCGACCGCGTCATCATCGGCACCGCGGCGGTGCGCGATCCGCAATTCGTCAAGGAAGCGGCGAAGAAGTTTCACGGACGCGTCGCCGTCGGTCTCGATGCGCGCGACGGCAAGGTGGCGGTGCAGGGTTGGGCGGAAACGTCCGAATTGACCGCGCTCGACATTGCGCGCCGCTTCGAGGACGCCGGCGTATCGGCGATCATCTATACCGACATTGCCCGCGACGGTCTGCTGCAAGGCCTCAATCTCGACGCGACGATCGCGCTCGCCGAAGCGATCACGATTCCTGTCATCGCGTCGGGCGGTCTCGGTTCGATCGACGATATCAAGGCGCTGCTGGAGCCGCGCGCGCGGAGGCTCGAAGGCGCTATCGCCGGCCGCGCGCTCTATGACGGTCGGCTCGATCCGGCGGCGGCCTTGAAGCTGATCCGCGACGCGAAGCCGGCGGCCTGACCCATGTTCAAAGTCCGCGTCATTCCCTGCCTCGACGTCAAGGACGGCCGCGTCGTCAAGGGCATCAACTTCGTCAATCTGCGCGACGCCGGCGATCCGGTCGAAGCGGCGATCGCCTATGACGCCGCCGGCGCCGACGAATTGTGCTTTCTCGACATTACCGCGAGCCACGAAAACCGCGACACGATCTACGACGTCGTGACGCGCACGGCCGAAGCCTGCTTCATGCCGCTGACCGTCGGCGGCGGCGTGCGCACGGTCGAGGATATCCGCAAGCTGCTCAATTGCGGCGCCGACAAGGTGTCGATCAACACCGCGGCGGTGAACCGGCGCGCCTTCGTCAAGGAAGCGGCGGAGAAATTCGGCGACCAGTGCATCGTCGTCGCGATCGACGCCAAGAAGGTGTCGCAGCCCGGCGAGGCGGACGCTTGGGAGATATTCACTGTCGGCGGCCGCAACCGGACCGGCATCGACGCCGTCGCCTATGCGCGCGAAGTGGTGTCGCTCGGCGCCGGCGAAATCCTGCTGACTTCGATGGACCGCGATGGCACCCGCTCCGGCTTCGACATCGCGCTCACCTCCGCCGTGGCGGACGCGGTCTCGGTGCCCGTGATCGCCTCCGGCGGCGTCGGCAATCTCGATCACTTGGTCGAAGGTATAAGGGGCGGTCACGCCACCGCGGTGCTGGCGGCCTCGATCTTCCATTTCGGCGAGTATTCGGTGCGCGAGGCCAAGGCCTATATGGCCGAGGCCGGCCTGCCGATGCGGCTGGATCCGTAAGTCATCGAAGGCGCTGACAGCACGCGCTCTGTTCTGCTCCCTCCCCCCTTGTGGGGGTGGGTTGGGGTGGGGGGTGCATAGCATTGCGCTCTCGTAGAATACCCCCCTCCCTGTCCCTCCCCCACAAGGGGGGAGGGAACGCTAGAGTCGCGACTCCCGATAATCGGTGAGAGGTGGTAAGGGACCGCCTCAAAGGACCCCTTCGATGCCGAAATTCACCCTCGCCGATCTGGAACAGCGCATTGCCGAGCGGGCGCAGGCCGACGCCGCGCAGTCCTATACGCGCGCACTGATCGACAAGGGCGTCGCCCATTGCGCCAAGAAAATGGGCGAGGAGGCCTTTGAAACCGCGATAGCCGCCGTGCAGGAAGACAAGGGCCACCTGATCGCGGAGGCTTCCGATCTGCTCTATCATCTGCTGGTGCTGCTGAAGGCGCGCGGCGTGACCCTGGCCGAGGTCGAAGCCGAACTCGACAAGCGCACCGCGCAATCCGGGCACGACGAAAAAGCGTCGCGAGGCGGCGCATGATCCCGAAAAGTGGGAACCGGTTTTCGGACAAGATCATGCGCAAAAAAGAATAAAGCATGGAACAGCGCACCGAAGAGAACCTGTCGCCGTACCGCACGTTCTCGCGCGCGGCCTGGGCGGCGTTGCGCGAAGACGCGCCGATGACGTTGACCGTCGACGAGGTCACGCGGCTGCGTTCGCTGCACGACCGGCTCGACATCACCGAGGTCGAAGACATCTATCTCACGCTGTCGCGGCTGCTCTATCTCTACGTCGCGGCGACGCAGCGGCTGTTTCGCGCGCAGCAGCGCTTCCTCGGCACCGAAGACGTCAAGATGCCCTACATCATCGGCGTCGCCGGTTCGGTCGCGGTCGGCAAGTCGACCACCGCGCGCGTGCTGCAAGCCTTGCTGGCGCGGTGGCCGAATGTGCCGAAGGTCGAGCTTATCACCACCGACGGATTTCTGTTTCCCAACGCCGTGCTCGAGCGCGAAGGCCTGATGGAAAAGAAGGGCTTTCCCGAGAGCTACGATTTGCCGGCGCTGCTGCGGTTTCTGTCCGACGTCAAAGCCGGCCGCCGGCCGGTGCGCGCGCCGATCTATTCGCATCTGGTCTACGACATCACGCCGAACCAGTGGGTCGAGGTCGACCGGCCGGACATTCTCATCGTCGAAGGCTTGAACGTGTTGCAGACCGGCCGCCTGCCGAAGGACGGCAAGGCGATCCCGTTCGTTTCCGACTTCTTCGACTTCTCGGTCTATCTCGACGCCGACGACGACGTGCTCAAGTCCTGGTACGTCGATCGCTTTCTGACCTTGCGTTCGACCGCGTTCCGCGATCCGAAGTCATACTTCCATCGCTATTCGGATTTGTTGGATGAGGAGGCGGTCGAGACCGCGTCGTCGATCTGGGAGCGGATCAACCTGGTCAACCTGCACGAGAACATCGTGCCGACGCGCCAGCGCGCCGATCTGATTCTGAAAAAGGGCGCGAGCCTTCTGGTCGAGTACGTGTCGGTGCGAAGGCTGTAAGCGACGATAAGAAAAACTACGCCGCCCGCCGGCCGTCGCCGAAATGTTCGATATAGCGCTGCTTGATCGCCGAGACCGGCAGCACGATCAGCACATCGGTGGTGCCGAATTCGTGGTCGACCACCGCGCCGTCGCCGATATAGGCGCCCAGCCGCAGATAGCCTTTGATCAAAGGCGGCAGCGCGCGCAGCGCTTCCTTCGGGTCGATCGATTCTTTCGACAGCCGGTTCATCTCGACATAGCGCTCCGGCAGCGCCTGCGCCCGCCATTCTTCCGGCGCGCGCGCATAATGATGCAGGAACGACAGCGGCAGCGCGAGGCGCTTCGGTTCGGTGCCGTCGAGACTGGCGCAGCCGATCATCACGTCGCAGCGGTTCTGCATGATGTAAGAGTAGATGCCTTGCCACAGCAGTTCGACGGTGCGCTTGTTGCGGTAGGGCGCCAGCACGCAGGAGCGGCCAAGTTCGACGAATTGCAGCTTGCTGTGGCGTGCGATCAAGCCGCCGATTTCGAATTCGCCGGAAGTGTAGAAGCCGCCATGATCCTCGGCGAGCTGCTGGCGCAGCAGACGGTAGGTGCCGACAACGGTCGGGCGGTTGCCGGGCTGGCCGTCGCGCGCGGCATGATCGAGCACCAGCAGGTGATCGCAGATCGCGTCATAGCCGTCGACGTCGCGGCGCGCGAACAGCCGGCCGGGATTGGGAATGGCCGAGCCTTCCTGGTAGAAAACGCGATAGCGCAATTTTTGCGCCTGCCGCACTTCGGCGGCGGTCTGCGCCAGCCGGACTTCCAGCGAACCGATGCGGCCGAGGCTCTGCGACGGGCGATGCGTCCGCGCGGCCCAGGCCTGCAATCCGCCATAGGCCTGCAACGACGATATCAGGCCGGGGGCGGCCGGCGGCGGACGCAAGCGTCCGAGCAGATTACGCGGCTGGCTGAGGCTCTCGCGTGCCATATGTTTTCCGGTCCCTGTGGCTTCCGGTCCTTTTTCGGCGCAGACGACATGCCGCTACTGTGGAATGTCGGGTCGCCGAATCACATTTCAAGTGCTGCGTATTGCTACAGCATGGCTGCGATACGAATTTATGACAGGTTTGGGAAGGCCGGTTCAGACGGGCAAATCGTCAGGCCGCGAGGGCGGCGCGCTTTGCCGCGGTTTCGAGCACGTCGCGCAGCCTTTCGCGGTCGAGCGGCTTGACCAGCAGCCCATCCATGCCGGCGGCCAGGCACGCATCGCGGTCCTCGGCATAGGCATTGGCGGTGAGCGCCACGATACGGGTCGGCGGATGAGAAGTATCGCCGGCTTCCGTGGCGCGAATGCGGCGGGTGGCTTCCAGCCCGTCCATGCCTGGCATCTGCACGTCCATCAGCACCAGGTCGTAAGGCGCGCCATCGGCGCGTGCCTTGCGCCAGCATGCGACCGCCGCTTCACCGTTGCCGGCGATAACCGGCCGATGGCCGAGCCGCGCCAGCAATGCGCGCGCCAGCAGCGCATTGATGTCGTTGTCCTCGGCCACCAGAATCGACAAAGCCACCCATTTGCCTTTTCCGCTCGACGGCGCGGCGATGCCGGCTTCGTTGATTTCCTCGACGCCGTCGGCGAGCGCGTGCTCGAACGAATTCTGCGCCTGCATGCGCGCGGCAAGCGACGCCGCGCGCACCGGCTTGACCAGATAGCCGGTGAAGCCGGCGGCTTTCAGCGCCGGCAGTTCGTGGCGGTCGCTGGGCCGGATCAGCACGATGCTGCGCGACGCGGTGGCCGCTGAAATCGCGCCGCTGTCGAGCATCGCGTGCGCGAGCGGGAAGTCGACCAGCAACGCATCCCAGGGCCGCTCCGGCGCCAAAGCAAGCGCGATCCTTTCGTCGGTCGCGGTGCAAGTTTTCGCGCCCCAGCGGCCGAGCCGGCGCGCCAGCAGCGCCGCTTCGACGTCGGCTTGCGCGACGATCATCACCGCGCTGTCTTTCAGATCGGGGCTTGTGAGGCCGGCGCCGCTATGGTCGGCCGGCGCCGCCGGCAGACTGACGATAAAGGAGAACGTCGAGCCTTTGCCAGGCCCGCTTTCGACAGCGATCGATCCTTCCATGCGTTCGACGATGCGCTTTGAAATCGCCAGGCCAAGGCCAGTACCGCCGAACTTGCGCGTCGACGAGCCATCGGCCTGTTCGAAATCGAGAAAGACGCGCGCCTGGTCCCGCGGCGCAAGACCGATGCCGGTGTCGCGCACGCGGAAGCGGATTTCGTTGTCGCGCTCGCCCGGCTCGACCAGCACGGCGACGCCGCCCTGTTCGGTGAATTTGACCGCGTTGCCGGCAAGATTGAGCAGCACCTGACGCAGCCGCGCCGGGTCGCCGACGATGCGCGAAGGCAGGCGTTCATCGACGAAGGATGCGATCTCGATGCCTTTGGCCTGCGCCCGCGGCGCCAGGAGTTCGACCGCTTCCTCGACCAGCGCGGCGAGCGCAAACGGGCGGGGTTCGAGATCGAGCTTGCCGGCTTCGATCTTGGAGAAGTCGAGGACTTCCTCGATCAGCGACAGCAAGGTCTCACCGGAAGTTTTCGCGGCTTTGGCATAAGTCAGCTGTTCGGGCGTGAGCGGTGTGTCGAGCAGCAGATCGGCCATGCCGAGCAGGCCGTTGAGCGGCGTGCGGATTTCGTGGCTGACCATGGCCAGGAAGCGCGACTTGGCGCGATTGGCGGCCTCCGCCAGATCGCGCGCCGAAGCGAAGGCGCGTTCGGCCTCGACGCGGTCGGTGACGTCGCGGCCGACGCCTTGCACTTCGCTGCCGGTCTCGGTGCGGACCGCGACTTCCCGCCAGGCGATCCAGCGCGCGCTGCCGCCGCAGTCGAGTTTCTGGTCGTGCGCGCGGGTGCCGTCGGCGAGCATCGTCGTTTCGCCTTGTTCGAGCACCGGCAGCGCGGCCTGGTGGCCGAGCAGGTCGTCGCGGCTCTTGCCGGCGAGCGCGCAATAGGCGTCGTTGACGTAGGTGACGCGGCCTTGCGTATCGCGGCGCACGATCAGGTCGCCTTGCGCTTCCAGCAGGCTGCGGGCCCGCACCTCGGCCTCGCGCAGTTCCCAGTTGCGGTCGGACAATTCCTCGATGCGCATTTCCAACTGGCGCATTTTTTCTTTGGCGACGCGGCGGCGCATCAGCAGGAAGGCGATGACGGCGCAGGCGGCGGCGAACAGTGCGCCGGCGCCGGTCGCATAGTCGTGCGGATTGTAGGTCGCGCTCGACAGGCGCACGCCGCTGTAGAAGCCGAGCGCGCCGGAGACGACCGACAGCGTGATGACGACCGCGCGGCCGAACAGGATCAGCGCCGCCGTGTTGCGCGAATGCGTCGCTCTCGCGGTTTTGCCGGACTGCGGTGTGCTCATGCCACGGCCATTTTGGCCGCAGGAATCTTGCAACTTTATGCAAGGTGCGCACGGTGTCGCGGCCCGGCGCCAATCGTGGTGAAAGCGGCGTTAAGGGACGAGATAAACGATGGTTTACCTTGCGACGGTGCGCAGCGAACCGGTCCTGCCGGCATTTTGCCAGATCACCGCGGCCAATGCTGCCGCATCCTGCTCGTCAAAATTTTTCGAACGCAGGTAGATCTTGTAATCGGCAGGCGCACGCGACACCGCGACGACCAGATCCGGCTTGGCCGCGCCTGCGTCGATGCGGATGCTTTCGACGGTCGATACGCCAGTGCAGGCGAGGGTGGCGTCATTGTCGTCGACCAGCACGAATTCCGCCGCGGCCGGATCGTCGACCAGTTGCATGCGCAAATGGGGCAATGCCGCGTCGTTGTCGATACGCACGATGTGGCGGGCATTGGCGGCAGCCGACAGTTGATACCCGGCATTGCCGGCGACGAAGCACGGTTTCGCCGCCGCCGGCTTGCCGCCGAGACTGAAATAGGAGGCAGCGGTAGCGCCCGGCACGGCGGCGGCCAGGGCCAGCAGAACGACGATTTGGGTGCGGTGCATGGGAGCCTCTGGTCGCGCGGCGCAAAGCCGCGCGGCTCCATGAGGCTAGGCCGCCTTCGTTACCGGTCTGTTAACCATACGCCGCCGCCGGCATTTAGGCCGCCCGCCGCACTTCATCGGCGAGCGCGCGGTACGACAAAGCCTCGGCGAGGTGGACGCGCCCGACTTTGGCGGCGCCGTCAAGGTCGGCGAGCGTGCGCGCAACCCGCAGCACGCGGTGGTAGCCGCGCGCCGACAGGTGCATCTGGTCGGCGGCGTCGCGCAGCAATGTCATGCCGGCGCTGTCGGCGCGCGCAATGTCTTCCAGAATCGGCCCGCTGGCCTGCGCGTTGCAGCGAATATGCGGCGCGCCAAGCGCCGCGTAGCGCTCGGCCTGGATATCGCGGGCGCGGGCGACACGCGCGGCGACTTCGCGGCTGCCTTCTGACGGCGGCGGCAGGATCAAATCGGCCGCGGTCACAGCCGGCACCTCGATATGCAGGTCGATGCGGTCGAGCAGCGGGCCGGACAGGCGGCCTTGATAGTCGGCGGCGCAGCGCGGATTGGGCCCGCGTTTGCAGGCGAAGCCGGGATCGTTGGCGCGGCCGCAGCGGCACGGGTTCATCGCCGCCACCAGCATGAAGCGGGCCGGATACGTGATGCGGTGATTGACGCGCGCGATGGCGACCTCGCCGGTCTCCAGCGGCTGGCGCAGCGAGTCGAGCACCTGGCCGGTGAACTCCGGCATCTCGTCGAGGAACAGCACGCCGTTATGCGCCAGCGAGATTTCGCCCGGCCGCGCCCGCAGGCCGCCGCCGACCAAAGCCGGCATCGACGCCGAATGATGCGGCGACCGAAACGGCCGTTTGTTGGTCAGCGCGCCGCCTTCGATCTCGCCGGCGACGGACGCGATCATCGACACTTCGAGCAGTTCGGCCGGCGACAAAGGCGGCAGGATCGACGGCAGGCGCGCAGCCAGCATCGATTTTCCGGAGCCGGGCGGGCCGACCATCAGCAGGTTATGGCCGCCCGCGGCGGCGACTTCGAGCGCGCGCTTGGCGCTTTCCTGACCTTTGATGTCGGCAAGGTCGAGCGGCACGCCGTCGACTTCGCGGATTTTCGGCCGCGGCCGCGACAAAACCTGCGTGCCGCGAAAATGATTGGCGAGCTGGATCAGCGAGCGCGCCGCGACAATCTCGATTTCCGGGCTGGCCCAGGCCGCCTCCGGCCCGCAGATTTCCGGGCAGATCAGCCCTTGCCCGCGCGCATTGGCGCCGATCGCCGCCGGCAGCACACCGGCCACGGCGGCAATCGAGCCGTCGAGGCCAAGCTCGCCCAGAACGGTGAAACCCGAAATCGCATCCTGCGGAATGGCGCCGATCGCCGCCATCAGCCCGAGCGCGATCGGAAGGTCGTAATGACTGCCTTCCTTTGGCAGGTCGGCGGGCGCCAGATTGACGGTGATGCGGCGCGCCGGCAGCGCCAGTCCGGAGGCCACCAGCGCCGCGCGCACGCGCTCCCTGGCCTCGGACACGGCTTTGTCGGGCAGGCCGACGATGTTGAAGGCAGGAAGGCCAGGCGCGACTTGCACCTGCACGTCCACGGCGCGGGCGTCGATGCCCTCGAATGCGACCGTCGCCACGCGCTGGACCATGGTGCGTATCCCCAACCTGCTACCTGTGAGTGTAGCCTAAGTTGTGGACGCGAACAAGAACATTTGCAGAACAAATTAAGTCGGCTATAGTTCGAATCACAAATATCGGAAACCGCCAATCAGGGATCGCCGCCATGATCGACCGCAAAGCGATGGAAATCGACCTGCATCAGGCGCGCATGGCGCGGCTGGAAGCCGAGGCCGCCAATTGCGACGTCGAGGAGCTTCTGTGGGAGCTGCAACACGTCCAGCTCGGCCGCCAGCGCATCGTGTTCTCGATCGCCGGTTTCGAGCAGGAAGCGGCCGGGGCCCCCAACTAAACTGAACTGAACAGAGCCGCCGGCCGACCAGGAATCAAATGGTCAGGGATAAGGCCGCCGAACCAGCGCCGCGTCGGTGGCATTTTCAACCGACTTGTCTTTGATGTCTTCGGCGTCGGGCTGACGGTCGGTCTCGGCGCCTGCCGATCTCGATCCGCCGTCTTTATTGAAAGTACGGTTCATCTCTTCATTGGCTTTCGTCGATTCGTCGGGACGCTTGCGCTCGGTTTCCATAGGCTCCTCCTGTTAAGCAGGGCAAACGCCGCCGAGGCAATTTCGTTTCAAGTTGGTTTCAAGCCGTTATGCCGCACACCGCGCGGTGTGCGACCCTAGCCCTTCCGCTTCTTCTCGATCACGTCCCACACGAGAGCGGCGGCGTCGGGGCCGCCGAGATTCTTCACCGCGCGGATGCCGGTCGGCGAGGTGACGTTGATCTCGGTCAGCCAGTCGCCGATCACGTCGATGCCGACAAAGATCATGCCGCGCTCGCGCAAATGCGGCCCGAGCTGGTCGCAGATGTCGCGCTCGCGCGGCGTCAGATCGGTTTTCGCCGGCGAGCCGCCACGCACCATGTTGGAGCGCAGATCATCGGCGGCCGGCACGCGGTTGACCGCGCCGGCGAATTCGCCATCGACCAGCAGAATGCGCTTGTCGCCGTGCTTCACCGCCGGCAGGAATTTCTGAACCACCCATTGCTCGCGGAACGTGACGGCAAACATGTCGTAGAGCGAACCGAAATTGAGATCCTCGCGGGTGATGCGAAACACCGCGCCGCCGCCGTGGCCGTAGAGCGGCTTCATCACGATGTCCTGATGCTCGGCCCGGAATGCCTTGATCTCGCCGAGGTCGCGCGTGATCAAGGT
>JAUSBQ010000034.1 GCA_030651965.1 Pseudolabrys sp. | reverse complement strand
CGCGCGTCCATCACAATCCCGACTCATGGGAAGGCTGGTACTGGGGCGCGGTGCACCACTGGGGTCACACGCTGCGTGTCGGTCAGTCGGAGACCTACGGCACGGTCGAGGACTGCCTGCAGAACTGCGACATGATCGTGTTCTGGGCTGCGGATCCTGAAAGCACCTCGGGGTCCTATGGCGCGCAGGAAGGTACCGTGCGCCGGCAGTGGCTCAAAAATCCGAAACTCGGCATCAAGGTCGTCCACGTCGATCCGTACTATAATGCATCGGCGCAATTCCTGCCCGGAAAGTGGTTTGCGCCCAAGCCGACAACGTCGGTCGCGATGGGGATGGCCATTGCCTATGTATGGATCAAGGAAGGTCTCTACGACAAAGCCTATGTAAAGACCCACACGGTCGGCTTCGACAAATGGAAGGCTTATCTCATCGGCGAGGAGGAAGGGATTCCGAAGACGCCGGAATGGCAGGAAAAGGAAACCGGCGTACCGGCGAAAGACGTGCGCGCGCTCGCCCGCGAGTGGGGCAAAAAGCGCGTTTATCTCGCGCCCGGCGGCTGGGGCAACGGTCACGGCGGCGCTTGTCGCAACCAAACCGGCATTCAGTGGGCGCGCGTGATGGTGTGCCTTTCGGCAATGCAGGGATTAGGCAAGCCCGGGATCAACATGGGCAATCTGCAATGGGGCTGCCCGCTCGACTTCAATTTCTATTTTCCCGGCTACGCCGACGGCGGCATGTCCGGCGATCTGGAAAACACCTCGATGCCGGTCGAGCTCTACCAGCGCATGCCGCAATTGCTGACCATGAATTCGAGCTACCAGCGTATTCCGCGCATCTGGATGCCCGAGGCCATCGCCGACGGGAAGGCTGAAGGCTGGCCGTGGATCGGCAAATCGATCGAGCATCAGTTTGCCAAATTCAGCTATCCGGCCCCCGGCCATTCGCCGGTGCGCATGCTCTACAAATACGGCGGCTCGATGTTGGCGACCATGAACAACACCAACCGCCATGTGCGGATGTACCAGTCGGAAAATCTCGAATTCGTGGTCAACCAGTCGATCTGGTTCGAGGGCGAGGCCAAGTTTGCCGATCTGATTTTGCCGGCCTGCACTAATTTCGAGCGAGTCGACATCTCCGAATGGGCCGGGCTCGGCGGTTACGGCCACCATGGCCAGCAGCAACTCAATCACCGCGTCATCATCTTTCAGGCGCCGGCGATTGCGCCGCTCGGCGAGTCGAAGTCCGACTACTGGATATTCAACGAGATATGCAAACGTCTCGGTCTCGCCAACTATTTCTCCGAGGGCGTTAACGAGCTCGACTGGGTCAAGCGGCATTTCGATGCATCCGACCTGCCCAAGGTGATTTCTTGGAAGAAATTCATGAAGAGGGGTTACTACGTCGTTCCGGCAGAGAAGGAACATTTGCGCGCGCCGGTGTCATTCCGTTGGTTCTGGGAGAACCGCAAGAAGGACGTGCCGGAGTTTCAGCCGCTCCCGTCCGATTATACCGAGGAATTTTTGCGCGGACTGCAGACGCAGTCGGGCAAGCTCGAGTTTGAATGCAGCAGTTTGAAGCGTTTCGTCGATCCCGAGCGACCGCCAATCGTCAAGTACGTGCCGTCATGGGAAGGCCCGCAGTCCGGTAAACTGTTCGAGCGATATCCGCTACAGATGCTCACGCCCCACTCAAAATACTCGTATCATACTCAAGGCGATGGGAAGGATTCGTTCCTCCTCAATATCGAAGATCACCGGGTCAATGTCGGTGGTTATCATTACTGGATTATGCGCTTAAACGCGGATGAGGCGGCGGAACGCGGCATCGCGAAGCACGATCTCGTCAAGGTCTATAATGATCGAGGTGCGGTGATTTGCGCGGCGCTGCCGACCCAGCGTTTGCCGCGCGGCGTCTGTCACGGCTACGAGTCTTCCGCGGTCTACGATCCGATGGGTGAGCCGGGTAAATCGGTTGATCGGGGCGGTTGCCTCAATCTGCTGACGCCGGAACGCACGCAAACGAAGTCCACGCATTCGCTTGCCGGTGCGAACGCGCTCGTGCAAGTCGAGGCGTGGGACGGGCGTATCGAGCATATGTCAGAGACATTCGCCAAGATGGCGGAGGACAAGGATGTCCGCGCAAAGCTCGACACGGCGCAACTGGTGCTGGCAAAGTAGGGCAGGGAGGACGTCTCAATGAAAAAATGGAACATGATCATCGACGTCGCCGAGTGCACCAATTGCAACTTGTGCACGCTGGCGGCTATGGACGAATATGTCGGCAACGAATTCCCCGGCTACTCCGCGCCGATGCCGAGGCACGGCCACAAGTGGATCGACATCCTGCAGAAGGAGCGGGGGCAGGCGCCAATAGTCGACATCGCCTATGTGCCGACGATGTGCAATCACTGCGATAATGCGCCCTGCATTGCCAAGGGCGCGGACGCGGTAAGGAAGCGTGACGACGGCATTGTGCTCATCGATCCGGTCAAGGCGAAGGGGCGCAAGGATCTGGTCGAGGCCTGCCCCTATGGCCATATCTGGTGGAATGAGGAACTGCGGATTCCACAAATCTGGACGTTCGACGTTCACCTGATCGATCAAGGCTGGCGACAGACGCGCGGCCAGCAGTCGTGTCCAACGGGCGCGATGCGCTCGATCTGCGTGGAAGACGACGCGATGGAAAAAATCGCGATCGAGCAGAAACTCGAAACCCTGAAGCCGGAACTCGGCACGAAGCCGCGCATCTATTACAAAAACTTGTGGCGATACTCGACTTGTTTCATTGGCGGCTCCGTGTCGGAAGAGACGAATGGCGTCGTCGACTGCGTCAATGGCGCCGGCGTGCGCTTGCTCAAGAACGGCGCCACGATCGCGGAAACCGCGACCGACAATTACGGCGATTTCAAATTCGACGGGTTGGGCGAGAATTCCGGTGAGTACTTGATCGAGATTGCGGCTTCTGGCCGGGTCAGCAAGGCGGTCGCGGCGACGCTCGGCGTCAGTGTCAATCTGGGCGAAATAAGAATATAAGTTGCGCGCGGCGTATTCCGCGGAAGAGCCCTACAGGGCCGCCAAACCGAGACGAAGAAGAATGTCCGTATGACCGAACCGCCGTTGCCGCTCATGTTCTCGCAATTCGGCGGCCTCTACCAAACCGTTGGGCCGCTGGCCGAAGCGGGATTGCGGGTTGTCGTGGGGCTGGCGCTGGTGCCGCATGGCCTGCGCATGACCTTCGGATTCTTCCCCAATACCGGGCAGCCGCTGCGAAACGTGCGGATGCTCGCCGATTACCTGGACAAGCAGGGCTATCGGCTGGGCAAAGCCTGGGCGTTGGCCATTTCCACCACGCAACTCGTCGGCGGACCGTTGCTTGCGCTTGGCCTGTTCACGCGCCTCGCGGCGGTGCCGATCGTGCTTTTTCTCCTGGTGTCCAACATCGAACGTTGGCGGGTCGGCAAGTACTTCTGGAACCAGCTTGGGCTAGAATACACGCTGATGTGGACGATCGCGGCGTTCTACTTTCTCGCGAATGGCGGTGGCGCGTACTCGTTGGATCGGCTCATCGTTGGCCGTGAGTTCTGACCCGCGCCGGAGCCTTGATTTTGGTCAACTCGGATGCTGCCAGATCGGTCTAAGTTGCGTCCATGCTACACTCTTCTCGCGTTGAGCCGAGCGTTTCGCCGTTGCGGGCGCTATTGAATAATATTCCGAACTTGCTGCTGGCGGTTACGCCACTGGCGATAATCCAACCGATTCTAGGTCACATCGCGTCACATGTGGCGCTAGACCACCCGGAGTTGTTCGCGCGTCTGGGGAGCCATGCTCGCAAACGATTCATGGTCGATCCGATCGACCTTCCGTTCGTGTTGATACTATCGCCCGACAACAATCGTCCGACCTTGCGAGCCTACCGCCGTTACGAAAAGCCTGCTCATGACGCTGGCATCGCGGGCAAGTTTTTCAATCTTCTCGATATGATAGACGGCTCGCAAGATGGCGATGCGTTGTTCTTTAGCCGCGATCTGCGTGTGACCGGCGACACAGAAGCGGTCGTGGCGTTGCGCAATGCATTGGACGATTTCGAAGGCAGCGCACTCGAGAGCGTTATCGGCTCTTTCGGACCGCTGGCCAAGCCGGCGGCGCTCGCAGTTTCGGGAATGCGCGCCCTGCAATCGAGGCAGAATCATGCCTGATCCTGATTTTCTTCGCCCGGAACTGGTCTGCCCGGCTGGGACGCCGGCGGCGCTGCGAACTGCGGTCGATGCCGGTGCCGACGCCGTCTATTGCGGCTTCCAAAATGCGACCAATGCGCGGAACTTTCCCGGCTTGAACTTTACGCCCGCCGAGCTCGAACAAGCGATCGGCTACGCCCATGCCCGCGAGGCGAAGGTGCTTTTGGCGGTCAACACCTTCCCGCCGGCGGGGCGATTCGATCTTTGGCGCGACGCCATAGACGTGGCGGCCAGGCTCGGTGTCGATGCCGTGATCGTCGGCGACATCGGCGTGGCTGACTATGCCGCCCGAACCTATCCGGATCTGCGGCTGCATCTTTCGGTGCAGGCCGGAGCTTCGTCGCCCGAAGCAATCCGGTTCTATTGTCAAGCGTTCGCCGTGAAGCGCGTGGTGTTGCCGCGGATACTGACGGTCACCGAGATCGCGGAACTCCATCGGGAGATACCCTGTGAAATCGAAGCTTTCATCTTCGGCAATATAGGCATGATGGCGGAGGGCCGCTGCAGCCTCACTAACTACGCTACCGGCTTGTCGACCAATATGGATGGAGTCTGCTCGCCGGCCGCCGACGTGCGCTACGAGGAAGATGAGGACAGCACCCTGACGACCAAGCTCGGTCCCTTCATGATCGATCGGTTCGCGTGCGGTGAGAACGCGGGCTATCCGACAATCTGCAAAGGCCGCTATCTTTGCAGCAGTAAACCTGGTGGCTATTATGCGTTTGAGGAGCCGGTCAGTCTCAATCTCTCAGCGCTTTTGCCCGATCTCATGCGAGCGGGGGTGACAGCGCTTAAGATCGAAGGCCGACAGCGCAGTCGTGCCTATGTTAAGGCTGTGGTCTCCGCGTTTCGCAAAGCGGTAGACGACATCATGGCGAGTCATGAACCGGCGCTCGCCAATCTCCTGGCGCTGACTGAAGGGCACAAGGAGACGCAGGGCGCCTACCGTAGCAAGACATGGAGATGACCGTGCAAGAGCGTGCGGGCTTCGTTACTTTAGGCCCGGTACCTTTTAACTGGGAGCCGGATAAGTGGCGCGATTTCTATTTCCGAATTGCTGACGAAGCCCCGGTTGCAACTGTCTATATCGGCGAAACGATTTGTTCGAAACGAGCGCCGCTCATCGAGCCGTATTATGAGGCGGTTGCCGAGCGGCTATCATCGGCCGGAAAGACCGTGGTGTTTTCCACCCTGTCCGAGGTCGTGTCCAAGCTGGACCGCAAGCTGTCAGAGCAGATCTGTACCGCCGACGAATTTCTAGTGGAAGCAAATGACAGTTCTGCGCTCCTGCATTTGCATGGGCGACCGCACCACATCGGCCCGCTCATGAACGTGTACAACGAGCGAGCTGCCGCCTTCCTTGTACGCAACGGCGCACAAAATATTTGCCTTCCTATTGAGATGCCTGCCGGAGCTATCGCTGCGCTATGCCAAGGCGTGCGCGGCCTCGATACAACAATCGAAGTACAAGTCTTTGGACGACAATCGCTGGCCTTGTCGGCCCGCTGTTATCACGCCCGCGCCCATGGGCGCACGAAGGACAGCTGCCGCTTCGTTTGCGAAAACGATCCCGATGGGCTGGAACTGAGGACGTTGGACGGCCGTCCGTTTCTTACTATCAATGGCGTGCAAACCCTCTCATACGAATATCTCAATCTGATCCGTGAACTGCCGGAGCTGCGAGCAATGGGCGTCTCCCGCTTTCGCTTGTCGCCGCACAGCCTCGACATGGTGGAGGTCGCATTGATTTTCGCAGACGTTCTGAACGGGCGGATCGGCATTGACGAAGCTGCGCCCCGGTTGGAGACGGTGAAACCCGCAGCACCCTTCTCCAACGGTTTCTATCACGGCATGCCCGGCTACACTTGGAACGGTGCGAGTGTTATCTGAACGAGCGGCCGCAATAATTCAAGGAGAGTAAGCATGTCGCAGCCGGCCGAAAAGCGCGAAGGCAAGCCCGCAATGCTGAAAGACAGGGATTTCCAGTGGGAAGACCCGCTCGGCATCGAGTTCGAATTGACCGAGGAAGAGCGCATGGTGCGCGACACCGCGCGCGGCTTCGCG
>JAUSBQ010000394.1 GCA_030651965.1 Pseudolabrys sp. | reverse complement strand
CAGGGCAAGGGCCAGCCGATTCGCACCGACGGCCCGCAATCGCATCTGATCTCCAAGAAAGGCACGCCCACCATGGGCGGGCTGATGATCCTGTCCGGCATGCTGGTGTCGACCGTTCTGTGGGCCAACCCGGCGAACCCTTATGTGTGGATCGTGCTCGGTGTGACGCTGAGTTTCGGCCTGATCGGATTCTACGACGACTATCTGAAGGTGACTCAGCAGACCAATGCCGGCTTTGCCGGCCGCACCCGGCTGGCGGCGGAAACCCTGGTCGCGGTGGTGGCCTGCATGGCGCTGGCGCATCTCGGCAAGGGAGCGATCGCGACCTCGCTGGTGTTTCCGTTCTTCAAGGACCTTGCGCTTAACCTCGGCATCTTCTTCGTGCTGTTCGGCGCTTTCGTCATCGTCGGCGCCGGCAACGCGGTCAATCTCACCGACGGCCTCGATGGCCTGGCCATCGTGCCGGTGATGATCGCGGCGGCGACCTTCGGCCTGATCTCCTATCTGGTCGGCAATCTGATGTTCTCCGACTATCTGCAAATCCGCTATGTCGCCGGCACCGGCGAGCTCGCCGTGCTGTGCGGCGCCTTGATCGGCGCGTCGCTCGGATTCTTGTGGTTCAACGCGCCGCCGGCCTCGATCTTCATGGGCGACACCGGCTCGCTGGCGCTCGGCGGCATGTTGGGGGCCATCGCGGTCGCCACCAAACACGAGATCGTGCTCGCCATCGTCGGCGGCCTGTTCGTCCTGGAAGCCGTATCGGTGATCGTGCAGGTGGTGTCGTTCAAGCTCACCGGCAAACGCGTGTTCAAGATGGCGCCGATCCATCATCACTACGAGCAGCAGGGCTGGACCGAGCCGCAGATCGTCATCCGTTTCTGGATCATCGCCGTGGTGCTGGCGCTCGCCGGTCTGGCGAGTTTGAAGTTGAGATAGTCTTGATCCCCATCACCACCTTCGCCGGCAAGACGGTCGCGCTGTTCGGCCTCGGCGGTTCGGGCACGGTGTCGGCGCGGGCGCTGATCGCCGGCGGCGCCGACGTCATTGCCTTCGACGACGCGCCGCTCAAGGTCGAGCAGGCCAGGGCTGCCGGGATCAATACGCAGAACCTTGCCGAGATCGACTGGTCGACTGTCGCCTCCTTGGTGCTGGCGCCCGGCGTGCCGCTGACGCATCCGACGCCGCACTGGACGGTGGCGCGCGCGCATCTCGAGGGCGTCGAGATTATCGGCGACATCGAACTGTTCTGCCGCGAGCGCGCCGCCTCCGGTCGCAACTGTCCCGTGGTCGCCATCACCGGCACCAACGGCAAGTCGACCACCACGGCGCTGATCGCGCATCTCATCAACAGCGCCGGCGGCGACGCGCAGATGGGCGGCAATATCGGCGTGCCGGTGCTGGCGCTCGAGCCGTTCGCGGACGGCCGCGCCTATGTGCTGGAGGTGTCTTCCTACCAGATCGATCTGGCGCCGTCGCTGCGCCCCACGGTGGGCATCTTGCTGAACGTGTCGGAGGATCATCTCGACCGCCACGGCAGCATGGAGAATTACGCCGCGCTCAAGACTTTGCTGGTGGCGCAGGTCGAAGAGGGCGGCACCGCCGTGATCGGCGTCGACGACAAATACACCCGCGCCAGCGCCGACCGCATCGAGCGCGCCGGCCGCACGGTGGTGCGCGTGTCGGTCGAAGGTCCGTTGCGCGACGGATTTTATGCTGACGGCAGCCGCATCGTCCGCGCCGCCGCGGGCAAGGCCTATCCGGTGGCGCAGCTTGCCGGCATCGGCGCCTTGCGCGGCGCGCACAACGCGCAGAACGCGGCGAGCGCGGTCGCGGCCTGCGTCGCGCTCGGTATGGAACTGCCGGCGATCCAGAAAGGTCTCGTCAGTTTCCCCGGCCTGGCGCATCGCATGCAGCCGATCGGTACCAGGAAGACCGCCGCCGGCGCCGTGCTTTACGTCAACGATTCCAAGGCCACCAATGCCGACAGCGCCGCCAAGGCGCTGGCGAGCTTTCATGATATTTTCTGGATCGCCGGCGGCAAGCCGAAGACCGGCGGCATCGAGAGCCTGTCGGAATACTGGCCGCGCATCGCCAAGGCCTATCTGATCGGCGAAGCCGCCGACGAATTCGCCAAAACGCTCGAAGGCAAAGTTCCCTACGAGATCGTCGGCCTGCTGTCGCTCGCGGTCGATAGCGCGGCGCGCGATGCCGAGGCCTCGGGTTTGAAGGAACCGGTGGTGCTGCTGTCGCCGGCCTGCGCCTCGTTCGACCAGTATCCGAATTTCGAGGTGCGCGGCAAGGCATTCCACGATCTGGTGCTGGTGCTGCCCGGCGTCTCGCCAATTTAACGTCGCCCATTGTCGCGATGTTCGCGACCGGACAGGAACCAACCGCGCGCGCGGATGTTGGGAATCGTAATCTCATTCCCAAAAGGAGCCGCACATGGCCAAAGAACCCAAGATGCTCGAAGATCTGTTCCACGATACGTTGAAAGACATCTATTTCGCCGAGAAGAAGATTTTCACGACGCTGCCGAAGATGGAAAAGGCGGCGCAGGCGCCGGAACTGAAGAAGGCCTTCAAGAAGCACCACGCCGAGACCGAGGTCCAGATCGAGCGTCTCGAGAAGGTGTTCGCCCTCATCGACAAGAAACCGGTCGGCAAGACGTGCGCGGCGATCATCGGCATCACCGACGAAGGCGCCGAGATCATGGACGAGTATAAAGGCTCGCCGGCGCTCGATGCCGGCCTGCTGGCCGCAGCGCAGGCGGTCGAGCACTACGAAATCTCGCGCTACGGTACGCTCAAGGCCTGGGCCGAGGAACTCGGCCTCAAGGACGCGGTGAAACTGCTCGATCAGACGCTCGCCGAAGAGAAGCTGACCGACGCGACCTTGTCCGGAATCGCCGAAAGCGGCGTCAACCAGCAAGCCGAAGCGGCCTGATCGCCAAAACGCGAGAAAAGGCCAGAAAGCCCTCCGTGCCCCCGCGCGGAGGGCTTTTTCGCGTCTTAAACGCGCAAAATACCCACCGTTAAGTCTTCGTAAACCGTGACGCGTCAGCTTGACCGGCAAAGGTTTTGGACATGATTTCGCGCGCACAACGCACGCCGCTCGGCGAATGGTGGTGGACGATCGACCGGCTGACCCTGGCCGCCATCGGCGCGCTGATGCTCGCCGGCGTGGTGCTGTCGCTGGCCGCATCGCCCCCGGTCGCCGGGAGGCTGGGCCTCGACCCGTTCTATTTCGTCAACCGCCACATCTTCTTCCTGTTCCCGACCATCGCCATCCTGCTGGCGGTGTCCTTCCTCACCCCGCTTCAGGTGCGCCGGCTGTCGCTCGTCGTCTTCATAATCAGCATCGCCATGGTCGCGGCGACGCCGATGTTCGGTCAGGAGATCAAGGGCGCCAAGCGCTGGCTGGTGCTGTTCGGCGTCAACATCCAGCCGTCGGAATTCCTCAAGCCCGCCTTCGTCATCCTGGTCGCCTGGCTATTCGGTGAATCGGCCAAACGTCCGGAAATGCCCGCCAACGCCATGGCGCTGGTGCTGCTGCTGACGGTGGTCGCGCTGCTGGTGATCCAGCCGGACTTCGGCCAGAGCATGCTGATCGTCCTGGTGTGGAGCGCGCTGTTCTTCATGGCCGGCATGCGGGTGATCTGGATGTTCGGGCTCGCCGGTGTCGCCGGCTTCGGCCTGCTGGTCGCCTATTCGACGGTGCCGCACGTCGCCTCGCGCATTCATCGCTTCCTCAATCCCGGTTCGGGCGACACCTTCAACATCGACATCGCCACCGAGAGCTTCATGCGCGGCGGCTGGTTCGGCCGCGGCCCGGGCGAGGGCACCGTCAAGCGGCTGCTGCCGGAGAGTCATACCGATTTCGTGTTCTCGGTCGCGGCCGAGGAATTCGGCGTCGCGCTGTGCCTGGCATTGGTCGCGCTGTTTTCCTTCATCGTCATTCGCGCGCTGATCCGCGCCATGCGCAACGACGATCCGTTCACCCGCTTCGCCGCCGCCGGCCTCACCATTTTGTTCGCCACCCAGTCGGCGATCAACATGGCGGTCAATCTGCATCTGATCCCGGCCAAGGGCATGACACTGCCGTTCATCTCCTATGGCGGCTCGTCGATGCTGTCGCTGGCCTACGGCATGGGCATGCTGCTGGCGCTGACGCGCGAACGGCCGCGCGGCGCCGTGCTGACCGCGCCCGGGCTGGCGCCGGCAACTTCTTAATACCTCCCCCTGAAAGGGGGAGGTCGTCCGCGAAGCGGGCGGGTGGGGGTTCTGCTATACGATGACAATGTCCGTTGACCCCACCCCGGATCGCTTGCAGCGATCCGACCCTCCCCTTGCAGGGGAGGGAAAGAAGAAGCCGCTCGTGTTGCTGGCGGCCGGCGGCACCGGCGGCCATCTGTTTCCAGCCGAGTCGCTCGCCGTCGTGCTGGAACAGCGCGGCGCCATCGTCGATCTCGCCACCGATGTCCGCGCCGCGCATTTCAAATTCCCCGCCCGCGACGTGCATCTCATTCCAAGCGCGACGTTGCGCGGCCGCGATCCGCTGTCGCTGGCGCGCACCGCCATGCTGCTGGCGCGCGGCACCGCCAAGGCCTGGTCGGTGATCGGCCGCATCCGGCCCGCTGTCGTCGTCGGCTTCGGCGGTTATCCGACCGTGCCGCCGCTGTGGGCCGCGCGCCTGCGCGGCGTGCCGACCGTGCTGCACGAACAGAACGGCGTCATGGGCCGCGCCAACCGCCTGCTGGCGCCCGGCGTCACCGCGATCGCCACCGGCTTCAAGGTGC
>JAUSBQ010000389.1 GCA_030651965.1 Pseudolabrys sp. | reverse complement strand
ATCCGCGTTTCGCCACGGCTGGGCTGCGGGTGCAGCATTTGAAAGACCTGGAAGCTGAACTGACGCCGCGTTTCCGCCAGAAATCCTCCGAACACTGGCTGGCGGCGCTGGAAAGGCAGGGCGTTCCTTGCGGCCCGGTGCGCGACATGTTGCAGGCGCTGTCAGATCCGCACACAATCGCCCGCGAAATGGTGGTCGAGGTGCCGCACGCGACGCTCGGGACGGTGCAGACCCTCGGTGTCCCGGTCAAATTCTCTCGCACTCCCGCCAAGATCAGTCACGGTGCGCCGGTTTACGGTCAACATAGCCGGGAAGTTCTGCGCGACTATGGCTTTGGCTCTGATGAAATTGCGACGCTCGAAAAGGACGGTGCTTTGATAAGCGCGGCGCAAGCTCCATGACGGGAGCGGCCGCGTGGTCGTTTAGCTCGAAAAGTCGGTTCGATTTTATCTCGGAAGTGCAAAAGCACTCAAACACAAAAGGGAGGACGCCATGTCAAGAAGATTAGCGTTGTCGCTGTCGATACTCGCCGGTTTGGCGCTGAGCCAGGTCGCGCAGGCCCAAGTGATCGAACTCAAGGTGGGCAACACGACGCCAGCCTCCGGCAACCAATCGATCTCGGCCACGGAGTTCGCTCGCCGCGTCAATGAACAGATGGCCGGCAAGGTCCGCGTTACGGTTTTCGACAATAGCCAGCTCGGCAACGAGCGCGAGATGTTGCAGAAGCTCAAGATCGGCACGCTCGATCTGTCGCAGCCCTCGACCATCATGTCGACCGTGTCGCCCGAGTTCGGGCTCTTCGACATGCCTTATCTCATCAAGGACCGAGCGCATTTCCAGCGTTTTCTGAAGGAAGTTTTCTGGAAGGACATCGCGCCCAAAGCCGAAGCCAAAGGCTACAAGGTTGTGGCCGTTTATGAGAATGGCTTCCGCCATATCACCAATAATAAGCGTGCCATCAACACGCCCGACGACTTGAAGGGTATCAAAATCCGCATCCCGCGCGGGGTGTGGCGTCAGAAGATGTTCGAATCCTATGGCGCGTCGCCGGCGCCGCTCGAATTCAACGAGCTCTTCGTCGCGCTGCAGTCGGGCGTCATGGACGGCCAGGAAAATCCGCTGCCAAACATTTGGGGCGGCAAGCTGAATGAAGTGCAGAAATACCTCACGCTGACCAACCATGTTTATACCCCGTCGTTCCTGACCGCCGGGCTCGATCGCTGGAAAAAGCTGCCGCCCGAGATCCAAGCGCAGATCGAGAAAATCGCCCAGGAAACACAGGCCTGGGCTTTCGACAGCGCCGAGAAGGAAGACGTCGCCGTGCTGGAAAAGCTCAAGAAGGCCGGCATCGCTGTGAATACCGCCAACCGCGACTCCTTCGTCGCGGCCTCCAAGCCCGTCTACGAACTGTTCGGCAAAGAAGTGCCGGGCGGGCAGGCGCTCATCGACAAGACGCTCGCGCTCGCTAAGTAGGCTTGCCAATGCAATTGTTTGCACGCGGGCTTCGGCTTTCGCTCGAAGTGTTCGGCGGATTGCTGCTGGTGTTGTTGACCGCGTTGGTCACGGCAGCGGCGACAATCCGCTACTTCGGCGGGGGGCTTTCCTGGTATGACGAAGTCGCGCCGATCCTTCTGGCGTGGGTCACTTATTTCGGCGCGGCGCTGGTGGCGCTTCAGCGCGGCCATCTCGGCTTCGACAATGTTGTCCGGCGGCTGGCTCCCGGCGGGCGCATGGTGGCGTTCGTAACCGCGGAAATCCTGACCATCACATTCTTCGTCGCGCTGGCTTGGGGCGGATACCGCTTGTCCGGTGTCATCAGTGGCGAAAGGCTGATGTCGGTCGATTGGTTTCCGAGCGTTGTCGCGCAGTCGGTGATCCCGATCGCGTCTGTGCTTTTTGTCGTCGCAGAGGTGGTGACACTGCCGGCGGCGTGGAAAAAGCTCAATAGCCCCAGCGACCTTGTCGAGACTGCCGATCATCTCTCGTAGGACGAAGACAAATGTCAGCATTGCTCGTGCTATCCGGATTTCTCGCGCTATGCTGTCTCAACGTGCCTATTGCGGTGGCGCTTGGCGTCGTGGCATTGGCCGCGATGACGATCTCGGCCGGCGAACCGGCGCTCCTCAACGCCGCCATCGTTCTGTATGAGGGGGCCGGAAAATTTCCGCTTCTGGCGATACCGCTGTTCGTTCTCGCCGGGGCGTTGATGAATGCGACGTCGATTTCCCGACGGCTGATCGGGTTTTGCCTGGCGCTGGTCGGCTTCGTGCGCGGCGGGCTTGCCATGGTGTCGATCGTCTCGTCGATGATCTTTGCCGAAATTTCGGGTAGTTCGGTTGCCGATGTGGCGGCCCTGGGATCGATCCTCATTCCCGCCATGAAGAAGCGCGGCTACCCGAAAGAACTGGCGGCGGCGGTAATGTCGTCGGCGGCATCTCTCGCCATTATCATTCCGCCGTCGATCCCAATGATCCTCTACGCGGCGCTGGCCGATACGTCGGTGGTCAAGC
>JAUSBQ010000365.1 GCA_030651965.1 Pseudolabrys sp. | reverse complement strand
TCGTAGGCGCGTTTGCTGATTTCGGTCTTGCGCGCGAAAGTGTCGGCCTGGCCCTTCTCGTCGAAGGCCATCACCACCACCGCCGCGCCGTGCCGCCGCGCGATCCTGGCGTGGGCGATGAAGGCTTCCTCGCCCTCCTTCATCGAGATCGAATTGATCACCGCCTTGCCTTGCAGGCATTTCAGGCCGGCCTCGATCACCGAGAACTTCGATGAATCGACCATCACCGGAACGCGAGCGATGTCGGGCTCCGCGGCGATCAGATTGAGGAACGTCACCATCGCCGCTTCGCTGTCCAGCAGACCTTCGTCCATATTGACGTCGATGACCTGCGCGCCGTTCTCGACCTGCTCGCGCGCGATGGTCAGCGCCGATGTGTAATCGCCGGCGGTGATCAACTTGCGGAATTTTGCCGATCCGGTGACGTTGGTACGTTCGCCGACATTCACGAACGGAATTTCCGGCGTCAGCGTGAACGGCTCCAGCCCCGACAACCGCAGGTGCGGCGCGATGTCGGGGATCGCGCGCGGCGTCTTGCCCTTCACCGCTCTGGCAATCGCCGCGATGTGCTCCGGCGTGGTGCCGCAGCAGCCGCCGACGACATTGACCAGGCCGGCGCTGGCGAATTCGCCGAGCAACTCAGCCATGTATTCCGGGCTCTCGTCGTAATAGCCGAACTCGTTGGGCAGCCCGGCGTTCGGATAGGCGCAGACGAAGGTGTCGGCGACGCGGCCGATCTCCTCGATATGCGCGCGCATTTCGGTGGCGCCGAGCGCGCAGTTCAGGCCGATGGTCACCGGATTGGCGTGTGCGATCGCGTTCCAGAACGCCGCCGGCGTCTGGCCGGACAGCAGACGCCCCGAGCGGTCGGTGATCGTGCCGGAGATCATCACCGGCAAGTCGATGCCGCGTTCGTCACAGGCCTCAGTGATGGCGTAAATCGCCGCCTTGGCGTTGAGCGTGTCGAAGATGGTCTCGATCAGCAGCATGTCGACGCCGCCGTCGATCAATCCCTTGATCTGCTCGCCGTAAGCCGCGCGCAACTGATCGAAGGTGATGGCGCGAAAGCCGGGATTGGACACGTCCGGCGAGATCGACGCGGTGCGGTTGGTCGGACCCAATGCACCAGCAACGTAACGGCGGATGCCGTCCTCGGCCTGCGCATCGTTGGCGGCTTCGCGCGCCAGCCTGCTGCCTGCGAGGTTCAACTCGTAGGCGATGCCTTCCATGCCGTAATCGGCCTGCGCCACCGACGTCGAGGAAAACGTATTGGTCGAGACGATATCGGCGCCGGCCTTGAAGTAGGCATAATGAATGTCGCGGATCGAGCGCGGCCGGCTGAGATTCAACAGATCGTTGTTGCCGCGCACTTCGCGGTTCCAGGCGTCGAAGCGCGCGCCGCGATAGCCCAGTTCGTCGAGCTTGAGCGCCTGGATCATGGTGCCCATGGCGCCGTCCAGCACGAGTATGCGCTCTTTCATCGCATTGATGAATTCGGCGCGGGTGCTGATCTTCGACGCTGTCACTTAACTCACTCCGTTCAAGCTGCTTGTTGCACCGCGGGCCGCAAGCCCAGCAGGTGACAGATCGCGTAGACGAGGTCGGCGCGATTCATCGTGTAGAAATGAAACGAGGTCAGGCCGCGATCGAGAAGATCGATCACCTGCTCGGACGCCACCGCCGCAGCGATCAGCTTGCGCGTCGCCGGATCGTCATCGAGCCCGGCGAAACGCTCGGCCAGCCAGGCCGGCACCGACGCGCCGGCGCGCGTCGCGAAATTCTTGGCCGCGTGGAAATTCTGCACCGGCAGGATGCCGGGCACGATCGGAATGTCGATGCCGCGCGCGCGTACGCGGTCGAGAAAACGGAAATACAGATCGTTCTCGAAGAAGAACTGGGTGATCGCCCGCGTCGCGCCGTTGTCGACCTTGCGCTTGAGCATGTCGATATCGGCCTCGAGCGTCGGGCTGTCCGGGTGCCGTTCCGGATAGGCCGACACCGACACCTCAAAGTCGGACGACACGCGCTTGATGCCGCGCACCAGATCGGCGGCGTTCTCGTAGCCGCCCGGCGAAGGCTGATAGCGCGCGCCGGCGCCGCTCACCGGATCGCCGCGCAGCGCCACGATATGGCGCACGCCGGCGTCGTGATATTGCCGCACGATGGCGTCGATCTCGTCGCGCGTCGCCTCGACGCAGGTCAGATGCGCCGCCGGCGTCAACCCGGTCTCGTGCAGGATGCGCTTCACCGTCGCGTGCGTGCGCTCGCGCGTCGAGCCGCCGGCGCCATAGGTCACCGAAACGAAACTGGGGTGCAGCGGCGCCAGACGCTCGACCGAGTCCCACAACGTCTTCTCCATCGCCTCGTCCTTGGGCGGGAAGAATTCGAACGACACATCGATCCGGTTATGACCGGGCGGCATGAATCGGCTGGGGCGAAGGGCGCTGATCATGATGACCTCGCCAACGATCGCAGCGTGCGCGCCTCCAGCGTCCCCTCTCCCGCTTGCGGGGGAGGGACAGGGAGGGGGCTCATTCGAACTCTCCGAGCAAGCAGCTTCCCCCACCCTAACCCTCCCCCGCAAGCGGGGGAGGGAATGCACTGCGGCACGCGGCTGCGCTTCAACCCAGTCATCACGCCACCTCGCGCCGTTGCGGAGAGGCCATCAGCGCGCGACCATCGCGCGCCAGCCACAGCGACACCGCGATCTTGCCCTCGGAGCCCGGCTCCGGCTTCAGGCTCTTGTGCATCACCGGCTCGAGGCCGGATTGCACGATCCATTGCGACACCGTCTCCGGCGTGAAGCCGAGGCGGCGATGCGCGAACTGCTCGCGCAGGAATTCCTGCTCGTGCGGCGCGAAGTCGACGACCAGCAGACGCCCGCCGGGGCGCAGCACGCGCGCCGCCTCGCGGATGGCGCGGCCGCCGTCGTCGAGGAAGTGCAGCACCTGGTGCAGGATGATGACGTCGAAAGTGTCGTTGCCGAGCGGCAGATCGTAGAGGTCGCCCTGGCGCACGCTGCAATTCTTTAAGCCCGCCTGCTCCAGCCGGTCGCGCGCCAGCAGCAGCATGTCGAGCGACAAATCGAGGCCGAGACCGCGCTCGATCTCCGGCCCGAACAATTCGAGCATGCGGCCGGTGCCGGTGCCGAGATCGAGCAGCGAGCGGAAAGGCTTGTCGGCCAGCGCCTTGCGGATGGCGTCTTCCACCGCCGCGTCGGCGACATGCAGCTTGCGGATACGGTCCCACTCGGCGGCGTGCGAACGGAAGTAAGCCTGCGCGGCGGCGGCGCGCGCCTGCCGCACTGAAGCGAGGCGCTCGCGGTCGCGCGAAATGGTCTGGTCGGCGGGATTGAGGCGGTCGAGCAGCACGCGGGCCACCTCGGCGCCGCCGCCATGCTCGGCGAGGCGGAAGAAGGCCCAGGTGCCTTCGCGGAAGCGCTCGATCAGCCCGGCTTCGACAAGCAGTTTGAGATGGCGCGAAATGCGCGGCTGCGACTGGCGCAAAATGTCGGTGAGGTCGGAAACGGTCAGTTCGGCCTCGGCCAGCAGCGCCAGCACGCGCAGCCGTGTTTCCTCACCGGCCGCCTTGAGGGCCGCGTTGAGGGCTTCGAAGCCAAGCTGGGCGTGGTTGTTGCTCATCGGTTTTCGCTGTCCGCGCGGCTTTAAGCCGCCCCTTACTCATGCGGGCATGGGCGGCTTCCCATCACATAAGGATATCTTTATACGTTTAACAAGAGCTTCGCAAGAGGCCGAGGGCGCCCTCCCACCGCCATTGGCGTCCGGGACCGGTCCCGGCCGCATTCGGCGTTCCGGCCCTGTTTTGCTAGCCTGGCAATGCACCTTAGTCGCGATAAGGAACTCATGATGAACACGTCCCAAGGCTCCTTGCCCTCGGATTTCACCGTCCGTCCCGGCGAGGTCACCGTCGACCTGCCTGAGGCCCCGGACGCCGGGGTCTATTTCATCGGCCGCATCCACACGCCGTGGACGGAGCGCAAATCCTGCCCGAAGAACCCGGCCGGCTCGGACGCCGTCTGCACCATCGAGCTCGAGGAGCGCTACGTCCCGGGCCTCAAAGAAGTCGAAACCTGCTCGCACCTGGTGCTGCTCTATTGGATGGACAGAGCGCCGCGCAATCTGGTGCGGCAGGTGCCCGGCCATTACGGCGTCCAGCGCGGCACCTTTGCCCTGCGCTCGCCGGCCCGCCCCAACCCGATCGCCATGAGCGTGGTGAAACTGCTCGGCATCGACGGCAACAAGCTCTCCGTCGTCGGGCTCGACTGCCTCGACGGCACGCCACTCCTCGACATCAAGCCCTATTTCGCCTCGATCGACAGCGTGCCGAACGCCAAAGTCGGCTGGCGTGAACAGGGTTAGCAGACCGTAAACGCGTCAACGCGCATTTTATCAATGAAACCGCGGTGAAATCGCTTCGCCGCTTTGGTTCCGGCCGCTCGCAAACATATGAGCCATTTTGAACAGGAACCATTGAACCTCCCCGGCGGTTGCTCCGACGAATAGTGACGAAACCATGTCTCGTCGGAGAGTAAGATGTCCAAGCCGATTTCCACCGTATCCATCGCCGCGCTGATCGCCGCCGCAGCCCTGTCGTGCGGGACCGCGCAGGCCCAGACCTACGGCCAGCAGTATCAGCCGCAGTATCAGATGCAGGAAGTGACGCCGGACGAAGGCGCGCAGATGGACCCCCGCCTCCAGCGCCAGATCGTCAGCTATCAGACGCGCGAAGCGCCCGGCACCATCATCGTCGATACGCCGAACACTTATCTCTATTTCGTCCTCGGCAACGGCCAGGCCATCCGCTACGGCATCGGCGTCGGCCGCGAAGGCTTCACCTGGGCTGGCGTCAAGACGGTCGCCAAGAAGGCCGAGTGGCCGGATTGGTATCCGCCCGCCGAGATGATCGCGCGCCAGCCATATCTGCCGCGCATGACCATGGGCGGCCCCGGCAATCCGCTCGGCGCGCGCGCTTTGTATCTCGGCACCAGCGAGTACCGCATTCACGGCACCAACGATCCGACCACCATCGGCCAGAACGTGTCGAGCGGCTGCATCCGCCTCACCAACGAAGACGTCACCGACCTCTACGAGCGCGTGCAGGTCGGCGCCAAGGTGATCGTGCTGCCGCAGACCACCGAAGCCCGCGTGCCGGCGCAGCGTCAGCAGACCGTGCAGCAGGTGTCGATGACTTCGTCATACGCCGCCGAGCCTGCCCCGCGCCGCCAGATCGTGTCGACCTGGGCCAGCATCCGCCCGGCCAATCTCTACTAGGGCCAAGACTCAATAAATCCACCATACGATAGCGGCAACAAGGCAGACGGAGGCGAGGAAGTTTCTGGCAAGCCTATCGTATCGGGTTGCGATGCGTCGGAAATCCTTGAGTCGG
>JAUSBQ010000360.1 GCA_030651965.1 Pseudolabrys sp. | reverse complement strand
GCGACCGATATCGTCGCCAGGCTCGGCGGCGAGGAATTCGTCGCCATGGTGCCGGAATCGATGGACGGCGCCTGCCATGTCGCCGAGCGTCTGCGCGCCGCGTATGAGGTAGCCGGGCTAATGGTGGACGAGATCGCGGTGGGTTCGACCGTCAGCATTGGCTTGGCGACGTCCTACAGAGCGGTGCCGGATATCGACGCGCTGTTGTTGCGCGCCGACGAGGCGCTGTATGCCGCCAAGCACGAAGGCCGCAACCGCTACCGTTGCGCGGCGGAAGAGCCCGGCAGCGAACAGGCCCGCGCGCAGATGGCGGCGCGCACCAAAGCCAAGGACGGGCTGGTCCGCCGCTGGGTGGCGCGCCGGCCGAAGCCGGCGGATGCGACGGCGGCTGGGTAAAGCAAGCAGAGTTAAAGCGTCGTTTACCAACCGCGCCTAATATGATGGCATGTTCAGCAGGTTCAGCCAGCGTGCGCCGCAAGCCGAGGCCGTGTCGCTCGAGCATTATGCCGAGCGTGCTGGCGCTGCCTGGGCCTGCACCTTCTCGACATCGGCTGAATACGACGCCGCGCTGATCGCCGAACGCCGCGCCGCCGGCGTCTATGGGCCGCGGCGCCTGCGCAGACAGCTATTCCTGACGGTCGCCGGCATCGGCTCGGCCCTCGGCATCATCGCGCTGCTGATCGGGGCGTTTTCCTAAGAGCGCGCTTTCTTATTTTCGCATGATCTTATCCGAAAACCGGTTCCCACTTTTCCGGATCATGCGAGAACCTGTTCCAAATCGGCCGCGGTGAGCAGTCGGTATTCGCCTGCTTTCAAATCAGCGGGCAGCGCGAGACCGCCGACGCGGTCGCGGTGCAGCGCCACGACGTGGTTGCCGACGGCCGCGAACATGCGGCGGACCTGGTGATAACGGCCCTCGCTGATCGTCACGTAAGCGCGTTTTTCGGACGCGATTTCCATTTGCGCCGGCAGCAGCGGCTTGTCTTCGCCTTCCAGCATCATGGCCCCTGACGCGAACAGCTTCGCTTCGTCGCCGCGCAATGGCCGGTCGAGCGTGACGTCGTAACGCTTGGAGACGTTGCTGCGCGGCGCGATGATCTTGTGCAGGAGCGCGCCGTCGTCGGTCATCAGCAGCAGGCCGGAGGTATCCTTGTCGAGCCTGCCGACGGTGGAGATGGCCGGCTCGCGCCGGCGCCAGCGCTCGGGCAACAAAGCATAGACCAGCGGGCCCAGTTCCTTGTGCGAGCAGGTGACGCCGAGCGGCTTGTTCATCATGAGCGCCATGCCGGGCGGCGGGTCGAGCGGTTCGTCGTCGACGATCATGCGCGTGGCCAAATCCGGCTGGACGATAATCTTCTGGTCGCTGTCGTCGATCGGCTCGCCGTCGAGCGTGACCAGGCCGGCCCAGATCAATTGCTGCACCTCGCGGCGCGAGCCGTAGCCGAGATTGGACAGCAGGCGGTCGAGCCGCAGAACCGGCGCCTTGCTCATGTGCGCGCCTCGTAGATCTTGTAGCCGCCGGCTTCGATCACGAGCTCTGTGCGCTTGAAGACCGGCGTGAGGATCGCTTCATAGGGCAAGTGGCGATTGGCGACCATATAGCAGACGCCGCCTTTGCCCAGCGCCCGGGCGGCGCGCTTGACGAAAGTCTGCGCCAGCGATTTGTCCTCCGCGCCTGCGTCATGAAACGGCGCGTTCATCACCACGAAATCGAGACCGGATAATTCAGCGCTGCGCAGGTCGGTCCACAGAAAGCGCGCGCGCGGATCGGCGACATTGTGCTGCGCGCATTCGACCGCGCGGCGGTCGATATCGGCCAGCGTAATCTCGGTCACCGCCGGCGAGGCGAGCGCGGCATGCGCCAGGATGCCGATGCCGCAGCCGAAATCGGCGCCGCGGCCGCTCAACGGGGGCAGATGCTCGATCAGCAGCGCGGTGCCGGGATCGAGGCGGTCCCAACTAAAGACGCCGGGTTGCGACCAGACGCCGAGATCGTCGATCAGGCGCGGCCCGCCTTGCGCCAGCGCCTCGTCGATGCCGGCGAGAATTACCGGTCGCGTGCCGGTGACGATGCGGTGATGGCGGCGGGCGTTCTCCTCGACCGTACAATTGAGCGCCTGCAACTCCTTGCGCAGCCGCGTGCCGCCGCGATCGTTCGGCGCCAGAATCGTGAAGGGCGCGCCGGGTGCGAGCGCGCGTAAGCCCAGCGCGATGGCATAGCGGCGCTCCAAGGTGCCGGGCGGGGCGAGCATGGTGAGCGCGGACAGGCTGGCTTCAGTCTGTTGTTCGAGCGCCGCCGCGCCCGGCATCAAGGGCGAAAACTGCGTCGCGCGTTGCGGCACCTCGACGACGTCGGCCGGTACCGCGCCATAGACGGCGATTGTTTGGGCGGCGTCCGTCATCCAATTAAGTCGGCATGACATCGAGCAGCGCCGGCTTGATGCCGAGCTGGTCGATCAGCCGGTTCAACTCGCCGCGCGCCTGCGCGTTGGAGCGCTGGTGGCGCTCGGCCAGGATCAGTTCGTTCTTCATCGTGTGCTCGAGCCCGGTGAACTCGGTGACGCGCACCTTGTAGCCGTGCGCTTCCAGCACCAGACCGCGAATGACATTGGTAACGTGCGCGCCGAATTCGCGGCGCTGGATCGGGTGACGCCAGAGCTGGCGCAGCGGACCGCTCTGGCCTTCGAGCAGCCGCGCCACCTCAGCCTGGCAACACGGCACCAGCGCGATCACCTTGGCCTCATGGCGCAACGCAAAGCGGATGGCGTCGTCGGTCGCGGTATCGCAGGCGTGCAGGGCGGTGACCATATCGGCGCGGCCGGAGGGCAGCGTCGCCTCGGCAATCGGGGAGGCGACGAACGCCATACGGTCGAAGCCGGACGCGGCGGCAAGCTCGCGCGATGAGGCAACCAACTGGTCGCGCGCCTCGATGCCGACGACCGAACCGCGCCCGGCCGGGCCGAAAATCAGGTCGTACAGGATGAAGCCGAGATAGGACTTGCCGGCGCCGACATCGGCCAGAATGGGATCGCCGCCGTCCTTGAGCAGGTCCTCGATCGCCGGGCGCAGCATCTGGGTCAGGTGGAGCACCTGGGTCAGCTTGCGGCGGGAGTCGGCGTTGAGCGTGCCCTCGCGGGTCAGGATATGCAGCGCCTTCAAGAGCGGCACGGATTTCGCCGCCGTTTCGCTCGGCCAGAGCTTGCTCCAGGTCTCGAAATCCCGTGCGGCGGGGGCTTTCGCAGGTCTGTTCTTGGCGGCAGCGTGGCTGGGCATGAAGGCTCTCCTGCAGCCTATCTAGCGGGGGCCCTGCGCCGTTGAAAGGACTCCGGGTTAAGAAAGCGGACAAAGAAAAAAGGGCGCCCCGTTGCGGGGGCGCCCTTGCAGTCGTTTCGGGAGGAAACGGTTGGTTCAGCGGTCGATCAGGCCGCGGCCGACTTGGCGGCAGCCGGGACTTCGCTGATGGTCTTGAGGATCTGCGATGCGATCTGGTAGGGGTCGCCCATGGAGTTCGGGCGGCGATCTTCCAGATAGCCCTTGTAGCCGTTGTTGACGAAGGAGTGCGGCACGCGGATCGAAGCGCCGCGATCGGCGACGCCGTAGGAGAACTTGTTCCACGGCGCGGTCTCGTGC
>JAUSBQ010000355.1 GCA_030651965.1 Pseudolabrys sp. | reverse complement strand
ATCTGCCACCACTGCCAGTCGCCGGCGAGCACCAGCATATAGGCCTCCAGGCTGCCGGTGACGATGTGGGTGAAGCCGCCGATCGCGATCAGATAGGTCATCAGCGCGACAACGGCGAACTTCGCGTTCTCCGCCGCAGGAATCATCCACACCATGGCGGCGATCAGGAAGCCTGACGAAACGCCGGCAAAGAGCAATTTCGTCCAGGTCATCTCGGTGAGGTGGCGGCTGACCTCGATCATGCCGCTGAGCAGTTCAGGCGTAAGCACTGGCGTGAAGGTGCAGAATAGCGCCGCGATCAAGGTGCCGGTGAGATTGGCGGCCAGCACGATCGCCCATAGCCGGCACAGCCGCGAAAAATTCCGCCACGACGTATCCTTGAGGAAAGGCAACACCACCGTGATCGTGCTTTCGGTGAACAGTTGCTGATTGCCCAGCACCACCATCAGAAAGCCGACGCAGTAGCCCAGGCCGACCACGAGCGGCCGCCACTCCGTATCGGGCAGATGCGTCAGCAGGATCGCCTGCGCCAGCAACGAAAAGCTGATCGACAGTCCGGCGGCGACCCCCGACCACCACAGCGATGTCGCGGGGCGTTCCATTTCGTCGTCGCCCAGGCGGCGCACGACCTCATAGATCACCGGCGTGCGCGGCATCGACATCTCTTCGACGTCGGTCACCTCACGCTCGCTGATGCCGTGTCTGGACGGTTTGCGCCCCTCGCGCTTCATGCCAGCCGGGGAGCTATTCTTGGCCATGGTCAGAGCGCCTGGTGTGCGGGGATCGCGGGCTAACGTTTTGGCTAACTGCCGGTTCCGCAAGGGGAACTGACGTATCATAGCACCGCTGGCGGCGGCGGACGGCGCCGGAAGGCCCGTTCAAACGATAGCCCAGCCTCCGTGTGGAACTTGTTAACCGTCTGACATCAATGACTTTCCGGGGCTAAATGCGCCCGGTGGCGGAGGGCTTGCTAGGACTTTGTCAACGGCTCGCGCGCTAAATGGAGGCTTGAGGGAGCAGGGCCTACCGTTGATTGACGCGCGCATAGACGCCGCCAAGGAGCACTATGGCGCCGCACCGGAATTGACGCCGGTCGCGGTGACGCGCTGGACTGCGCGTCTTGTCGACCCGCGGGTCGAGCAGGATTACCTGCTGTATCGCTTCGCCGATGACCGCCGCCGCGTGCTGTTTCTGACCGGCCTCGTCGCCATCGCGAGCACGCTGAATTTCCTGGTGAGCTACGCCACCAACGCGCCGTCCTTCGCCGCGACTTTGATCCCCGCCATCGCCGGCATTGTGCTGCCGATCATCGGCTTCGGCATCGCGCTGCGGCTGCGCTCGCCGCATCTGTTGCAGACAGTGATGGTGATCGCCGTCCTCGTCGGCACACTGACGCGCCTGAGCATGCTGACGCTACGGCCCGACACGGCGGATATGTGGATGACGCTGATGGTCGGCATCGTGTTCGTCATCTATCTCTATCTGCCGATCAGGCTGGCCGGCTCGGTGGCGGTCGCCGCGCTTTTTTCCTGCGTCGCGCCCTACTGGTGGTTGCAAGTGCTCGGCGACGTGCTGACGCCGGACGTGTTCTATCGCGGACTGGTCTGGCTCTTCCTCGCCAACGCGCTCGGCTTCACCGCGGCCAACTCGTTGCAGCGCAGCCAGCGCATGCAATATGCGCAAGGCCTGGTCATGCGCCACTTGCTGTCGACCGACGCGATGACCGGCATCGCCAACCGGCGCCGCTTCGACGCCGCGCTCGAGCGCGAATGGCGGCGCTGCCGCCGCGCCGGCGCGCCTTTGTCGCTGTTGATGATCGATGTCGATCACTTCAAGGCCTATAACGATTATTGCGGTCATCCGCAGGGCGACGCCTGCTTGCGTCAGCTCGCGCAGGTGCTGGTGGACACGATCAAGCGGCCGGGCGACGTCGTGGCGCGCTACGGTGGCGAGGAGTTCGTGGTGCTGATGCCTGAAATCGGCGCCGCCGGCGCGCTTGCGGTGGCCAACAAGCTCGCCGCCGCGTTGCGCCAGGCCGACATTTCCCATCCGCGCTCGCCGGCGGGTCCGCGCATGACCATCAGCATCGGCGCGGCGACGGCGAAGAAACTCACCGGCGAACCGGCGAGCCTGGTCGAATTCGCCGACAAACTGCTGTATGCGGCCAAGGCTGCGGGCCGCAATCAGGTGGCGGTCGGCCAGCTGACGCCGGCGGATCCCACCGCTCGCGCGGCATAAACTCGGTTCAAGTGGCGCTGGCTTTGTCGAGCGCGGCGATATCCTCGCCCGACAGTTGGATCGCGGCGGCATTCAGAATATCGGCCAATTGCACGAGGCTGGTCGCCGAGACGATCGGCGCGGTGATGCTCTTGCGCGCCAGCAGCCAGGCGAGTGCGATCTGCGCCGCCGTCGCGTTGTGGCGCGCGGCGACGCCGGCAAGGGCGTTCAGGATGGCCGTGCCGCGCGCGTCAAAATAGGTTTTCACCTTGCCGCCGCGCGCCGGGTTCGCAGCCGCTTCCGCGGCGGTCCGGTACTTGCCGGTGAGGAAGCCGGAGGCGAGCGTGTAATAGCAAATAACCCCGAGGTCGTCGGCAAGGCAGATCGGCTCGTAGTCCTGCTCGAAGGTCTTGCGGTCGTGCAGGTTATACAGCGGTTGCAGGCTTTCGTAGCGTGGGATGCCGAGCGCCTTTGATGCCGCCAGCGACGCTTTCAGCCGGGCCGGCGACAGATTGGACGCGCCGATGGCGCGCACCTTGCCCTGCGCGATCAACTGCGCGTAGGCACTAAGCGTTTCCTCGACCGGCGTCACCTCGTCGTCGAAATGAGTCTGGTAGAGGTCGATGCGGTCGGTTTGCAACCGCTTCAGCGACGCTTCCGCCGACCGCAGGATGTAATCCTTGCGCAGGCATTTGCCGTCGCCCATGTCGGCGCCGACCTTGGTGGCGATGACGACCTTGTCGCGCTTGCCGCTCGCCCTCAGCCAGTCGCCGATGATGGTTTCCGACTCGCCGCCGCTATGGCCGGGGACCCAGCGCGAATAGCTGTCGGCGGTGTCGATGGCGTTGAAGCCGCCGTCGACGAATGCATCCAGCAGCTTGAACGAGGTGGGCGCATCCGCGCTCCAGCCGAACACATTGCCGCCCAGCATGATCGGGGCGATGGACAGGCCGGAGCGGCCGAGCGGGCGGTGGGTCACGGGACTTAAGACGCCTACCGCATGCTGGCGTTGAACTTGTCGAGCGCCGCCTGGCCGGGGCAGAGCTCCTTTTCGTTCAGCGAATTGAGCGGTGCGTCGACCGTGTGCAGATGCGCGTGCAGGTCCTCGGACTCCTTCTCGACATGGAGCAGTCCGGTGACGATCTGGCCCTTGGCGGAATGATGCTGCAGGAAGCCGAGCGCCGCCGCGCGGTCGTGTACGTCGTAGTCGGCGTCTAGCTTGCGCAGCGCAATCGTCGAACCGTCATGCTGCTCGACGATCTCGACCGTGCCCGGCTCGTACTTCACTTCGATCGGCATACGGGTGGAGATGACATCGAGCCGGTTCACCGCCTCGTTGTGCTCGCGCACGAAATCGAAGCTCTTGGTCGAGCCGGCGTGGTTGTTGAACGCCACGCAAGGACTGATGATGTCGATGAAGGCCGCGCCCTTGTGCGAAATCGCCGCCTTGATGATCGGCACCAACTGATGCTTGTCGCCGGAGAAGGAGCGGGCGACGAAGGAGGCGCCGAGTTGCAGGGCGATCGCCGCCAGATCGATGGAGTTGTCGGTGTTGATGACGCCGCGCTTGGACTTAGACCCGCGGTCGGCGGTGGCGGAGAATTGCCCCTTGGTCAGGCCGTAGACGCCGTTGTTCTCGACGATATAGGTCATGTTGACGCCGCGCCGCAGCGCATGGGCGAACTGGCCGAAGCCGATGGACGCGCTGTCGCCATCGCCCGACACGCCGAGATAGATCAGATCGCGGTTGGCCAGATTGGCGCCGGTCAGGACCGACGGCATGCGGCCGTGCACCGAATTGAAGCCGTGCGAGTTGCCGAGGAAATAGGTCGGCGTCTTCGACGAGCAGCCGATGCCGGAAATCTTGGCGACGCGGTGCGGCTCGATCGACAGTTCGAAGCAGGCCTGGATGATCGCGGCGGTGATCGAATCGTGGCCGCAGCCGGCGCACAAGGTAGACACCGCGCCTTCGTAATCGCGGTGGGTGTAGCCGAGTTCGTTCTTCGGCAGATGGGGGTGATGGAATTTCGGCTTGGCGAGATAGGTCATGAGCTCACCTTCATCGGCGTCACCTTCAACTGGTCGAGATGGTCGCCGATCGCCTTGGCGATGAAGCGGGCGGTGATCGGCGTGCCGTCGTAATGCAGGATCGGCACCAGCCGCACCGGATCGATGCCGCATTCGTTGACGATCAGCGAGCGCAGTTGCGCATCGCGGTTCTGTTCGACGACGAAGACGAAATCGTGGTCGGCGACGAAACTGTTGACCGATGAGTGGAACGGGAAGGCGCGGATGCGCATGCGGTCGAGCGCATGGCCACGCGCCTCGATCATGTGGATCGCTTCGTCCATCGCCGGCGCGGTCGAACCGAAATAAATTACGCCGTATTTCGTCTGGTTGACCGAATTGGCCTGCAACGGCCGCGGCACCAGATCCTTGGCGGTGTCGAACTTGCGCACCAGCCGCTGCATGTTGTCGACGTAAGGCGCGCCTTCCTCGGTGTATTTGGCGTAGCGGTCGCGCGAGGTGCCGCGGGTGAAGAACGAGCCCTTGGTCGGATGCGTGCCGGGATAGGTGCGGAACGCAATGCCGTCGCCGTCGACATCGAGATAGCGGCCGAAGTCGCGGCCGGCGTCGAGCTCCGCCGCCGTCATCACCTTGCCGCGGTCGAACTTGCGGGTGTCGTCCCAGGCCAGCGGTTGCGACAGGTGATGGTTCATGCCGATATCGAGATCGAGCATGACGAAGATCGGCGTCTGCAGCCGGTCGGCGAGATCGAAGGCGGCCGCGCCGAACTCGAAGGCCTCCGCCGGGTTCTCCGGGAACAGCAGCACATGCTTGGTGTCGCCGTGCGAGGCATAGGCGCAGGAGATGATGTCGCATTGCTGCGTGCGCGTCGGCATGCCGGTCGACGGGCCGGCGCGCTGCACGTCGAAGAGCACCGCCGGGATTTCGGCGAAATAGGCGAGCCCGATGAACTCCTGCATCAGCGAAATGCCGGGGCCGGACGTGGCGGTAAAGGCGCGCGCGCCGTTCCAGGCCGCTCCAATGACGATGCCGATCGAGGCCAGTTCATCCTCGGCCTGGACGATGGCGTATTTGGCCTTTTTGGTCTCCGGGTCGACGCGCAGCCTTTCGCAATGCTTGGTGAAGGCGTCGGCCAGCCCCGAGGAGGGCGTGATCGGATACCAGGCGCAGACCGTCGCGCCGCCATAGACCGCGCCCAAAGCCGCCGCCGCGTTGCCTTCGATGAAGATGCGGTCGCCGACCTTGTCGGACTTCTTGACGCGCAACCCGATCGGGCAGTGCAGATTGAGGATGGCGTAGTCGCGGCCGATATTGAGCGCCTTCAGGTTCGGCTCGATCAGCTTTTCCTTGCCCTTGTATTGCTCGCCGATGAGCTGCTCGACCGCCTTCACATCCATGTCGAGCAGCGCCGACAGCGCGCCGATATAGATGATGTTCTTGAAAAGCTGGCGCTGGCGCGGATCGGTGTATTCGCGGTTGCAGATCGCAGTCAGCGGCATGCCGATCACGGTAATGTCGGCGCGGAATTTCGAGGCCGGCAGTTCCTTGGTCGAGTCGTAGAACAGGTAGCCGCCGGGCTCGAGCGCCGCGATATCCTTGTCGAAGGTCTGCGGGTTCATCGCCACCATCATGTCGATGCCGCCGCGCGCGCCGAGATGGTTGGCCTCGGTGACACGCACCTCGTACCAGGTCGGCAACCCCTGAATGTTGGACGGGAAGATGTTGCGCGGCGCCACCGGCACGCCCATGCGCATGATGGCGCGGGCGAACATCTCGTTGGCGCTGGCGGAGCCGGAGCCGTTGACGTTGGCGAAGCGGACGACGAAGTCGTTTACGCGGCTGATCGGCGTGGCGGTCGGCATGAGCTTCCTGCGTGGGTGATTTCGAGCAAGACCTTCTGCATGTCCCATGCGCCGGTCGGACAGCGTTCGGCACACAGGCCGCAATGCAGACAGACATCTTCGTCTTTGATCATGGCGCGGCCGGTCTTGAGGCCTTCCTGAACATAAAGCGCTTGGGTGAGGTTCAGCGCCGGCGCGGTCAGCCGCGTGCGCAGTTCGGCTTCCTCGCCGTTCATCGTGAACGTGATGCAGTCCATCGGGCAGATATCGACGCAGGCGTCGCACTCGATGCACAAAGGCGCGGCGAATACGGTCTGCACGTCGCAGTTCAGGCAGCGCCCGGCCTCCTTAAGCGCCAGACCGACATCGAAGCCGAGTTCGACCTCGGCCTTGATATCCTTGAGCGCAACGCCGAGTTCGCGATGCGGCACCTTGTAGCGCTTGTCGAGATCGATCTCGTTGTCATACGACCATTCGTGAATGCCCATCTTCTGGCTCATCACCTCGACCGCGGGCTGCGGCCGGTCAGTGAGGTCCTCGCCATTGAGAATCTTGTCGATCGAGACGGCGGCCTCGTGGCCGTGCGCGACGGCCCAGATGATGTTCTTCGGGCCGAAAGCGGCGTCGCCGCCGAAAAACACTTTGGGATGGCTGGAGCGGAAGGTCACCATGTCGACCTTCGGCATGTTCCATTCGTCGAAGTCGATGCCGGCATCGCGCTCGATCCAGGGGAAAGCATTTTCCTGGCCGACCGCCACCAGTACGTCGTCGCAGGGGAAGTGCTGATCCGGCTCGCCGGCATTGACCAGTTTGCGGCGGCCTTTGGCGTCAAGCTCGGCCTTCACCTTCTCGAACACCACGCCGGTGAGCTTGCCGTTGTCGTGGGTGAACTCCTTCGGCACCAGGAAATTATGGATCGGGATGCCTTCGTGCATGGCATCTTCTTTTTCCCAAGGCGACGCCTTCATCTCGTCGAAGCCGGAGCGCACCACGACCTGCACCTCTTCGCCGCCGAGACGGCGCGACGAGCGGCAGCAGTCCATCGCGGTGTTGCCGCCGCCGAGCACGATGACGCGGCGGCCGATCTTGCTGATGTGGCCGAACGACACCGAAGAGAGCCAGTCGATGCCGATATGGATGTTGGCGGCTGCTTCCTTGCGGCCGGGAATGTCGAGGTCGCGGCCGCGCGGCGCGCCGGTGCCGACGAAGATCGCGTCCCAGTCTTGCGCCAGCAAAGTCTTCATCGAGTCGATGCGCTGGCCGCCGCGGAAATCGACGCCGAGATTGAGAACGTAATCGGTCTCTTCGTCGATGACGCTGTCGGGCAGGCGGAATTTCGGGATCTGCGTGCGGATCATGCCGCCGGCCTTGGCGTCGGCATCGAACACGGTGACGCTATAGCCGAGTGGCGCCAGGTCGCGCGCCACCGTCAGCGACGCCGGCCCGCCCCCGACCAGCGCGACGCGCTTGCCGTTGCGGCGCTGCGCCGGCTTCGGCATGCGTCCGGTGATGTCTTCCTTGAAGTCGGCGGCGACGCGCTTCAGGCGGCAGATCGCCACCGGCTCGTCTTCGACGCGGACGCGCCGGCAGGCCGGCTCGCAGGGCCGGTCGCAGGTGCGGCCGAGAATCCCCGGAAACACATTCGACTTCCAGTTCACCATGTAGGCGTCGCCGTAACGGCCGGCGGCGATCATGCGAATGTATTCGGGGACCGGCGTATGCGCGGGACAGGCGTACTGGCAGTCGACCACTTTGT
>JAUSBQ010000462.1 GCA_030651965.1 Pseudolabrys sp. | reverse complement strand
CGTGACCGGCCGGCGGCTGACATCGACGGTGTCGTCAATGTGCTGGTCCAGCTCAGCCAGATCGTGGCCGACCACGCCGAGGTGACCGAAATCGACATCAATCCGCTGCTCTGCGACGCTCACGGCGTCATCGGCGTGGATGGCCGAATTCGGGTGCGCGCCACCTCGGCGACAGCGCAATCGCGGCTCGCCATCCGGCCTTATCCGCAACCGCTCGAGTCAACGATCCAGACCGCGGAAGGCCACACCTACGATGTGCGCCCGATCAAACCTGAAGACGAACCGGCACTGCGGCGCTTTGCTGAGGAAGTCGATACGCGCGATCTATGGCACAGCTTTTTCGCGCCGTTGCGCGATCGCAGCCACGAAACGGCGGCGCGCCTGAGCCAAATCGACTACGGCCGCGAAATGACCTTGGTCGCCTGGGAAGGCGGGCGCGTTGCCGGGCTGGTCCGGTCGCTCGCCGATCCGGATCTCGACGCTTCCGAATCCGCCGTCATCATCCGCGGCGATCTTCGGCAGAAGGGGCTCGCCAAGCAACTGCTGAACGCCCTGTTTTCCGCGATTGCCGGGCAAGGCATACGTCATGCGGTTATGCTGTTTCCGGCTGATCAGGCCCAAATGCTCGCCATCGCCGAGGATATGGGCTTTTCGATCAGCCCCCTGGCTGCCGATGCGGCCTTGCTACGCGCATTGAAGGATCTGGCGTAAAGGCATCTGGCGCCGCGCCAAGAATGCGCTGCAAAATGACCATGCCATTCAAAGCAAAGAAATAGCCGGGCGCCCCGCCGCTAGGCGGCAGGGCGTTTGATCTTGGCGATGTCCAGCATCTTCATCACCACCTTCTCGAAATAGGGCTCGGTGGTTCCGGCTTTGACTTTGTGCAGAAAGTATTTCTCGAAAGCCACCTTGGCGACGTGGACCCATCGTCCGCTGGATGCCCAGTTGACGTTGCGGGGCGGGTTCTGCGGCATGGCGACAAAGGCGACTCCGGAATCGCCGAAGTCCGCAAGACAGATCGCGTTCCAAGTCGCCTCATTCGTGGCCGTTTCGCCGCGCAGAAGCTTGCCGATATTGAGTGCCGTGGCTGTCACCATGGACTCGATCATGAATCCCGTCTTGGGCACGCCGACCGGCACCGGGGTCTGTTCGAGCGGGGGGATGGCGATGCATACGCCGATGCCGAACACATTGGGGAATTTCGGATTGCGTTGATGCTTGTCGACAAGGACAAAGCCGCGCGGATTTGTCAGGCCCTCGATTCCACGCAAAGGCGCGATGCCGCGAAAAGCTGGAAGCATCATCGAGTATTTGAACGGCAACTCGTGAGTCTTTTTCGGCTTTCCGTCGTCATCGACCTCGGTGACATGAACCTTGCCGGGCTCGACTTTGTCGACCTTGGCGTTGGTGATCCATTTGATATGGCGCTGACGCATCTCGGATTCGAGGAGGCCCTTGGTGTCGCCGATGCCGCCGACGCCGAGATGGCCGATATAGGGCTCGGCCGTGACGAAGGTCATGGGCACCTTGTCGCGGATGCGGCGCTGGCGCAGATCGGCGTCCATGATCATGGCGAATTCGTAAGCCGGACCATAACAGGAGGCGCCTTGCACGGCGCCGACGACGATAGGGCCGGGGTCCTTGCAGAATTCCTCCCAGCGGCCGTTGGCGATGGTCGCATGATCGACATCGCAAATCGAATTGGTATTGTGCTCCGGGCCGAAGCCTTCGATTTCGTCAAAAGCCAGTTCGGGGCCGGTCGCGATAACCAGATAATCATAAGCCAGAGAGCTGCCGTCGCCGAGCTCGATCCGGTTTTCTGCGGGATGAATATGAGCCGCGCCGGCACCGCTGAAGTCGATACCGTGTTTTTTCAGAACCGGACCCAGATCGATCGTGACGTCAGCCTTCGAGCGCCACTTCACCGCCACCCAAGGGTTAGACGGGGTGAACTGAAAGAAGGGCTTATTGGAAACAAGCGTGACGCGGTCTTCTTTGCGGACAGCGTCCTTGAGTTCATAGGCGCACGACACGCCACCGATACCGCCACCGAGCACAACGATATGAGCCATCAATTCCTCCTGGCAAATAAGTCGCCCCGTTTGTCGCGGGCTGTTTTGATTTCATGGCAAGCACGAAGACTAGACGGCCATCACGGCTGCCGGCATTGATCCTGCTCAATTCGGTTTGAGCAGCGATCGAACGCCGGTCAGCGCGGGGCCGGCTGGCAGCAAAACGCGGCGCCGGGCTTCAACCCCAGTTTGCGGAAGATGACCGCCGCCGGGCAGAAGCCGGTGAAAGCGGACTGGAGCAGGTTTGCCCCGACAAAGGCCGTAAGCAACAGCCAATAGGGGCTCACCAGCCACGCCAAGGCGGCGCTGAGCAGCACCATGCTACCGGCGAGAACGAGCACTGCGCGATCGATCGTCATGACAACACCCTTGTGCAACCAGCCTGAACGGCTCGGAATTCCTCGTTTAGGGGGCCAAGCGGCGGACTTTGCGGCCGCCAATCGTTCCCCGGTCTTGACTATATATTCGAATATTCGTATCTACGCAAGTATGAAAATTAAAGCGAACGATATGCAAGCCGCGGCCGACGCCGCAAGCGCCTTGTTGAAGGCGCTCGCCAACCGGCACCGTCTCATTATCATCTGTCAGCTCATCGAGAAGGAGCGGTCGGTCGGCGAACTCGCCGCACTCCTGGCGCTGCGCGATTCAACGGTGTCGCAACACCTGGCGCTGCTGCGCCGCGACGGTCTCGTCACCGCCCGTCGAGATGGACAGACGATATGGTATTCGATCGGTAGCGGGCCGGCACGTGAGTTGGTCAGCACGCTCTACCGGGTCTATTGCGGGCCAAATCCGGCCACTGGCCGGGCCAAGCCAAAAGGCAGGCGGCGTGGCGCTGATGCATAGGCGAGAGCCGGAATCAGTAGCTTGCGCCAAATCAATGTCTCGCTCCACGATCCGAACGAAACTATAATTGACCG
Source organism: Pseudolabrys sp. (assembly GCA_030651965.1). Lineage (GTDB taxonomy): Bacteria > Pseudomonadota > Alphaproteobacteria > Rhizobiales > Xanthobacteraceae > Pseudolabrys. The sequence goes on along the minus strand of JAUSBQ010000462.1, from coordinate 2,813 downwards.
CTGCATAGTTTGAGGACACATCGATGCCCAGCAGGATTGTTTTCGCGGCTTTGCTGATGCTGACAGCGCAGCAAGCCCTGGCGGCCGAAACCTTTACCGTCGCTCCGAAGCAGGTCGCCGATGAGAAGGCGGTGTTCGCCACGGTAGAAAGCAGCAATGTCATTCCCGCCCGCGCCCGCATTGGCGGCACGGTAGCGCAACTTGCGGTGAAGGAGGGCGACCGGGTGACCCAGGGTCAGGTCGTCGGCATCGTCGGTGACGACAAGCTCGTGCTGCAATTGAGGTCGCTCGACGCGCAGATAGCCGGACTCGATGCTCAGCTTGCGCAGTCCCAGGCGGACTTTGCCCGCGCTGAGGATCTCTTCGCCAAGGGCACCATTCCAAAGACACGTCTGGACGAGGCGCGCACGGCATCCAATGTCGCCACCAATGCGCATCGCGCCCGTATCGCCGAGCGCTCGGTGATCGAGCAGCAGCTTTCAGAAGGCCAGGTGCTGGCGCCGGCCGCCGGCCGGGTGCTGAAAGTGCCAGTCACCGCCGGCACGGTTATTCTCCCAGGTGAGCCCGTCGCCACCATCGCCGAGGAACATTTCGTACTCCGGCTGCGCGTGCCGGAGCGGCATGCCGGTTTCCTCAAGGCCGGTGACACGGTGCGGATTGACGGCGATGGACTCGGCACCAGTCGTGCGCAGTTCGGCACCATCCGTTTGGTCTATCCGCAGATCGAGGAAGGCCGCGTAACCGCTGATGCGGAGGTCGCTGGCCTCGGCGACTACTTCGTCGGCGAGCGTATCCGCGTTTGGGTCTCCGCCGGCGAACGCTCGAGCGTCACTGTGCCGGCGTCTTTCATCGTGACGAGGTTCGGCATTGACTACGCCCGCGTTGGCGCAGACGGCAAAACCGCGGTCGACGTCCCGGTGCAGCGCGGCCGCGACCAACCGCGCCCGGATATGCCGGATGCACTCGAAATCCTCTCCGGGCTTAAAGCCGGCGACGTCCTGGTGCGACCGTGAACCTCGGACTATCAGGACGTCTCACGCAGAGTTCAATCCGTTCGCCGCTGACGCCACTGTTCCTGCTAGCGGCGCTCGCGGTCGGCTTCATCGCGCTTCTTACGATCCCGCGTGAGGAAGAGCCGCAGATCAGCGTGCCGATGGTCGACATCAGCGTCACCGCCGACGGTCTCAAGGCGCCGGATGCTGTCGAGTTGGTGACCAAACCGCTTGAAGCCATCGTCAAAGGTATTGACGGCGTAGAGCACGTCTACAGCCAGACGGTTGATGACCGGGTCATGGTGACGGCCCGCTTTCTGGTCGGCACCAAGGCAGACGAAGCAATCGTGCGGGTGCATGAGAAGATCCGCGCCAATATCGGCAGCATCCCGATCGGCATCCCGGAACCGCTGATCGTCGGCCGCGGCATCAATGATGTGGCGATCGTCGTGCTGACGCTGTCGCCGAAGCCGGAAGCGGCGGCGCGCTGGACCGACAAGGACTTATATCAACTATCGGATCAACTGCGGTCCGAACTGGTGAAGACGGAAAATATCGGACTGACCTATGTCTCGGGTGGCAATGCCGAGCAGATCCGCGTCGAGCCGGATCCGGAAAAGCTCGCGCTTTTCGGCGTCACCTTACAGCAGCTTGTCGCCAAAGTGCGCGATGCCAATCGTTCGTTCCAGTCCGGCCAGGTGCGCGACAACGCCATTATGCGTGACGTCGCGGTCGGCAAGACGCTGGCCGGCGTTCCTGATATCGGGCTGTTGCTGATCGGCACGCGCGACAATCGGCCGGTCTATGTGCGCGACGTGGCGTCGGTCGTCGTTGGTCCGAGCCCGCAGGAGCACCGCGTCTGGATGGAGTCGCCCGGGGCGGGCGGCCAATGGGATCGTGTCCCGGCGGTCAGCGTTGCCTTCGCCAAGCGCGCAGGCGCCAATGCGGTCGTGGTCGCGGAAGAACTGCTGGCGCGGTTGCACAGCGTACAAGGAAGCCTGGTCCCGGCGGACGTCAAAGTCACGGTGACCCGGGACTATGGCGAAACCGCCAACGACAAGGCAAACGAACTGCTATTTCACCTCGGCCTCGCGACCATATCGATTGTCGTGCTCATTGCCTTTGCGATCGGCTGGCGCGAGGCCTTGGTCACTCTGGTCGTTATCCCGACGACCATTCTGCTGACGATGTTTGCCGCCAAGCTGATGGGCTACACGATCAACCGGGTCAGTCTGTTCGCGCTGATTTTTTCGATCGGTATCCTGGTGGACGACGCCATTGTCGTGATTGAAAACATCGCGCGGCACTGGGCCATGAAGGACGGCCGCCCGCGGCAGCAAGCCGCTATCGAAGCCGTGGCCGAAGTCGGCAATCCCACCATTGTCGCCACATTGACAGTGGTGGCGGCTTTGCTGCCGATGCTGTTCGTCTCCGGGCTGATGGGCCCCTACATGGCCCCGATTCCGGCCAATGCGTCGGCGGCGATGCTGCTATCGTTCTTTGTGGCCATGATTATCGCGCCCTGGCTGATGCTGCGTCTGAATCGGGGAGACGCCGCAGGTGGCGGGCATGAGGCGGGGCATGACGAGGGTATCCTCGGACGGATTTACCGCCGCGTGGCCGCGCCTGTGTTGCGCACGCGACGCTCGGCCTGGACCTTTTTGATCGCGGTCGGCGTGGCGACGGTGCTGGTTTGCGTGTTGTTCGCCACCCGCAGCGTCACGGTGAAACTGCTGCCGTTCGACAACAAGTCGGAAATGGCCGTCGTCGTCGATCTACCCGAAGGGGCAACTTTGGAGGACACCGAGCGCACATTGTTCA
>JAUSBQ010000443.1 GCA_030651965.1 Pseudolabrys sp. | reverse complement strand
CCAGATGCGCGAAGTCGCGGCAGACGCCGCGCTGCTCGTTGTTGGCGTCCCACGCGGTCTTCATCGGATTGGCGTGCTGATAACCGAAAGTGATGCGCTCGTGCGTGTAGTCGACGATCGCCTGCACCAGCGGCCAGCCTTTCGGCACGTTGCCGAACAGCGACCACGCGCTGTTGGATAGCTTATCGGTCTCGCAGTATCGGCTGCCGAGCAGATAGATCAACACCTCGACAGGCAGGTCCTGCGAACGATGCTGCTCGGCATACGGCGCCACCGGGTCGGGCTCGCCTGAATCGTTGACCAGAAAATCGGCCGAGAAAGTCGTCCGGCCGGCGGGCGCGGTGATGACGTGGCAGAAGTTGCCGAAGATGTCGTGATAGGTGTTGACCGGAATGGTCGGGTCCATGCGGATGCGATCCGGCGTGATCACATCATGGGCGCGCGACGAATGCACGCTCAGTTGCAGGATCATCGGCGTCGGAGACGGACACTCGTAGGAAATTTCGTAGCCGGCGCGGATTTGCATCGAAACTCATGCTCCAATGTGGAGGTTACCGAAGGCTGGATAAGAGCTTTCGGCCAACAAAGTTCCGGCAAAACATTATATGCGTCGCACGGTCGCGCGCGCAGCGGCCGGGTGCGCAGATCGATGCATTATTTTTCGGCAGATGCCCGCGACTGGTCAGTCGGGGGGCGTCGCCGCGTCATCGGTGACGACCTTAAAACCGGTCATGGTGTTGGGGCCGAACGACGTGACGATGGCGACGTCGGTGGCGTCGCGTCCACGCGCCATCAGGATCCGGCCGAGCCGCGGCACGTTGTTGCGCGGGTCGAAGATGTGCCACGCCCCGCCGAGATAGACTTCCATCCAGGCGGCGAAATCGCCCGCCGCCCACGGCTTCGGCGTGCCCATGTCGCCGAGATAGCCGGTGCAATAGCGCGCCGGAATGTTGAGGCAGCGGCAGAAGGTGATGGCGAGGTGGGCGAAATCGCGGCAGACGCCCTTTCGCCTCTGATGGACTTCAAACGCGCTCATTGTGGCGTCTGCGTCGTTGTAGCCGAACTTGATGTGATTATGCGCGTAATCGCAGATCGCCTGCACCAGGCTCCAGCCGGCCGGCAGATGACCGAACAGCTTCCACGCTGTGTCTGACAGGCGGTCGGTTTCGCAGTAGCGGCTGCCGAGCAGATAGATCAGAACCTCCGGCGGCAGATCGGCCAGCGCGTGCTGCTTCGCATTCGGCACCACCGGATCGACCTTGCCGGTGTCCTGGATCAGGAAATCGGTGGTCATGGTCAGCCGGCCTTTCGGCGCGGTGATGACGTGACAGAAATTGCCGAAGCTGTCGTGATAGGTGCGCGCCGGGATCGGCGGCGAAAACTGGATGCGGTCCCAGCTTAGAAGATCCGGCGTGCGCGACGGGTGCACGCTCAATTCAAGGATCATCGGTGTGGGCTGCGGGCACTCATAGACGATCTCAAAACCCGCGCGGATTTTCATACAAACTCCCCCTTGCCCGGCACGGGCGAAGGCCAGCCCGGGCGCTTGCTAATGGAACTCGGGGCGATAAAGTTCCATTATAGCCGGGAGCAATGACAATTGCGCGCCAATCTTCAGGCGCGGGCCGCCGCCACTTTGACCGCGACTTTCATCGCCAGGTGGTCGGCCGAGCGGCCGAACCAACTGCCCTGCAAGGGAATCGCCTCGCGCGGATCGTCGACCACGGCGACCCGCACCAGATTCTGGTTGCCGACGGTGCCGCTCGACGGGTCGAAATCGACCCAGCCGGGCCCCGGCACATAGACCTGCGCCCAAGCATGCGTGTTGCCGCCATCGAGCACGGCCTCCTCGCCGTCGTCGTCACCGGCCAGATAAAGATAGCCGGAAACAAAACGGGCGGCGAAGCCGAGATGGCAAAGCGCCGCGATCATCAGCAACGCATGGTCGCGGCAACTGCCGCTCGCCAGCCGCAGCGTCTGTTCCGGCTTCTGGATGCCGTGCTGGTGGCGCGCCGCGTGCTTGAACTTCGTCTTGATGGTCTGCGTCATGCCGACCAGCAGATCGTAGGTATTGGCGGAGCCGTCGGCGCGCAGGAAGCCTTCGGCCCAGCTCTGCACGCGTGCATGCGCCGGTACCGGCGGCGGCGGTGCGACCGGCGGATGATCCGTCCCGCGCGCATAAGGAAACTCGCGGGCATGATCGGCGATATCGTGCGCGGCGAAGTTCATCGCGGCGTGGTCGAGGCGGATGGTGCTTTCGAAGCGCAGCTCGGTGGCGCGGTGCTCGAACTCGGCGGTGGCGACGTGATTGCCGAGCCTGTCGCGGGTCCAGCGGATGCGGCGCGGCGGCGGCGCGATGGCGAGTTCGGTATCGAGCACGACCTGGTCGCCGTCGTCGCGCGGCCGCAGCATCATGCGGTGTTCGCCAAAGGCCACCGGCTGTCGGTAGTGGTAGGTGGTGACATGCCTTATGACGAAAATCGGCATTGCGTTCCCAAATCGAGGTAGTCTTTTATAGAAACATAAATCCGGCCATTTGAAGCTCGGCATGCGCCGCTTGGGACGATTTGAACAGCAAAGAATTAACCAATGGGTACGATTGAGAGCAATTCGAGGGAACTTCTTGGAAAAGACGAGCCGGCGCCGGTTATGGTCCACAATGCGAGCGGGCATTCGCCGCTGCTGATCGTCGCCGACCATGCCGGGAATCTGATACCGCGCGCGCTCGGCACCCTCGGCGTCTCCGACAGCGAACGCGCCCGCCATATCGGCTGGGATATCGGCATCGCCCCGGTATGCCGCAGGCTCGCCGACGCGCTCGATGCCTGTCTGATCCAGCAGAACTATTCCCGGCTGGTGATCGACTGCAACCGGCCGCCCGGCTCGGACACCTCGATGCCGACGGTCAGCGAACTGACGCCGATCCCGGGCAATGAGAATTTGAGCGAGGCCGACAAAGCGGCGCGCATCGCCGGGATTTTCCAGCCCTATCACACCGCCATTGCCGCTGAACTCGACCGCCGCAAGCACGGCAATCTGCCGGTGGCGCTGATCGCCATGCATAGTTTCACGCCGGTGTATAAAGGCGTGGCGCGGCCGTGGCATGCCGGCGTTTTATACAATCGCGATGCGCGTTTCGCGCAGCGACTGCGCCTCCTGCTGGAGCAGGAGACGCATCTCGTGATCGGCGACAACGAACCCTACAGCGTCGACGACTTCACCGACCACACCATTCCGGTGCATGGCGAGCGGCGTGCCTTGCATCACATCGCCGTCGAAATTCGCCAGGACCTCATCACCGGGGAAAGCGGCCAGATCGAATGGGCCGAGCGGCTGGCGCGGCTGCTTCCGCTGGCCTATCGGGAAATTCTGGCGGCGGAGACGGCCTGATCCGGTCTATGCTCTGCCCCACAAAGCCCACATTGCCACCGGCTAGATCGGGGTTGCATCAAGCGCTGAATAGTCCGGGTTTGCCATGAAAACCGCTTCGCTGCTGCGTATCGCTATGGCCTTGTTGCTCGCCGCCGGGACGGCGACGGCGCAAGAAAAGACGCCCGGCAACGCGCCGCCGGCAGCCGAAATGCGCGAGCCGGCGCAGAACATCCTGCGCCTCCTGCCGGCGGATTCAGTCAGCGAAAAGTCGATCACTACCGCGCAGGGCAAGCTCACTTACACGGCGACCGCCGGCACGCTCGCCTTCTACGACCAGTCGGGCAACCAAAGCGCGTCGGTTTACTACACCGCCTACACGGTGAAGGGCGCCAACCGTCCAGTGACCTTCGGCTTCAATGGCGGTCCGGGCGCCGCGTCCGCCTATCTGCATCTCGGTCTGGTCGGCCCGCGCATTCTCGAACTCGGGCCGGATGGCCACGACGCGACGCGCGCGGCCTTGCGCGACAATCCGGAAACCTGGCTGCGCTTCACTGACTTGGTGCTGATCGATCCGATCGGCACCGGCTGGAGCCGCGGCGCCAAGGCCGAGGACGCCAAGGGCTTCTGGAGCGTGAACGCAGACGCCAACGCCATGGCCAAGGCGATTTCGCTTTACGTTACGCACAACAACCGCGCCGGCTCACAGAAATTCCTGCTCGGCGAGAGCTATGGCGGCTTGCGCGCGGTCAAGACGGCCCGCGCGCTGCTGCGCGATCAGGGTGTCGCGGTCTCCGGCCTCGTCATGCTGTCGCCGCTGCTGGAAGGCTGGCTGACGTTCGGCGACGACAATTCGGCGCTGCGCGCGGCTTTGCAATTGCCGTCGCTGGCAGCGGCCGAACTGGAACGCAAGAAGGCGTTTACGCTCGACGCACAATTGGCGGCGGAGAAATTCGCCATGAGCGAATATCTCACGACCCTGGCGGTGCGGCCGCCGGAGGGCGAGGCGGCGAAAGTTTTTTATGCGCGCGTGGCCAACATCGCCGGTCTGCCGGAAGAGACCGTGCGGCAGTCGCGCGGTTTCATCAACGATTTCGTCAAGAGTTTGCGCATCGGCAAGATCGTCAGCCGCTACGACGCCGATTTCGCGGTTGACGATCCGTTTCCCGACCAGCGAACGTCGCGCGGCGGCGATCCGGTGCTCGATGGCGTGACGCGCGCCTATGGCGGCGCCATGGCCGACTATGCGCGCAACGAACTCGGCTTCAAGACCGAGATGACCTATGCGCTGCTCGCCAACGACGTCAACCGCGGCTGGGATTGGCACGGCGGCCGCTTCCAGGTCAGCGCCGGGGACGACATGCGCACGCTGCTGGCGTTCAGCCCGTCGTTCCGCATTCTCATCGCGCATGGCTATAGCGACATGGTCACGCCCTACGGCATGACCCGCTATGTGCTCGACCACATTCCGCGGATCGGCGCGGCCGGCCGCCTGCGGTTCAATCTCTATCGCGGCGGGCATATGTTCTACATCGACCAGCAGGAACGCAAAGCCTTCAGCGCCGACGCGGCGGCGTTCTATCGTTCGGGCGAATGAACCGACCCAGGCTATGGCCTTAAGGCATGAAAATTGCTCTAACCTCACTTGGATAGCCCGGCGGCGGCTTGTCATGCTGACCGCTTGCCGGGCGCTCAAGTGAGGTCATTCGTCTTGGAATTGGTGCTGACGGAAATGCTGAGTGCCAGCGTTCGCTGGCTGCACGTCGTTGCCGGCATCGCCTGGATCGGCAGTTCGTTTTATTTCATCCACCTCGACCTCAGTCTGAAGCCGCGCGAAGGATTGCCGCCCGGCGTCAAGGGTGACGCCTGGCAGGTGCACGGCGGCGGCTTCTACCAGATGATCAAGTTCGTGGTGGCGCCGGCCAAAATGCCGGACCATCTGACCTGGTTCAAATGGGAAGCCTATGCCACCTGGCTGTCCGGCTTCGGCCTGTTGGTCATCGTCTATTACATGAATGCCGACCTGTTCCTGATCGACAAGTCGGTGCTGGACATGACCGCGCCGGTCGGCGCCGCGGTGGCTTTCTTCAGCCTGCTCGCGGCCTGGCTTGTCTATGAAGCGCTGTGCCGGTCGCCGCTCGGCAAGCATGAGGTGGTGCTGGCGCTGGTCGGCTATGTCTTCCTGGTCGGGCTGACTTACGCATTCACGCATGTATTCAGCGGCCGCGGCGCCTTCACCCAGATCGGCGCGCTGATCGGGACCATCATGGTGGCGAACGTGTTCATCATCATCATGCCGTATCAGCGCAAGACCGTGGCGGCCTTGATCGCCGGCGAGGCACCCGACCCGGCCTGGGGCGGCTACGGCAAGCAGCGCTCGATCCACAACAATTACCTGACGCTGCCGGTCGTGTTCCTGATGATCAGCAACCACTACCCGTTCTTTTTCGCGACCAGATACAACTGGATCATCGTCGCCATCGTTCTTTTGGTCGGGCCGCTGATCCGGCACTTCTACAATGCCCGCCACGCAGGCAAGGAAAGCCCGTGGTGGACGTGGTTCGTCGTCGTTTTCGGCATGATGGTGGTGGCCTGGCTGTCGAGCGCCGGACCGGCCGGGCAAAAGACCGGCGAATTGCCGCCGACACCGGGCTTCGCGCAGGTCAGCGAGATCGTGATGTCGAGGTGCAGCATGTGCCACACCGCCGAACCGGTCTGGACCGGCATTGCCGCCGCGCCGAAAGGCATCCGGCTCGACGATCCGGCCTCGATCAAACTGCACGCCCGCATGATCGCCATCAACTCAGCCAGATCCAGCGCCATGCCGCCCGGCAATGTGACGGAGATGACGCCCGAGGAGCGCCAGATGCTGGCCGCCTGGATGGCCGCCGGCGCGCCGGATAAATGACCGCCTATTCCCTCGACCAGCTCAATGCGCTGAACGACGCCGATTTCACGGCGGCGCTGGGCGGTATTTTCGAGCATTCGCCGTGGGTCGCCCAGGCGGCCAGCGCTAAGCGGCCCTTCGCCACACTCGCCGCGCTGCTGGAGGCGATGGCGGCGGCGGTGCGCGCCGCGCCAGCCGACATGCAACTGGCACTGATCAAGGCGCATCCCGATCTCGCCGGCAGGGCGGCGCGCGCGGGCGCGCTGACCGTCGACTCGACCAACGAGCAGGCCAGCGTCGGGCTCGACCGTCTCAGCGATGCCGAATTCGCCCGCTTCCATACGCTCAACGACGCCTATCAGAGAAAATTCGGCATTCCCTTCATCGTCTGCGTGCGGCGGCACACCAAGGATTCGATCCTGAGCGAATTCGAGCGCCGGCTGGCGCAGGACAAAGGCGACGCCATCGAGACGGCGCTGGGCGAAATCTTCCGCATCGCCGCGCTGCGTCTCGACGGCCAGGTCGCCGCGCCGTTGCGTTTGCCGCTGCACGGCCGGCTGTCGACGCATGTACTCGACACGCATGGCGGCGGGCCAGCCGCGAATGTCCCGATCGAGCTGTGGGAATTGTCACGCGATGGCGACGCCCGGCTGCTGCTGCGCACCGTCACCAATCAGGACGGCCGCACCGACAGACCGTTGATTGCCGAGCGGCCGCTGCCGATCGGCACCTATGAGCTGCGCTTCGCGGTTGCAGGCTATTTCAAGGACCGTGGCGTGGCTTTGGCCGAGCCGCCGTTTCTCGATGTCGTCCCGATCCGCTTTGCCGTCGCCGAGCCGGAAGCGCACTACCATGTGCCGCTGGTGATGACGCCGTGGAGCTATTCCACCTATCGCGGCAGTTGAGCCCTGCCCTTTGCAGATCCCTAGAATCCCGTGCATGGCGCAGGATTGGGCAGCGCCTGCCGCTATTTGGTGACTTCAATTGCCAAAGAAATTGGCACACTATTGGCATGTCACTTAGCTGACGCCGTTTGCGGGGCAAGCGCGTAGTCAGCAGTTCGAGGCAGCGTATCTATGTCAAATCCGGCGTCCAGCAGCCCTTCCGCGCGCGCGCCGTTGCTGCAAGCCATCGGCATCACCAAGCGCTACGGCACCTTCCTCGCCAACGATTCCGTCGACCTCGACCTCTACGCCGGTGAAATCCACGCGCTTCTGGGCGAAAACGGCGCCGGTAAGTCGACGCTCGTCAAAACGATGTACGGCCTGATTCAGCCAACCTCGGGCGAACTGCGCTGGATGGGCGAGAGGCTCGAACTCACCGGCCCGTCCGATGCCCGCGCCAAGGGCATCGCCATGGTGTTCCAGCATTTCTCACTGTTCGACAACCTCACCGTCGCCGAGAACGTCGCGCTCGGCCTCGACGGCAGCGAAAGCTTCGCCGCCATGTCGGCACGTTTGGCCCAGGTGTCGCGCGATTACGGTCTGCCGCTCGATCCCAACCGCGAGGTCTGGCGGCTGTCGGTCGGCGAGCGCCAGCGCATCGAGATCGTGCGCGCGCTGATGCAGAATCCGAAGCTGCTGATCCTCGACGAACCGACCGCGGTGCTCACCCCGCAGGAGGCCGACCAGCTTTTCACCGTGCTGTTCCGGCTCAAGAGCGAAGGCCGCGCGCTTTTATACATCTCGCATAAACTCGATGAGGTGAAGCGGCTGTGCGACACCGCCACCATCCTGCGTGGCGGCAAGAAGATTTCGACCTGCGATCCCCGCAAGGAAACCGCGGCGTCGCTGGCGCGCATGATGGTCGGCGCCGAGATCGGCGAGGTGAAGGCGACCACCGCCCGCGCCACCACGGTGGCGCGTCTGCTGATCAACGATCTGTCGCTCGAGCCTGACGATCCGCACGGCGTCCATCTCAAGGGCGTCTCGATCGAGGTCCATGGCGGCGAAATTCTCGGCATCGCCGGTGTCGCCGGCAACGGCCAGGACGAACTGTTCTCGGCGCTGTCGGGCGAACGCATCGCGCCGCATGAGGACAATGTCATCATCGACGGCCATGCCGCCGGCGGGCTGACGGTCACCGACCGGCGCCGGCTCGGCGCCGCCTTCGTGCCCGAGGAGCGGCTCGGCCACG
>JAUSBQ010000441.1 GCA_030651965.1 Pseudolabrys sp. | reverse complement strand
TGAAGCTGTGTCGTGCGCTGTGGGGCGTGACTGATGGCAGTCCGAGCCGCTTGAGCATCGGTACCCATACTCGATTTCGAAAATTGTTATAGAGCAGGGGACCGCCGCCGCCGGTTCGAGGCAGTGGCCATGGACGCATGTGGCCGGGGCCGGGGAACACACGATGGAGTTGACCACGAAGGCGCGGACACGATAGGCGCCATTCGAGCAATGCGTCTCGCAAAAACTTGCACATCGGGATTTCGCGCGTGCCGGCAGCGGTCTTAGTAAGATCACATATCTTGCCATCACGTTCTTGCATGCGGCTGATATGGATCACGTTTGCGTCGAAATCAATATCCTCCCACAGGAGCCCGAGCTGTTCACTGGGGCGCGTGCCAGCAAGAAATGGGAATGCAACGTATATGCCCTTGTCTCTATCTAGCAAGGTGGCTTGCAGTAACTCAGATACTTGTACGGTCGTAAGGATCAGCTTCTTAGACTTAGGTTTGCCTCGCCCTAGCCTAGTCGGCATGGTAGGCGGCCGCATGTTCATGTCTTCAGCGGCAAGCGCCAGTGCTGCGGCCAAATACATCTTCGCGCGATTTGCGCTATATGCTCCGACTTCGACCGACACCGTTTTATGCCATGCGCGTATCTGTCCGGTAGTGAGGTCTTGTAATTTGACATGCCCGAGCATCGGGAGCAGGCGCGTTCCTTCTGGAAGCTTGCCGCTGCGTGTGTATTCAACACGCTGTGCCTTGGTGCCGCTGACCAAGGGGCCAATAACGTAAGTGGCGGTGTCCCGGTAGCCGGCCAATGATCCGGCCTTGATCTCGCCATCGCGGTTGGCGAGCCAGCGCTGCACGGCGTCGGCAACGGTCACCGACTTGCTGTTTTCCGAATAGGTGCCGGTCCCGATCTCCGTGACAATGGCGTTCCGCCTTGCTTGGGCGTCGGCCGCCCGCGAGAAGAACAGTTGCCGTCGCTTGCCGGTCCGCGGCTCACGGTAGTTTATCACCCAGCGCGTCAACGAGACGACTGCACCGGATTTCAAGGTACGCCGTCGCTCGCGTTTTGTGATGTTTACCGAGACCGACATTCAAATCTCCTATGACCGCAACCACCGAAACACGCGCGTTTTAGCTGCGCCATTATTCGGAGATTGTTCTGCGACCATGAATGCAACCCGGAAGGTAACCACGGGGCTCCCAGGGGCCTCTGAGGCCCGCCAGAAGGCATTTGGAGGGACTTGACGGCCCGCTCCACAAGCGGGGGGTCGGCGAATTGCGGTGCTGGCGGTGACGATCCAGGAGCGCCTGGAACCCGGGGCGACCCTTGCCAAAGGAGGAGGGTCCCCCCCTCTCTCCATTGGGAAAGAAGGTGGTCGCCCATCTTTTGGTCGTCACCATCGGCACGGTCGGGGTAATTCACTGAATGTGCCATGTCAGTGTTTCGGGTACTTGACGGGCACGGCCGCAGGTTTACCTTCTTGGCCAGTTAGCCAAATCCGAATTCGTCGGCCTTCTCTAGTTTTTGCAAGCCACTCGAAATGTAAGCCTGCCTTCGCCATAGCTGGTTTTAAGCGAGCCAGGTGTTTCGACAGATGCTGAGGCGTTGGTGGAAAGTTCCTAGTAGGTTCTTTGAACCCCGGCGCAATGCGTTCGAATAGTTCCTGCGCCGTGCTTTCAAACGGGACCCCACTAACCAAACCCAACAATTGGCCGACGACAACGTCGTTGAGGGCGCGTTCAACAAATACATCGTCCTGAGCCTTTACGAGCTCCTTCATAAAGCTACCGGGGGTTAGGCCGGTATGCGGCTCGCACGCCATCAACCAGCGGCCCGTATCAGCCATCCGCAGCTTGTTGGGTGCTTTAATTTTGGGGAGTGTCGCGAGGGCAGCGCCGACGATGTCGTAGAGCTGACCGAGAATGCCCGGCAAAATCTCCGCAAACTCAGCTAACATCTGTCCTTCGGTTTTTCGACGACGCTCATCAATGGTCGGAAGCTTCAGCGGTATCGCTCGCTCAAGTAGATCAGGCCGATTCGCGAAGTCGGCGATGCCGTTGATCATGATCGGCCGCATATAGGCGAAAACGAATAGTTCATCGTCGGTGTAGAGCCTGCGCGTTGCAAAGCCGCCGCCTGTCGCAAGCACGCAGAGGGCGTCCGAGAGGTCACTCTTCATGCCCGACACATTGTCGAAGCTTAGTAGGAAATAGTCTTTGGCGTGGATCATCAGATCACGTTCAGAGTCTGGAAGTCGCGCTTTCTCTACTTGGTTAGGATCGATGATGCGCTTAAGAATTTTGCAGAAGAAGCTCTTACCGCTCCCTTGTTCCCCTTCCACCAGCAAGAGCATGTACGGCCCGGCTGGTTGTAGGCAGGCGAGCAAAAAAGCAAGTACGAGTACCCAAGTCTCGTCGCTTAAACCCAAGAGACGCTTCAGTTCATTTAGATCGCCACCACGAGACGGGGTGGGCAATGTTCCGAAACCCGGCGAGCGGATAAGCTTTTCCTCGCGCTCAACCCCGACGGTCCATCCGCCGGCTTTGATAATTACTTGGCGGCCGTTGTCATGCCCGAGATCAATAACGACGCGATCTTTGCTTCCACCAAGCCGAAGGTGAGTCGAGTACGTCGAAAAAGAGAACCTAGCTCGCGCCTCTAGTAGATTAACGGCCTCATCAAGCGCGCGCGTACTAAGGGCTCGGCTTTCATGGTCAAAAATTAATTTGGTGAGCCACATTCGTCCTTCCGACGAACGCAAGGCGATATGGCGAACGCCATCGTTATTAAAGGGCACCGTCATGTAACTGCGCTTTGCTTCGTCGTGAAAAAGCGTCGCACCCGATAGATCAAAGTAGCTACACAAACGGTCCGCGGCGCTCTTTGGCTGAATTTGCTGAATTCCTGCGGCTGGTTCTGCAAACCCCTTTTCGCGTGCGCTGCTTATCCATTCTTGCAATTCATCTAGCGAGTTGCCTTTGTAGGCGGCGGGCAGCAAGGCCTGAAACACGCTCGTGATCGTTTCGTCATCGGCGCCATGCCGAACTAGTTTGGCTGT
>JAUSBQ010000350.1 GCA_030651965.1 Pseudolabrys sp. | reverse complement strand
TTTCCGGCGAGCCGTACATCACGCCGATCTTCATGCGGATCTGATTGATGAAAATGACCATGGTGCGCGACTTGGAAATCGACGCGGTCAGCTTGCGCAGCGCCTGGCTCATCAGGCGCGCCTGCGAGCCCGGCTGCACGTCGCCCATCTCGCCTTCGAGTTCGGAGCGCGGCACCAGTGCCGCGACCGAGTCGACCACCAGCACGTCGACCGCGCCGGAGCGCACCAAGGTGTCGGCGATTTCCAGCGCCTGCTCGCCGGCGTCCGGCTGCGAGATCAAAAGCTCGTCGACATTGACGCCGAGCTTGCGCGCATAGATCGGGTCGAGCGCGTGCTCGACGTCGACGAAGGCGCAGATGCCGCCCTTCTTCTGGGCCTCAGCGATGGTGTGCAGCGACAGAGTGGTCTTGCCGGAGGATTCCGGGCCGTAGATTTCGACGATGCGGCCGCGCGGCAGGCCGCCAATGCCGAGCGCGATGTCCAGCCCCAGCGAGCCGGTCGACACCGTCTCGATGTCCATCGACTTGTCGGACTTGCCGAGCTTCATCACCGAGCCCTTGCCGAACTGGCGCTCGATCTGTGACAGCGCGGCGGAAAGGGCTTTGGACTTGTCCATGGACGATCCTTCGACGAGACGCAGGGCAGGCTGACTCATGTCGCGCTCCTTATGGCCTTTGATTCGACCCCCGACAACGCGGGCGCTTTGGGGCGGCGCCGCGGGCGTGATCGACAATATAGCCACTGTACACCATTTGTTCTCTGTTCGCAATATGTTCTTTTTTGGAAAAGTGGGCCTGGTCCGGGGCCAGTACCAGAAAAGTGGCGCCGGCCTGGCCGACCCGTGAGCGATTCAGCACAGACTTGGAACGCCCGATGGTGAAAGCTATCGGTGACCGGGCGGCTCCCGCCTGTACCGGAGTTGCGCCTTGCGTGAGTACCATTTCTACCTCATCAAGAAAGACGGCCACATTGATGGGCCGATGGTCAATCATGAGGCAGAGAACGACAGGGATGCCCTCGGCAAGGCCAGACAACTGGTAGACGGCCACGACGTTGAAGTGTGGCAGGAAGCGCGGCTCGTTGCCTATTTAACCCCGGACGAAAAGTAAGCCCGCCTCGGTTGGCAGTCTCTTTGAAAAACGCCCTTTGGAACTTTTTCGACCTCCTGGCGCTTATGTTCCATCACCACAGAGGGCGAAACATGAAAAAGCTTGTTCTCATTGCGCTGGCCTCGGCAGTTATATCCGTCTCGGCCGGTGCAGCCTCCGCGCAGGTCTATTATTCGGGACCGGGATTTAGCGCCCAAATCGGCCCCCGCTACGACGATGGCTATGAACGCCGCAGATACCGTGACGACCGTCGCTATTACCGTAACGAAAACCGGTATGATCGGCGGAGCCAGCGGAGCGGCCGGCGCTGCCCTTATGGCTGGACGGTTCAAGACGGAGTCTGCAAACCGTACACTGGCAGATAGCAGCTAAGTTCGGTTTGACGTAGAGGCCGCCATTTGGCGGCCTCTTTCTGTTCTGGCTGCGTTGTAGGCGCCGCTTGAGGCCTTGCCAAACATGGATTGCCCAAAAGCCCTGCCCGCCAAGACACCAGCCGCTTCCGCCGTCGCCTGCCTGTCTTGAATTGGGGGTAGCCTGATGCGACCGGGCCCCCCATAATTCGCAGGGCAACCTGGGGAGGACACGCCATGAAAATAAGCCATCTGATTTCCGTGCTGGCGGTCGGCATCTTGCTGGCGAGCTGCGGGCAACCGACGCCTGGCCCGAAGGGCGATAAAGGCGACAAGGGCGAACAAGGCGAGCGCGGCGCGCCGGGGCAAGCTGGTCCCGCGGGACCGGCCGGGCCCGCCGGCCCCGTCGGTCAAGCCGGCCCCGCAGGTCCTGCCGGGCCGAAAGGCGACAAGGGCGATAAGGGCGATAAAGGCGAACGCGGCGAAGCCGGTGCGGCGGGACCGGCCGGGCCCGCCGGGCCTGCTGCATCGCCTCTTCGGGTGATCCGGATGGGCCCGACTTGCGGACCCGCCAACTCTTGCGACTTTGCCTGCAACGACAACGAACAGCTCGTTTCGGTCACCTGCGTGACGGGCCAGTTGACTCTGACCACGCCTAATGGCGGGCAATGCGCGAACTCGTCCGGCCTGATCGCCGCCTGCATGCGCAAATAAAAAATCGAGGCCGCCCTGCCCGGCGGCCTCCTTCGTTTTGCGCGGCGGCCCGCAGCAAGAATAGCTGCGGGCCGCAGGCACCGTTTGATTTCGCGCGCGATCTGAGCGAATCAAGGGCGGCACTCACCCGCGAAGAGACCCGCCCTTGACCGCCGACGATCATCAACGCCGCGTCCGCGCCAGCTTCGCCAAGCAGGGGCTGATGACGACATTGGGCGCGACGCTCGAAGCCGTCTCGCCGGGCACGGTGGAAATCTCGCTGCGTCCGCATGCGGCGGTCTCGCAGCAGCACGGCTTCGTCCACGCCGGCGCGGTGAGCGCCATCGCCGACAGCGCGGCGGGCTATGCCGCGCTCAGCCTGATGCCGGCCGACGCCGGGGTTCTCACCACCGAATTCAAGATCAATCTGCTGGCGCCCGCCGCCGGCGACCGCATCGTGGCGCGCGGCCGGGTGGTGAAAGCCGGCCGCACCCTCACTTTGGCCCAGGCCGAAGTATTCGCCGAGAGCGGCGGACAGGAAAAGCTGATTGCGCTGCTCACCGCGACCTTGATGACCGTCAAGGGACGCGACGGCGTCAGCGACTGACGCCTCCGCCGCCGTCGCTGTTTTCAGCATCCCAAATTTTATGATTAACGGGTTTATCGGTTATATGCGTTGAACACGGCGCGCCATTTACGATGTCGTAAGCTTGCGGGCTGTAATGGTTGTCCCATGGAGGAACGGCGAAGCACGCCGCGTCAGCGGACGCTCAAGGGCGGGTCGATCATTTTCGGCCTCGCGGCCGGCATCGACTGCGTTATTCGCAACCTTTCAAACGAAGGCGCGGCGCTTGAAGTCGAGAGCCCTGTCGGCATCCCGGACGATTTCACGCTGCTCATCAGGCCCGAAACCGTGAAACGGAATTGCCACGTCGAATGGCGTTCGGCCAACAGAATCGGCGTCCATTTCGTCTAGGACGCCATAGGCCGAGCGCGCGCCGGCCCTCAGCCTTGCGCTTCACTCAGCCTTGCACTTCACTCAGCATCAGCTTGAGCGCGGCCTTGCCGGCGCGGCTGGCTTCCGACATCGATTCGAAATAGATCTGGCTGTGCTCGATCGGCGAGGTGCGGCCGGCGCGATAGATTTCCCAGCGCCACGGCTTGGGCGGATGCGCGCGGTTTTTCACGACAACGGAGAAGTCTTCATGGTCAATCATGGCGGCAATATAGACGCCAAATCGGCAAAGTGACGACTTTTTTTGCAATTTAATTTTTCCCGCATGACTTGCGCGCTATTGGGATTTCGCCCCCGCTTACCGCCACTGCGCGCCGCACGCCAACCGGCGGCCTTAACGATTCGTACAGTCTTTGCCTTGATACCGCCCTCAGCGCGTCGTTAACCGGCCGGGTTTTAACCGTACCTGTTCACTGCGTTGGCAGGCGGTGGTCGCTTTCGGTTCCGCGCAGGACCTAGCCTCAACGCCGGTGGGGACAAGAAAATGCGGGGACGTCGGTCATGATGGTGGTGGATCAATGCGTGCGGCTCGGGATGGCCATCGTCGTCATCGCGCTGATCTC
>JAUSBQ010000424.1 GCA_030651965.1 Pseudolabrys sp. | reverse complement strand
GGCGGCATTCCGGCAACGGCGACCAGTGTTCCGTTGAGAGCTCCGAATGCGATGCCAATGAGGAGTGCCGTGCCGACCGCAAGCGGCAGGGAATAGCCGGTTGACAACATCAGCGCGGCGGACACTCCGCACAGCCCAAGGACGGCTCCGGCGCTAAGATCAATTCCTTCGGTCAGGATGATAAGTGTCATGCCAAGCGAAACGATGGCCAGCACGGCGACTTGTAATGTCACATTGGTGAGGTTGGCGATCGTGAAGAACTCGGGCGTCCCGATCGTAAGCGCCACGCCCATGATGGCGAGCAAATAGAAGGCTCCAGGCGCGTGTGCGATTGCGTCAACGACCGGCGAGCGCGCGACCACTTGCGGATGGGCGATGTCATTCATTGCAGCATATCCGGGTTGGCGCGCATCCAATCCGCGTAGGCGCAAACGCCGTCTTCGAGCGAGTAGCCGACGCGGAAGCCAGTGTCTGCAAAGAGGCGATTGCCGGCGAGCGGGCCGCGCATCTTGGTATGGATAGTCCAGGGTTCGGTGCCGGCGCCGAGCTCAATGATGGCACCGGGCACCGCCGCTCGCACGGCATCGGCGACGCGGCGCGCTGTGTAATTCTCACCGGAGCCGAGGTGATACACATCATGGTTGAGCGTGTCGGCCCGCCAAGCGGCGGTCAAACCGTTTGCGACATCGGCAACATAGGTGAAACTCGCGGCAAAATCCGCACCGCTCGCCAGTATGATTGGCTTGCCAGTGAGCGCGGCGAGGAGGAACGCCGGAACCGGTCCGCGCGGCGGGTCGTTGGTGACGAGCGGGGGCCCGTAAACCCAGGAGATGCGTACGACCGCGGCCGAGAGACCAAATTGCGTGCGAAACATTGATGTTAGCAACTCGCCGCAATATTTCGTCGTGCTATAGATGTTGGTAACGTTGGGGGCGGCATCCTCCACAATAGGCAAGGATGAGTCTCTCACGTTCTGAAATACCGAGCCTGTGCTCACGAACAGAAAGCGCCGCCAATTCTTCCGGCGCGCCGCGTCGAGCAGATTGGCCGTGCCGCCGACATTGGCATGGATCGCGGTGAGCGGCTGCGGTCGCGCGTACTTTTCGTTCGAAACGGCCGCTGAATGGATGCAAGCATCGATCGGATGTGCCTCGCACATCGCCGCAACCGCATCAGGATCGGCGAGGTCGCACGATATCCACTTAACCTTGTCGCCCAGAGCACGCGCGTCAGCGACGCGATAAGTCGAGCGATACTGTGCGATGATGGTTTCACCGGCGGCGAGTGCGTGACGCACGACTGCTTGGCCAACGTGACCCATGGCGCCTGTAACAAGGAGTGCCACCCGCGTTATCTCCCCCATCGCTGCCCTGGGTTTCGAGTTCCGGAGGTGGGCATTTCTGCTCACTACCTAGACATCGATCCCGTGCGCCCGACTAAATTTCGGATTGCCCGTCTTTGACGGCGCGTTATCCGATATTGCCGGAAACGGTTTTATATCGTCGTAACCGTAAGCGTGATTTGATGCTGTTGTCAATCACTGCTGACTGCGATTTTAAGACGTAACGATGCCGAATTTGGGGAGTACTGACGTGGCGTCCGAACGTGATTTTTTTGCGCCATCAGCACCAATACCCTGGAAGGTATTGCGGCGCGATCGTGTTCGTTTAAGCGGCTTGATCCCCCGCGATCGGAATCCCAACATGGCCGCTTTTCGCGCTCCCACCTCAGCGCGTGTCCGCGTTTCGCAGAACACATCTGCCGGGGCGTGCAATGTGTAAAAATATAATTGGACGATAAAGGATCGAATTTACGAAGGGCACGGTGGCGGCGGAGGGCCTCGCTTCGAATGAGGCGGATAAGAGTTGGCCTTGCTTTCGATTGCGAACGCTGTGTGATTGGCGAAGCAAAGCGATGACGGCCGGGTTTCATGCCGCAGGCTAGGGCGAGTGGAGTGACCTTTAGTTCGATGCGAATCTATGGTCGGACAAGTGCCGACCACGTTCAATCGACGACATCTGTCACCGGCGTCGTGATCACTAGGAAGACCAAATCCTTCAACCCGCTATTCGCGATCGAATGCTCGATCCCGGGCGGCAGAAAGATTACGTCGTGCCTGCGCACGACATAGTCCTTGCCGTCGATCTCCATCATGCCTTCGCCTTCAAGCACATGATAAATCTGCTCCTGGATCTTGTGGCTGTGCTTTGTGACATGAGCCATCGGCTGGTAGGCCGAGATGCGATAGTCGATATGCAGTGAGCCTGCGGTCTCGGGCATGACGAGGGGCTTGGACAGCGCGCCTCCGAAATGATTGGGAAATTGCCGCCACGGGACCTCCGCGATATTACGAATGAACCACTCCCGCTTAGCTTTTTCCACGTAGATATGCCTTTCTTGTGCGCCTAGCCGAGACCAGCCCGAGTTGCCTCAAGGTAAGCGGCCAGGCCTTTCTTGATCGGAAATTGCGGCTGGTAGTCGAGCTCGGTGCGCGCGCGGGTAATATCGAGGGCACCCTTGCGTATAGCCTCGGTGCCATCGATAAACTTGTAAGGGCCCGGCCCGATCGCCAGATCGGCGCTCGGTACGAGTTCCTTTATCATGGCGACAATCTCGCTGAGCGACGGGGCTTCTCCGGTTGCAATGTGATAGATGTCGTAACGGTGCGTAGGCTTGTCGAGAGCCTTCAGGATGCCGCTCACGCAATCGTCAATATAAACGTGATCAACGCGGAAATCGCCGCCGCCTAGCAGATGAAGTTTTTGGCCGGTTGCGGCGGCATCGATCAGTATTTTTGGGACACGTGGACGCGGCAGGCCGGGTCCGTAAACCCAGCAAGTACGCACGTTAATAATCTCCATCGCGTATGCGGTCACATAATCACAAGCGAGCCGTTCCACTGCGTATTTCGAGATGCCGTAGGGCTTGAGTGGCCGATTCGGATGTGTCTCGTCGATCTTGTCCTTCTCGAAGGCGCCGTAGGTCTCCTCCGAACTGAGATTGACCACGCGTCGGACGCCACAAAGCCGCATCGCTTCGAACACGTTGAGCGAACCATCGACGTTGACGCGGAAAGTGCCGATCGGGCTGGCGAGCGAGTTGGTGACGCCAACGACCGCCGCGCAATGTATGATGGCGTCTGGTTTGCGCGATTGCACGAGACCGACGACTTGCGGCCATTCGGTGAGTTCGCCCTGGATAAATTCGATATTTTTGTGTTGCGCGATCTCCGCATCGAGGCGCGGCGAGCGTGCAATATCGAACGCTATGACCTCATCGCCGCGCGCGCTGAGCGCTTTGGCGACTGCGAAGCCGATGAATCCGGCGCCGCCGGTGATGAGGATGCGGGACACGACAGGCCTGACTTTCTTACGTGGGACAAATTGGAATTGGTGTGCGCCAGCAGGGTCACGGATGCGACAATGGAAAAAGCTATTCT
>JAUSBQ010000407.1 GCA_030651965.1 Pseudolabrys sp. | reverse complement strand
GGCTCTGGTCGACCGCCGCGCCGATGAACGACGAGAATAGCGGGTGCGGTTCGAACGGCCGCGATTTCAATTCGGGATGAAACTGCACGCCGATGAACCACGGATGATCGTCATACTCGACGATCTCCGGCAGGATGCCGTCCGGCGACATGCCGGAGAAGCGCAGACCGTGCTGCTCGAGGCGGTCCTTGTAGGCGGTGTTGACCTCGTAGCGGTGGCGGTGGCGCTCGAAGATATCGGTCGAGCCGTAAATGTTGGCGACGCGGCTGCCGCGCGCCAGGATCGCTTCGTAAGCGCCCAGCCGCATGGTGCCGCCGAGATCGCCATTGGCGGCGCGGCGTTCCAGTTCGTTGCCCTTGAGCCATTCGGTCATCAGGCCGACCACCGGTTCGGTGGTAGCGCCGAATTCGGTCGAGTTGGCCTGTTCGATGCCGCACAGATTGCGCGCCGCCTCGATGCAGGCCATCTGCATGCCGAAGCAGATGCCGAAATACGGCACGCGGCGCTCGCGCGCGAAACGCGCCGCGCGGATCTTGCCCTCGGCGCCGCGCTGGCCGAAGCCGCCGGGCACCAGGATGCCGTTGACGTGCTCAAGGAACGGTGCCGGGTCTTCGTTCTCGAACACTTCCGACTCGATCCAGTCGAGCTTGACCTTCACCTTGTTGGCGATGCCGCCATGCGACAACGCCTCGGTCAGCGACTTATAGGCGTCCTTCATGCCGGTATATTTGCCGACAATGGCGATGGTGACGTCGCCTTCAGGGTTGCGGATGCGCTCGTTGATGGTGTGCCAGCGCGACAGGTTCGGCGCCGACGTGCCGTCGAGCCCGAAGGCGTCGAGCACTTCGCCGTCGAGGCCGGCGGCGTGATAGGCCTCCGGCACGGCGTAGATGTTGTCGACGTCGCGCGCTTCGATGACGGCGGTTTCGCGCACGTTGCAGAACAGCGCCAGCTTGCGCCGCTCGCTTTCCGGAATCGGCCGGTCGGTGCGGCACAGCAGGATATCGGGCTGAATGCCGATCGAGCGCAGTTCCTTGACCGAATGCTGGGTCGGCTTGGTCTTGAGTTCGCCGGCGCTCGGGATGAACGGCAGCAGCGTCAGATGGATGTAGATGACATGACCGCGGGGCATGTCGTTGCCGAACTGGCGGATCGCCTCGAAGAACGGCAGCCCTTCGATATCACCAACCGTACCGCCTACTTCGCAGAGCACGAAATCATAGCCGTCATTACCGTCGCGGATGAAGTCCTTGATGGCGTTGGTGACGTGCGGAATCACCTGAATCGTGGCGCCGAGGTAATCCCCGCGCCGCTCCTTGGTCAGGATGTCCTGATAAATCCGCCCGGTGGTGATGTTGTCCTTCTTGGTCGCCGGATTGCCGGTGAAGCGCTCGTAATGGCCGAGGTCGAGATCGGTCTCGGCGCCATCGTCGGTGACGAAGACCTCGCCGTGCTGATAGGGCGACATCGTGCCCGGATCGACGTTGAGATAGGGGTCGAGCTTGCGCAGGCGGACCTTGTAGCCGCGCGCCTGCAGCAGCGCGCCGAGCGCCGCCGAAGCCAGACCTTTGCCGAGGGAGGACACCACGCCGCCGGTGATGAAGATGTACCGAGCCATGGGGCCTAACCTCTAAGCGGCACGAATCGATTCGACGAGTGCGAAAAGCGGTGGGGAGCTTTGCGCCTGTGCGTAGATTCGATTTCTGGTGCCTGTAGCGTGACTTGCATCGTATTTTTAAAGCCTCATTGCAGCGCAAGGCGACGCGCCGAACGGCATTCCGCCCCGCCAAAACTGAGAAGGGCCGGATTTCCCGGCCCTTCGGAGGTCTCTACTTCGATTGCGGGACTTGCGGCCCGGAGGGCGCGGCGGGTTCCGGCGCGCCTTGCAGTTGGCGGAGCAGTCCGCCCTCGCCGCCCAGTGGCGGCGCCGAACCGGGGGCGCTGATCGGGGCGCTCGGGCCACTGCCGCCAATGATCGTGGTCGGCTTGCGGCTGTAACCGGCGAGAATCGACAGCACCAGGCTGGTGACGAAAAACAGGCCGGCCAGCACCGCGGTGACGCGCGTCAGGACGTTGGCGGTGCCGCGGCTCGACATGAAGCCGCCGCCGCCACCGCCACCACCGCCGCCAATACCGAGGCCGCCGCCTTCCGAGCGCTGCAACAGGACGACGCCGATCAAGGAAAGCACCAGCATCAGATGGATGACGATAACCACGTGCGCCATAAGTCAAATCCGTTCAAACTTTGCCGCCCGGGTTATAGCCGAGCCGCTTCAAGCCGTAGATATAGGAATTCGCCGCGGTCTCTACACGATAGTTCGCGCGATTTCTACCCAATGCCGGCAGAACGGCCGGTTGGCGAGGATTACCGGTAAACCGCGGCAATTCCAAGGAAATCGGCGGCTTTCAGGCTGGCGCCGCCGACCAGCGCGCCATTGACGTCGGGAATGGTCAAAAGCTCCCCGGCATTCCCCGGCTTGACCGAGCCGCCATAGAGGATGCGGACACCCTCGCCGGCACCGCCATAACGCGCCTTGAGCTCGCCGCGAATGAAGGCATGCACCTCGGCGACGTCGGCCGGCGTCGGCGTCAGGCCGGTGCCGATGGCCCAGACCGGCTCATAGGCCACGACAAGATTGGCGGCTGCTCCGCCATCCGGCAGCGACCCGGCCAATTGACCGCCGATGACCTTGAGGGTCGCGCCCGTCTCGCGCTCGCTGCGCTGCTCACCGACGCAGACGATGGCCACGAGCCCGGCGCGCCAGGCGGCCAGCGTCTTGGCGTTCACGTCGGCGTCGGTTTCCTTGTGGTCGGTGCGGCGCTCGGAATGGCCGACGATCACCGCCTTGGCGCCGGCATCGGCCAGCATTTCCGCCGAAATATCGCCGGTATGGGCGCCAGTCGCCTTGGCGTGACAGTCCTGGCCGCCGAGGAGAAGGTTGGAGCCTTTGGCGGCCCAAGCGCACTGGGCGATCAAGGTCGCCGGCGGGCAGACCATCAGATCGGCCTTGCCGGACAGTTCCGCGGCCCCGGCCTTCATGGCGGTCAGTTCGCTGATCGCCGCGGAAAGCCCGTTCATTTTCCAGTTGCCCGCGACTAACGGACGAATGTGTGCCGCCGCCATTTTATTGTCCCTATCGTGCTGCGATTGGTCCGCTTGCGCCATCGTGACGCGGCCTCGCCTTCACGCCCTTTATTGAGTTGGAATGGCTTGAGTTGCAAGGCTTTAGACCGCTCCCTATAAGGGCGGCCAGTCACGCAATGTCCAGCCGGTTTTCAGAGAAGTTAGCCCATGCTCCGCGGTATCCAAACAGCGACGTCCACCTGGGTCGGCAAAGCCGTCATGGGGGTCATCATGGGCGGCCTGATCATCAGCTTCGCCGTCTGGGGCATCGGCGACATTTTCCGCGGCTTCGGCCAGAACTCGGTCGCCAAGATCGGCGGCACGGAAATCTCGATCGAGCAGTTCCGCACCTATTACACCGACAAGCTCCAGCAACTCGGGCAGCGGATGCGCCGCTCGATCTCGAACGACCAGGCGCGCGCACTCGGGCTCGACCGGCAATTGCTCGGCCAGTTGGTGGCGGAGACCACGCTCGACGAACAGGCCAAGCGGTGGCGCCTCGGTCTTGCCGACAAGGACATCGCCGACCGCATCACCAGCGATCCGGCGTTTCGCGGGCCGACCGGCCAGTTCGACCGCGCGCGTTTCGAGCAGGTGATCCGCAATGCCGGTTTCAGCGAAGCCCGCTTCGTCGCCGAGCAGCGCAACGTGTTGCTGCGCCGGCAGATCGCGCAGACCGTCAGCGGCGATCTGAAAGTGCCTGAGACGACACTCAAATCGATCGTCCAGTATCAGGGTGAAAAGCGCTCCATCCAGTATATCGCGCTCACCGCCGCGCAGGCCGGTGACGTTCCGGCCGCGAGCGCCGACGACCTCGCCAAGTATTTCGACACCCGCAAGGTGCTGTTCCGCGCGCCGGAATACCGCAAGGTCACCCTGCTCTCGCTGTCGCCGAGCGAACTGGCTAAGCCGGAAGCCATCAGCGACGCCGACGCGAAGGCAGCCTACGAAAGCCGCAAGGCGAGCTTCGGCACGCCGGAAAAGCGCGAGCTGCGCCAGATCGTGTTTCCGAAGCCGGAAGAAGCCGCTGCCGCCTATGAGCGGGTGACCAAGGGTCTCAGCTTTGCTGACCTGGCCAAAGAGCGCGACATGAAGGACAGCGATGTCGAGGTCGGCAATGTCGCCAAGACCGATATCATCGACCCGGCCGTGGCCGACGCCGCCTTCGCGCTCAAGTCCGACGAAGTTTCCGCGCCGGTCAAAGGCACATTCGGCACCGTGCTGTTGCAGGTCGGCAAGATCGAGCCCGGCACGCAGAAAACCTACGAGGACGTTGGCGCCGATCTGAAAAAGGAAATGGCCGAGCTGCGCGCCCGCTCCGAGATCAACACGTTGCGCGACAAGATCGAAGACGAACGCGCCGGCGGCGCCACGCTGGCCGAAACCGCCAAGAAGCTTAATCTCAAGTCCGTCACCATCGAAGCGGTCGACCGTTCCGGCCGTGGCCTGGACGGCCAGCCGATCGCCGGCCTGCCGGCGACGCCCGATGTCGTCGGTTCGGTGTTCTCGACCGATATCGGCGTCGACAACGACGCGCTGCAATTGCCGCCGAACGGCTATCTCTATTACGACGTTACCGGCATCACGCCGTCGCGCGAGCGCGCGCTCGACGAGGTCAAGGATCAGGTCGCGGCGCGCTGGCGCGACGACGAAATCGCCAAACGCCTCCAAGCCAAGTCCGACGACATGCTGACCAAATTGAAAGCCGGCACGCCGATCGCGCAGGTCGCGGCCGACAACGGCGTGCGGGTCGACACCGCCGGCGACATGACGCGCGGCCGCGCCGCCGGCTTCCTGCCGGTCAAGGTAACCGACGCGGCGTTCAAGATTCCGAAAGGCGCGCAGGCCAGTGTCGATGGCGACAAGCCGACCGACCGTTTCGTCATCGTCGTTACCGAGGTGACCGATCCGACGTTCGACGCCAATGCCCCCGACGTCAAGCAATTGGCGGCGTCGCTGCAGAACTCGTTCGCCGACGATATAGTCGGGCAATACATCGCGAAAATCGAAGCCGATATCGGCGTCACGCTCAATCAGGCGGCGCTGAACCAGGTGGTCGGCGGCGGCACTTCCCGCAACAGCAACTAGACGTCGTATTTTGCAATGCAGATCGAGCCATCCGAAAGCGCTTTCGCGGAACGCTACGGCCGTGGACAAGCGCAAGTGGTGTGGACGACTCTGGTCGCCGATCTGGAGACGCCGGTCTCGGCTTTTCTGAAACTTGGTGGCGGCAAGCCGCTCAGCTTCCTGCTTGAGTCGGTCGAAGGCGGCGCGGTGCGCGGACGGCATTCGATCATTGGCATCGATCCCGATCTGGTGTGGCGCACCAACGGCGCCAAGGCCGAGATAAATCGCACCGCGCGCACCAAGCCCGACGCCTTCGTGCCCTGCGAGGGGCAGCCGCTGGCCGCGCTGCGCGCCCTGATCGCCGAAAGCCGCATTGAACTGCCCGACACGCTGCCGCCGATGGCGGCCGGTGTGTTCGGCTATCTCGGCTATGACATGGTGCGGCTGATGGAGGATTTGCCGGAAGCCAATCCCGACCCGATCGGCATTCCCGACGCGATCATGCTGCGGCCGACCTTGATCGTGGTGTTCGACGCGGTGAAGGATTCCATCACGGTCGTGACGCCGGTGCGGCCCGAACCGGGCGTCGACGCCAAGGCGGCACTGGCGCGCGCGACCGAGCGGCTGTCAGCCATCGTCGATGCACTCGACCGGCCGCTCGACAAGTCATTGGCGGATTATGCCGAAGGCCCGCTCGACGTGCCGCCGGTGTCGAACACGACGCCGGCCGAATACGGCGCGATGGTCGCCAAGGCGAAGGAATACATCGCGGCGGGCGATGCCTTCCAGATCGTGCTGGCGCAGCGCTTCGAGGCGCCGTTCACGCTGCCGCCGTTCTCGCTCTATCGCGCGCTGCGGCGGACCAATCCATCGCCTTTTCTCTATTTTCTCGACTTCGGCACGTTCGCGGTAGCGGGCTCCAGCCCGGAAATTCTGGTGCGCGTGCGCGGCGATCGCGTCGAGATAAGACCGCTCGCCGGCACGCGGCCGCGCGGCGCGACGCCTCATGAGGACAAGGCGCTGGAAGCGGAGTTGCTGGCCGATCCGAAGGAGCGCGCCGAACACCTGATGCTGCTCGATCTCGGCCGCAACGACGTCGGCCGCGTCGCCGCGATCGGCAGCGTCAAGGTCACCGACCAGTTCTTCATCGAGCGCTACAGCCAGGTGATGCATATTGTGTCGAATGTCGAGGGCAAGCTCGATCCGAAATACGACGCGCTCGATGCGCTGGCCGCCGGCTTCCCCGCCGGCACCACTTCGGGCGCGCCCAAGGTGCGGGCGATGGAAATCATCAATGAGCTGGAGAAGGAAAAACGCGGCCTCTACGCCGGCTGCGTCGGCTACTTTTCCGCCGCCGGCGAGATGGACACCTGCATCGTGCTACGTACGGCGCTGGTGAAGGACGGCAAGATGTATGTCCAGGCCGGCGCCGGCATCGTCGCCGATTCAAATCCGGCCAGCGAACAGCAGGAATGCGTCAACAAGGCCAAGGCCCTGTTCCGCGCGGCGGAAGAAGCCCGGCGCTTTGCCAGCGCGGTGAAGCGCGGGCAATAATAATAACTCCGCTCATTCCCGCGCACGCGGGAATCCAGAGCCGAAGACTGGACCCCCGCTTTCGCGGGGGTGAGCGGACAGAGGGAGACACAACCGATGAGCCACGACCATCCGCACGATCACCCCCACGATCACGCGCACGAGAAGTGGAAGCACGACGGCGTCAAGGTGATCCCGGGCAATTCGCTCGATCCCAACACCGCGCAGACGCCGGGCATGGACCGCAAGGCGGCGATCAATTTCGCCCGCGCCGGCGCGCAGAAACTCTGGGCCGGCACGGTGGCAATCCATCCCAACGCCAAGACCGGCGCGCATCACCATGGCGCGCTCGAGAGCGTGATCTATGTCGTGCGCGGCAAGGCTCGCATGCGCTGGGGCGAGCATCTCGAATACACCGCCGAGGCCGGCCCGGGCGATTTCATCTTCATTCCGCCCTACGTGCCGCATCAGGAAATCAACGCCAGCCGCGACGAGGTGCTGGAATGCGTGCTGGTGCGTTCGGACAACGAGGCCGTCGTGGTCAACCTGGACATCGAGCCGGTCGAGAAGCCGGAAAACGTCGCCTGGATCGACCCGATCCATAAGGCTTAACCCGTTCGTCCCCATCGACATCGGGTTTACCCGATGTCGGCGTTCTAGAGCCGACTTGGGGTAGCGGGGACCCAGACTTTACGACCTTAAAGAAGAACTGGATTCCCGCTTTCGCGGAAACGAACGGAGTTTGTGGCACTCCTTCCTCCAATTCTGGCATCCTTGACCCTTCACCTGCACCGCCTTAAGACCTTGAGCGGGCGGTTAAAAACATGATCATCCTGATCGACAATTACGACAGTTTCACCTTCAACCTGGTCCATTATCTGGGCTCGTTGGGGGCGGACGTCGTCGTCCACCGCAACGACAAGATTTCCGTCGATGAGGTGATGGCGTTTGAGCCCGAAGGCGTGGTGCTGTCGCCCGGCCCCTGCACGCCCAATGAGGCCGGCATCTGCCTCGACCTGATCGACAAAGCGTCCGACACCATTCCGATTCTCGGCGTCTGTCTCGGCCATCAGGCCATCGGACAGGCGCTCGGCGGCAAGGTGATCCGAGCGCCGCAGATGGTCCACGGCAAGCTGTCGCAAATTACGCACGACGCCACCGGCGTATTCCGCGGCATCAACGGGCCGTTCCAGGCGACGCGCTATCATTCGCTGATCGTCGAGCGCGCCTCAATGCCGCGCGAATTGAAGGTCAATGCCGAGACCGCCGACGGTCTGGTGATGGGGATGCGGCACGAGAGCCTGCCGCTGCACGGCGTGCAGTTTCATCCCGAAAGCATCGCCTCCGAACACGGTCACCTGATGCTGCGCAATTTCCTCGAGCTTGCCGCGGCGTGGAATATCGCGCACGGCCGAACCCCATCCGCGCCTGTGCGCGCATCAACCGCGCAAAACGCGCCCGCGCAACTAGCGGGTTGAGGAGTTCATCGTGGCCGACGACTTCAAATCGCTGATCGCCAAGGTCGCAACCGGCGCCAGCCTGACCCGCGACGAGGCCGCCAATGCCTTCGACCGCATGATGTCGGGCGAAGCGACGCCGTCGCAGATGGGCGGGTTGCTGATGGGCCTGCGCGTGCGCGGCGAGACCGTCGACGAGATCACCGGCGCGGTCACCACCATGCGCGCCAAGATGCTGGGCGTGAAAGCCCCTGCCGACGCCGTCGACGTGGTCGGCACCGGCGGCGATGCCTCGGGCTCCTATAACATCTCGACCTGCGCCGCTTTCATCGTCGCGGGCTGCGACGTGCCGGTCGCCAAGCATGGCAACCGCGCGCTGTCGTCGAAATCGGGCTCGGCCGACGTGCTCGGCGCGCTCGGCGTCAAGATCGATCTGAATGCCGATCAGGTCGGCCGCTGCATCCGCGACGCCGGCATCGGCTTCATGTTTGCCCCCGCGCATCATCCGGCGATGAAAAATGTCGGCCCGACGCGGGTCGAACTCGGCACCCGCACCATTTTCAATCTGCTCGGGCCACTGTCGAACCCGGCCTCGGTCAAGCGGCAGATGATCGGCACCTTCTCCAAGCACTGGATCGAGCCGATGGCGCAGGTCCTGAACAATCTCGGCTCGGAATCGGTATGGGTCGTGCACGGCTCCGACGGGCTCGACGAGATCACCACGGTCGGGACCACCAGCGTCGCCGAACTCAAAGACGGCAAGATCCGCACGTTCGAGGTGTCGCCGGAAGACGCCGGCCTGCCGCGCGCCAAGCCGGATGCGCTGAAAGGCGGCGACGCCGACCACAATGCGAGGGCGCTGCTCGACGTGCTCAAGGGCCGACCGAGCGCGTTCCGCGATGTGGCGCTGCTCAATGCCGCCGCCGCCTTGATCGTCGCCGGCAAGGCCAAGGATCTGAAGGAAGGCGTCGCCCTCGCCGCCAAGGCGGTCGACAGCGGCGAAGCCGAAGGCCGGCTCGACCGGCTGATCGCGGTATCCTGCGCCAAAGACGACGATTAAAATGGCCGATATTCTGAAGAAGATCGAGGCCTACAAGCGCGAGGAGATCGCGGCGGCCAAGCGTGCGCATTCGCTGGCCGACCTGGAGGCGGCGGCGAAGGCGCAAGGCGCGCCGCGCGGTTTCGAGCGCGCTATTCGTGCCAAGATCGCCGAAGGCCACACCGCGCTGATTGCCGAGATCAAGAAAGCCAGCCCGTCCAAGGGCCTCATTCGCGCCGATTTCGATCCGCCGAAGCTCGCCAAAGCCTATGAGTCCGGCGGCGCCACCTGTCTGTCGGTGCTAACCGACGGGCCATCGTTCCAGGGAAGACCTGAATTCCTCAGCCAGGCGCGCGATGCCACGCGGCTCCCGGCGCTGCGCAAGGACTTCATTTTCGAGCCCTACCAGGTCGTCGAATCGCGGGCCTGGGGCGCCGACTGCATTCTGATCATCATGGCGGCGGTCGACGACGCGGCGGCGCGTGACATCGAAGATGCAGCGTTTACAATGGGTATGGATGTACTCGTTGAAGTTCATCAGGAAGATGAGCTTGAACGCGCTTTGCGCCTCCGCTCGCGTCTGATCGGCATCAACAACCGCGACCTGCGCACCTTCGAAACCTCGCTCGCCTTTAGCGAGCGCCTCGCCCCCCTCGTCCCGCGCGACCGGGTCGTGGTCGCGGAGAGCGGCCTGAACACGCCGGACGACCTCGCTCGCCTCGGCCGGATCGGCATCTCGACTTTCCTGATCGGCGAGAGCCTGATGCGCCAGCCGGACGTTGCGGCGGCGACCCGCGCCCTCCTCGCGCGGCCCGCCAGCAGCGCGGCGGAGTAACGATCATGGCGAAAAAAGCCGCGCCGCGTGCCAAGGCCAAAGCGGCAGCCAAGCCGAAACTCAGCCATCTCGACAAACGCGGCCAGGCGCACATGGTCGACGTCTCGGGGAAGCACCAGACCGAGCGGATCGCCAAGGCTGAGGGCAAGGTCATCATGCGCAAGGAGACGCTCGATCTGGTGATCGAGGGCAATGCGCTCAAAGGCGACGTGCTGGGCGCGGCGCGGCTTGCCGGCATCATGGCGGCCAAACGCACGCACGGGCTGATCCCGCTCTGCCATCCGCTGCCGATTACCAAGATCGAGATCGACATCAATCCTGAACATTCCCTGCCCGGCTTTCTGGTGCAGGCGACGGTGAAGGTCACCGGGCAGACCGGTGTCGAGATGGAAGCTCTGGTGGCGGTGTCGATCGCGTGCCTGACCATCTACGACATGGTCAAGGCGGTCGAGCGCGGCATGCGCATCGAAGGCATCCGCGTGCTGGAAAAGAGCGGCGGCAAATCCGGCACCTATAAAGCGGGCGCATGATCCCGAAAAGTGGGAACCGGTTTTCGGACAAGATCATGCGCAATGAGGAATCTTAGCATGGCGCTGATGCCGGTCACTGAGGCCTTGCAGCGTGTGCTCGCCGACGCGCGCGCGCTACCGGCCGAGGATGTGCCGCTGCATGAGGCGCTCGGCCGCGTTCTGGCCAGGGACATCACCGCGCTGCGCACCCAGCCGCCGGCGGCTCTCTCCGCCATGGACGGCTATGCCGTGCGCGCCGACGACGTCGCGCAAGGCCCGGCGACTTTAACGGTGATCGGCGAAGTCGCCGCCGGCCATCCGTTCGACGGCACGGTCGGCCCCGGCCAAGCGGCGCGTATCTTCACCGGCGGCATGATGCCGGATGGCGCCGACACGGTGGTGATCCAGGAGAACATCAGCCGCGACGGCGACACCATTACCACCACCGCCCCCACCGCCGCCCTGCGCAACGTGCGCAAGAAGGGTTGTGATTTTACCGCCGGCACGCCGGGCCTGTTGGCCGGGCGGCGGCTGACCGGCCGCGACGTGATGCTCGCCGCCGCCATGGACCATGCGTTCCTGCCGGTGGCCCGCC
>JAUSBQ010000397.1 GCA_030651965.1 Pseudolabrys sp. | reverse complement strand
CGACAACGCCGGTCCACCGGCAATCCATTGGGAGGACGCATGACCAAGCTCACAAGGCGTGATTTTGTTGCATCGACCGTTGCCGCCGGCGCGGGTCTTGGATTGGGCCTGAAGCCCTCATTCGCGCAGGCGACTTATCCGAACCGCCCGATCCAGATGATCTGCCCCTGGGGCGCAGGCGGCGGCACCGACGCCACCGCGCGCATCGTCGCGGCGCTGCTGGAGAAGGATCTCGGTCAGCCCATCAACGTGGTCAACCGCACCGGAGGCTCGGGCGTCGTCGGTCACTCGGCGATCGCGACCGCGCAGCCGGATGGCTACACGCTCGGCATCATCACCGTCGAAATCGCGATGATGCACTGGCAGGGCCTGACCGCGCTGACGCCGAAGGACTTCACGCCGCTGGCCTTGATGAACGAAGACCCGCCGGGCATCCAGGTGAAAGCGGACTCGCCCTACAAGACCGTGAAGGACCTCGCAGATGCCGTCAAAGCGGCGCCCGTCGGCAAGTTCAAGGCGTCGGGCACCGGCCAGGGCGGTATCTGGCATCTGGCGCTGGTCGGCTGGCTGCAGGCGATGAAACTTCCCGCCAATCACGTCGCCTGGGTGCCGTCGAACGGCGCGGCGCCGGCGATGCAGGATCTCGCCGCCGGCGGCATCGACTTCACCACTTGCTCGGTGCCGGAAGCCCGCGCGATGATCGAGGCCGGCAAGGCGCGCAGCCTGGCGCTGATGGCGCCGGAACGCGCCGCTGCCTTCAAGGACATCCCGACGCTCAAGGAAGCCATGGGCATCGACTTCACCACCGGTGCCTGGCGCGGTTTCGTCGGGCCCAAGGGCTTGCCGCCGGAAATGGCGACCAAGCTCACCGCCTCGCTCAAGAAGATCTACGACTCGAAAGAGTACAAGGAGTTCATGGGCTCGCGCGGCTTCGGCACGGTGTGGGCGGATGCCGCTGGCTACGCCGCTTTCATGGACAAGAGCGACGCCCAGATGGGCACCGCCATGAAGGCCGCGGGCCTCGCCAAGTCCTGATCGGCGCGGCCTCACGATAATGACATCCGGCGGGCCAGTCCCGCCGGACCTTTTTTGAGAACAACGGAGCCGCGCCATGCGTGCCAATGACGCGATCTGCGGGCTTGTCCTGATACTGCTGGCCGCGGTGATGATCACGCTGGCGGCAAGCCTGCCCGAATTTCCCGGCCAGAAATACGGGCCGTCGCTGTTTCCCCGCATTCTAGCCTCCGGCCTGATCCTGTGCGGCGGCCTGCTGGTGTGGCGCGGCCTCGCCACCCGCGTGCCCGGCGGACGCTGGGTCGAATGGGCGCCGTGGACGCGCGACCGCTGGCGGCTCGGCAGCTTCGTGCTGATGCTGGCGATGCTGCTGCTGTACATCATGGTGTCGGAGACCGTCGGCTTCATTCCGCTCGGCGTGTTTTTCCTGCTCGGCCTGTTTCTCTGGTTCCGAGTCCGCCCGCTGAGCGCCGTCATCATCGCGGTGGTCGCGACGCTGACCATCCACTGGTTCTTCGCCACCATGCTGCGCGTGCCGCTGCCGCGCGGCTGGCTCAACACCATTCTGTGAGGGCTGATGGACGCGCTTCTGCTCGCCGCTAATCTGATCTTCGACCCCAAGGTGCTGTGGGTCATCGTCGCCGCCTCCGCTTTCGGCATGTTCGTCGGCGCCATGCCGGGACTGACCGCGACCATGGCCACCGCGCTCTTGGTGCCGATCACCTTCTTCATGGACCCGGTGCCGGCGCTTGGCGCCATCGTCGCCGCGACCACGATGGCGATCTTCGCCGGCGACATCCCAGCGGCGATGCTGCGCATCCCTGGCACGCCGGCTTCCGCCGCCTATACCGACGAGAGCTACGCCATGTCGAAGAAGGGCGAGCTCGACCTCAACATGGGCGTCAATCTGGTGTTCTCGGTGCTCGGCGGGCTGATCGGCGTCGCCATTCTCATTCTGGCGGCGCCGGCGCTGGCGGAAGCCGCGATCAACTTCTCCTCGTTCGAATATTTCTGGCTGGCGCTGCTCGGCCTGACCTGCGCTGTGTTCATGTCCAGCGACCTGCCGCTCAAGGGCATCACCTCGCTGCTGTTCGGCCTGGCGATCAACACCATCGGCATCGACCCGTCCGCCGGCTTCCCGCGCTTCACCTTCGGCAGCGTCGAACTGCTGCAGGGCATCAGCTTCATTCCGGCGATGATCGGCATGTTCGCCTTGTCGGAACTGCTGCGCGGCGCGGTCACCGTCGATCATCAGGGCGCGGTGATCGCGCAGAAGATCGGCAATATCTTCACTGGCATTTTCGCGGTGTTCAAACGCTACTGGCGCAACTTCCTGCGAGGCTCCGCCATCGGCGTCATGATCGGCGCCCTGCCCGGCGCCGGCGCCGATATCGCGGCCTGGATTTCGTTCGCGGTGTCGAAGCGCTTCTCCAAGACGCCCGAGAAATTCGGCACCGGCCATGTCGAAGGCATTGTCGACGCCACTTCCGCCAACAACTCCGCGCTCGGCGCCGCCTGGATCCCCGCGCTGGTGTTCGGCATTCCCGGCGACTCGATCACCGCCATCGTCATCGGCGTCCTGTACATGAAGGGCATGAACCCCGGCCCGACCGTGTTCCTGCAAAATCCGCAATTCATCTACGCGGTGTTCCTGATCTTCATTCTCGCCAACCTGCTGATGCTGCCGCTGGGCTGGGCCGCGATCAAATGCAGCAAGCAGCTGCTGCGGGTGCCGCGCAACGTGCTGCTGCCGGTCATCCTGATGTTCTGCGTGGTCGGCGCCTACGCCATGACCAACTCGCCCTACGGCATCATCATCATGCTGGTGCTGGGGATTATCGGCTGGCTGATGGAGGAACACGGCTTCCCGATCGCGCCGGCGATCCTCGGCCTGGTGCTCGGCGAAATGCTGGAACAGAACTTCATGACCTCGATGATCAAGGCCGACGGCTCGCTGCTGGGCTTCTTCGAGCGGCCGATCGCCGCCGGCCTCGGCATCGTCACGGTCCTGATCTGGGGCGCGATGATCTGGCGCAGCTTCAAGCCGAAATCCGGCATCATCCCCGGTCTCGACTCGCCGGGGGCGTGACGGCACGCCCGCCTTCGGCTACTCTTTCACGCGAACCGGTACCCACTTCGCTCGAAAACGCTATAGTTTGTTTTGACGCGTTTTCTTCACGCGAACCGGTACCCACTTCGCTCGAAAACGCTATAAGTGAGCATGTCCGCTCGCCCTCCCGAGTCCTCCGATCTCGCCCGCGCCATTCGCGCCGGCGACCGCGCCACACTGGCGCGCGCCATCACGCTGATCGAGAGCAAGCGCGCCGACCACCGCAAGACTGCGCATCTCCTGGTGCAGGAACTGCTGCCGGCGACCGGCACCGCCGTACGGCTCGGCATCACCGGCGCGCCCGGCGCCGGCAAATCCACCACGATCGATGCGCTCGGCTCGGCGCTCACCGCACAGGGCCACAAGGTCGCGGTGCTGGCGGTCGACCCGTCGTCGAGCCGCACCGGCGGCTCGATCCTCGGCGACAAGACCCGCATGGCGCGGCTCGCTGTCGATCCCAATGCCTTCATTCGCCCGTCGCCGTCCTCCGGCACGCTCGGCGGCGTCGCCGCCAAGACGCGCGAGACCATGCTGTTGTGCGAGGCGGCCGGTTACGACGTCGTCATCATCGAGACCGTCGGCGTCGGCCAGTCCGAGACCGCGGTCGCCGACATGACCGATTTCTTTCTGGTGCTGATGGTGGCCGGCTCCGGCGACGAATTGCAGGGCATCAAGAAAGGCATCGTCGAACTCGCCGACATGATCGCCGTCAACAAGGCCGACGGCGACAACATCGCCCGCGCCAATGTCGCCGCCGCCGATTTCCGTTCCGCGCTGCATATTCTTGCACCCCGCACGCTGACCTGGTCGCCGCCGGTGGTGACCTTTTCGGCGTTGACCGGCGCCGGCATCGATGGCCTGTGGGCCAAGGTGATCGAGCACAAGGAGAAGATGACGGCGTCTGGCGAGCTCGCCACCATCCGGCGCCAACAGCAGGTCAAATGGATGTGGACGCTGCTGGAGGAGCGCCTGAGCGTGCGGCTGCGCAGCGACCCGGCGATCCGCGCCAAGGTGCGGCAAGCGGAGACGGCGGTGGCGGCCGGCAGGCTGGCGCCGACCTTGGCGGTCGAGGAGATCGCGGCGCTGCTGGGGGTTTGACCGCGCGCGTTTTTCCGATTCAACTTTCAAACAGCCCCTTCTTCCTTCACCCTCCCCCTGGAGGGGGAGGGTCGACCGCTAAGCGTCAGCGAAAGCGGTCGGAGTGGGGTGAGCGCTCGTCGTGAGATATTCACCCCACCCCGCTCGCGATCGCTCGCGACCCACCCCCTCCAGGGGAGGGTAAAAAAGAAGCGCAGACAAAACTCATCGCCCCTGTTTTTTGTCGAGGCCCGGGCAAGGCCTGTCTTCCATCTCAATCCTTGCCCCTCAAACACGAGGGGATGGCGCGCCAAGCGGCGCATCCTTAATCCGATGGTCGCACCTTCATTGGCGAAGGTGCGGCGCCTCCTGGCGCGCCATCGCGGCGTCTTACGGCGTACGGGTCGCGCTTCCGGCGGCTATTGGCCTTCCCGAAGAACCCAGTGATCCATCGCTTGCGGCGGGACCAGTCCGAGCATCGGGCAAGACCAGCGGCTTCGCACCGTCAGCCAGCTCCTGGCGGCAGGTCCTGGCGGCAGGTCCTGGCGGCAGGTCCAGGCGGCAGGTCCAGGCGGCAGGTCCAGGCGGCAGGTCCTGGCGGCAGGTCCTGGCGGCAGGTCCTGGCGGCAGGTCCTGGCGGCAGGTCCTGGCGGCAGGTCCTGGCGGCAGGTCCTGGCGGCAGGTCCTGGCGGCAGGTCCTGGCGGCAGGTCCTG
>JAUSBQ010000396.1 GCA_030651965.1 Pseudolabrys sp. | reverse complement strand
ACGCCATGTTCGATAAAATCCTCATCGCCAATCGCGGCGAAATCGCGCTCCGGGTGCTGCGCGCCTGCAAGGAGCTCGGCATCAAGACCGTCGCGGTGCATTCGACTGCCGACGCCGACGCCATGCATGTGCGCTTCGCCGACGAAAGCGTCTGCATCGGCCCGCCGGCGGCGAAGGACAGCTACCTCAACGTACCGGCCATCCTCTCGGCCTGCGAGATCACCGGCGCCGACGCCGTGCATCCGGGCTACGGCTTCCTGTCGGAGAACGCGCGCTTTGCCGAGATCCTCAACGATCACGGCCTGCACTTCATCGGCCCCAAGGCCGAACACATCCGCATCATGGGAGACAAGATCGAGGCCAAGCGCACCGCCAAGCGTCTCGGCATCCCCGTCGTGCCCGGCTCCGACGGCGGCGTCACCGACGACGGCGAAGCCGCGAAGATTTCGGACAAGATCGGTTATCCAGTGCTGATCAAGGCTGCCGCCGGCGGCGGCGGACGCGGCATGAAAGTCGCGCGCTCGCGCGAGGAACTGTCGACCGCGCTGTCGACCGCGCGCTCCGAAGCGAAAGCCGCCTTCGGCGATGACGCTGTCTATATCGAGAAATATCTCGGCAAGCCGCGCCATATCGAGATCCAGGTGCTCGGCGACGGCAAGGGCAACGCCATCCATCTCGGCGAACGCGACTGTTCCTTGCAGCGCCGGCACCAGAAGGTGCTGGAGGAAAGCCCCTCGCCCGCGCTCAATGTCGCCGCCCGCAACACGATCGGCGAGACCGTCGCCAAGGCGATGCGCGAGATCAACTATCTCGGCGTCGGCACCGTCGAATTCCTTTACGAAGACGGCGAGTTCTATTTCATCGAGATGAACACGCGCATCCAGGTCGAGCATCCGGTCACCGAAATGATCACCGGCATCGACCTGATCTTCGAGCAAATCCGTGTCGCCGCCGGCGCACCGCTGTCGCTGACTCAGGAAGACATCGAATTCCGCGGCCACTCGATCGAGTGCCGCATCAATGCCGAGAACCCGGTGTCATTCCGGCCCTCGCCCGGCAAGATTCTGCACTATCACGCGCCGGGCGGCCTCGGCGTGCGTATCGATAGCGCGGTCTATCAGGGCTACACCATCCCGCCCTATTACGATTCACTGGTCGGCAAGCTGATCGTGCATGGCAAGACCCGCACCGAAGCCTTGATGCGTCTCAAGCGCGCGCTCGACGAAGTCGTCGTCGATGGCATCGAGACGACGCTGCCTTTGTTCCGCGCGCTGGTGCGCGAGGCCGACATCATCGACGGCAATTATCACATCCATTGGCTTGAGCAGTTTCTCGCCAAAGGCGGGATGGACGATTGATATCGCTACGCTTCAACGCCGGCTGGTAAACGCGGCTGCAGCCGATCCTGCTCGGAATCGATGGTGTCGTTCGATCTGCGCGGTGAAAAGATGGCGCGCCCGCCCGCCGCGTAGCGCGGATATCTTCCGCCTTTATACGACCGCGGCGGTCAGCCGCGACAGCAGCGTACAGAGTTCTTTCGGCCGGTAGGGCTTGGGCACGAAGACCGAGCGCGGCACCATGCGGCCAAGGCCGGAGGCGCTGTAGCGTCCCGAAGCATAGACGATCGGCAGTTCCGGTCGCATGTCGCGGACGCGAATCGCCAGTTCGGTGCCGTCAATACCGCCCGGCAGATTGACGTCGGTGAACAGCACATCCACCTCCCCGCCGGCGTTGATGTAGCGCAGCGCCTCGTCGGCGTTGGCGGCTTTGTAGACGGCAAAACCATACTCGCTGAGTTCGCCAGCGACGAGATGGCTGATCAGTTCCTCGTCCTCCACCAGGAGAACGGAGATCGGTGCTGCTGCGGCGCGTCCCATGGCTTTTGGAGCCTCGGCTGCAATATGTCTGAACAGGCAACGCCGCATAGCAGACGACGTTCAAGCTTTCAGAAAGTTGATGCGATTATAGTAACCATCGCGTTAAGATCGGCCGGGTACGAGGGGATCGCAGCAAGAGAAGGCGTCAAAGTAAAAGCGGCAAGAGAAACGCGGCAAGAAACAATGGCCAATCGGGAAAACAGATTCGTCGAGATCACACCGGAAGTGCTGCTGAAGGCCTATGCCTGCGGCATCTTTCCGATGGCTGAAAGCGCCGACGATCCGGCGCTTTACTGGATCGAGCCGGAGCAGCGTGGCATCATTCCGCTCCGCGGGTTCCATATCTCGTCGCGGCTGGCACGCACCGTGCGCACGACCCGCCTGATCGTCCGGGTCGATACCGATTTCGACGCCGTCATCGAAGGTTGTGCGGAACCCGCGCCCGACCGCGACAAGACCTGGATCAATGCGCGCATCCGCAAGATCTACCGCGCGCTCTACGACATCGGCCATTGCCACACAGTCGAGGTCTATGACGGCGACAATCTGGTTGGCGGCCTCTATGGCGTGTCGCTCGGCCGCGCCTTCTTCGGCGAGAGCATGTTCCACCGCGTCCGCGACGCGTCCAAGATCGCACTGGTGCATCTCATCGCGCGCCTGCGCGCTGGCGGCTTCCGTCTGTGCGATACGCAATATGTCACCGGACACTTGAAGACCTTTGGCGCGGTCGACGTGCCAAAGGAGCGGTATCACCGCCTGCTCGAGGAAGCACTGATCGGAGACGCCGACTTCGCCGCGCTGTCGGTGAAGCACCCGATGACGGGCGAAGAAGCCCTCGCCCAGTTCAAGGATTGATCAAAGAGATCAACGAAGCGTCGGCGCCAGGCCCGGCTGTTGCTGGGCGCGCGGCTGCGGCGGTCGCTGCTGCGCCGGCTGCCGCGCCGGTGTACGCGCCGCGGGCTTCGCCGGCTCGGGCGGCGCTTCGGCGACTTCAGGGCCGGCGCCGCCTTTGCAATCGGTGATCCACACGTCATAGATCGGATGCTCGACCGCGTGCAGACCGGGGCTGGCGGCGAACATCCAGCCTTCAAAGATGCGCTTGATCTCGCCCTGCAACGTCACCTCGTCGACCTGGATGAAGGCGTCGGTGTTCGGCGTCTCGGTCGGCGGCCGCGTGTAGCAGACGCGCGGCGTCACCTGCAGCGCGCCGAACTGCACCGTCTCGTTGATCGCGACGTCGAATGAAATGATGCGCCCGGTAATCTTGTCGAGACCGGAGAACACGGCGCTCGGATTGGCGATGCGCTGCGGCGGCGGCGCCACCACCACTTCGTCGCCCGGCTGCGGCGAGGTATCGGCCGGCTCCGGCGCGCCGCGCGGCTGGCGGATGCCCGGCGCCAAACCGGGCGTTGCGCGCGCGGTGCCCTGCGGTGCTTCGCCCGGCGGCGGCAAAGGCTGCACCGGCGCGCCCGATGGCGGCGCCGCAGTTGCGCCAGGCGGCGGCGCCAAAGGCGTCGATTGAATGGTGCCGCCACCCGGGCGGCTGGACGGCGGCAAACTCATGGGCGCCGGCAATGGCCGCGCCGGCGGCTGGTCGGCATCGAGATTAGGCCGGCGTACATCGACCCCGCTACGCACGTCGCCGCCCCGTCCAAGATCGGCGGGCGGCATTTGCTGGCCGCCGCGCGGCACATTGCCCGGCGGGCGCGGCGGCTCGTCGCTGAAGATCGAGCCGAATTGCGCCGCGGCGGGCGGCGTCAGGCCCATCAAAGCGGCGCCCACGGTGGTGACCATAACCGCGGTCGCGAAGACCGTTGGCAGAGCGGCTGTGAGCCTTGATCGCGCCATCAGAACAGGGCTTTCCCGCGGGTCATCAAATGCGTGGATTCGCAAGCAGCGCCCGAGCGCCGCGTCCGAGTAACATGGGGAATGCGGCGGCGGAAGGGCGGCGCCTTGGCCGTCCTTTTGCACCGGACGGCCGTTCAGCGGCGCTGGTCTGGATTCCACGCCTTGTAGTCGCCGGTCGCCTTGGGGCGATGGCCGGAAGCCAAGGTCGAGCCCGGCGGGCGATAGGCCGCCGGCGTGCCGGTCATGTTCGGCCGGTGCGGCTTCTGCCAGTCGCGCGCCTGATAGGTTTCCTCGGTCGGCGGCGTATCGACGGTGTGATGCAGCCAGCCATGCCAGGACGGCGGCACGGTCGAGGGCTCGGCATAGCCGTTATAGATCACCCAGCGCCGCTCGAAGAGCAGCGTCGGATCGATCTTGCCGCCGCGCGTGCGGTAATACTTGTTGCCGAATTCATCGCTGCCGACCGATTCGCCGTACTTCCAGGTCCAGAACTGGGTTCCGAAGGTCTGCGAATTCCACCAGGTAAACAGCTTGAGAAGAAAGATTTTCATC
Source organism: Pseudolabrys sp. (assembly GCA_030651965.1). Taxonomy (GTDB): domain Bacteria; phylum Pseudomonadota; class Alphaproteobacteria; order Rhizobiales; family Xanthobacteraceae; genus Pseudolabrys. The sequence goes on along the minus strand of JAUSBQ010000396.1, from coordinate 3,635 downwards.
GCCGCTGCGTGTTCCGTTCGGACGTGTTTCACCTGAGACTTGCGCGTTTTGCCACCTCGGTGTCCTTAAGTCCAGCGCGCCGGCTAAATGCAAAGCCCCCTATTCACTGGGCATTTCCGCCCCAAACCGATCGTCGGCGCGCGCTTCCTGCCACGGGATATTGCATTTGCCTAGTTCGTGGGGCTATGGTGCTCACGAATTCAGCAGCGCCGATTGCGCGTTGCGGTCGGAACGACAGTGCCGGGTGTAAAAAGGCGGGCCTCGAGAGGGTCCGCCTTTTTCTTTGGTCCGCCGCTAATGGTCGCGATGGCCTGCCAGACTGCTGGCGCGGCCGAGCGTGCTTTCGACCAGCCGCTTGAGCTTGCCGGCGGCATCGGTCACGGCCAGATCGACGCTCGCCGCCTGGCTGGTGACGGCGACGGGCGGCCGGCCTTCGAGCCGGACCTCCATGACGCAACGGGTATCGTCGTGGCCGCCCTTATGACCGTTGACGTCGCTCAGATGGACTTCCACCCGCGTAATCCGCTTGCTGAAGCGCTCAAGAGCGGCCTCGACCACGCCCTCGATATGGGCTTTGAATTGCTCGCGGCCCTCTATGCTGCTGTCGGTACTGACTTCGATCTGCATCGGTCCTCCGTCATTTTTGCTTGTTGTCGGCAGGTCAAGTTCCGGCGGCTGCACTTCGTTCGGAACAACGATAGCTATTTTTAGCAACCTTTCGGTATCGGCGCACGCCCAGCGCAATTCACAGGCCTGTGTGTCTTGCCCACATGGCCATCTTGCCGCATCGCCCAGGCTAAGATGCTGATCGCCTTTCGAGAATCACCGACTCCGGAACCGGCTTTGCCGGATTTGTCCCGCCCTTATCCCCGGTTTCGGGCCGTTGCAAAAGAAGTTGTGGGTGGCCAACCATCCCCATTTTGCGTCATTTTTCCGTCATGGCCGTAGGCCCGAAAACCTACCTCCGACCTTCGAGAAAAGGTCTTTCCGTGTCGGCCATATCGCTCAATACTAAGGCTCAGGACACCCGGTCTTTTCCCCATAGTTCACCGGCCAACACTATAGGTAGATTATTAACTGGTCGGACCTACTATTGCTTGACGGCTTGGGTGAGTCCTCTTAGCTTCGTAACTGTTCGGTGCGGGTCGCGTTTTTGAGTTCCCTCCGGACGTTTCAAAAGACGCTTGTCGTCTTCACCCCGCGCCAGAAAAGGCGTTTGGGGACTGAGATTTGCTGTGTGCCGGGCATCAAAAGTCCGGGAGTAACCGGTGCCACCTCAGAGCACCGGACTTAAATGAGGCAGGTGGTCGAACGGCTGGACGAGACAATCGCGGCAGACTCTTCGGGGTTTGCCATGGAATAATCGTCGGCGGTCGACCGCCGCCCGGACATTGAAGGGCTTGAACTATGCGGATTGAACGGCGCTATACGAAGGATGCACAGCCTCAGCAGGATGCCGCTTATGCCGGCCTCGCCTTCCGGCTGACCACCTCCGAGATCAAGAATCCGGACGGATCCATTGTCTTCAAGCTGGACAATGTCGAGGTGCCGGAATTCTGGTCGCAGGTCGCGTCCGACGTCCTCGCTCAAAAATATTTCCGCAAGGCCGGCGTGCCCGCGATCCTCAAGAAGGTCGAAGAGAACACTGTCCCGTCATTCCTGTGGCGCTCGGTCGCCGACGAGGAAGCCCTGGCCGCGTTGCCGGAGAAAGAGCGCTATATCGGCGAACACTCCAGTAAGCAGGTATTCGACCGTCTCGCCGGCACCTGGACCTACTGGGGCTGGAAGGGCGGCTATTTCGACACCGAGGAAGACGCGCAGGCCTTCTTCGACGAACTGCGCTTCATGCTCGCCAACCAGATGTGCGCGCCGAACTCGCCGCAATGGTTCAATACCGGTCTGCACTGGGCCTACGGCATCGATGGCCCGAGCCAGGGCCACTATTACGTCGACTTTCAGACCGGCAAGCTGACCAAGTCGAAGTCGTCCTACGAGCACCCGCAGCCGCACGCCTGCTTCATCCAGTCGATCTCCGACGACCTGGTCAACGAAGGCGGCATCATGGATTTGTGGGTGCGCGAGGCGCGCCTGTTCAAATACGGCTCCGGCACCGGCACCAACTTCTCCAACCTGCGCGGCGAAGGCGAACGCCTGTCCGGCGGCGGCAAGTCCTCCGGCCTGATGAGCTTCCTCAAGATCGGCGACCGCGCCGCCGGCGCGATCAAGTCGGGCGGCACCACACGGCGCGCCGCCAAGATGGTGATCGTCGACGTCGATCACCCGGACATCGAGAAATACATCGACTGGAAGGTGCAGGAAGAACAGAAGGTCGCGGCGCTGGTCACCGGCTCCAAGATCAACCAGAAGCACCTCAAGGCGGTGATGAAGGCCTGCGTCAATTGCGAAGGCTCCGGCGACGACTGCTTCCAGCCGGAGAAGAACCCGGCGCTGAAGCGCGAGATCAAGCTCGCGCGCAAAGCTTACGTCCCGGACAACCTGATCAAGCGCGTCATCCAGTTTGCCAAGCAGGGCTACAAGGACATCGACTTCCCGATCTACGACACCGATTGGGACAGCGACGCCTACCTCACCGTGTCCGGGCAGAACTCGAACAACTCGGTGCGCGTCACCGACGAATTCCTCAAATCGGTTGAAGCCGACGGCAAGTGGGACCTGACGTTTCGCAAGAACGGCAAGATTGCCAAGACGGTGGAAGCGCGCGACTTGTGGGAGAAGATCGGCAACGCGGCCTGGGCCTGCGCCGATCCGGGCCTGCAATATCACACCACGGTCAACGACTGGCACACCTGCCCGGCGTCCGGCCCGATCCGCGGCTCCAACCCGTGCTCTGAATATATGTTCCTCGACGACACCGCCTGTAACCTGGCCTCGCTGAACCTGCTGACCTTCCGCGACAAGGACACCGGCCGGTTCCAGGTCGAGTCCTACGAACACGCGGTCCGTCTGTGGACCGTGGTGCTGGAAATCTCGGTGCTGTTGGCGCAATTCCCGTCCAAGGAAATCGCCCAGCAGTCCTACGAATTCCGCACGCTCGGCCTCGGCTACGCCAATATCGGCGGCCTGCTGATGACGTCGGGCATTCCGTATGACTCCGACGAAGGCCGCGCCTATGCCGGCGCGCTGACCGCGATCATGACCGGCATCTCCTATGCCACCTCGGCGGAGATGGCCGAGAAGCAGGGCCCCTTCCCCGGCTACAAGAAAAACCGCGAGCACATGCTGCGCGTGATCCGCAACCACCGCCGCGCCGCTTACAACGAACGCAACGGCTATGAAAAGGTGGCGACGCCGCCGGTGCCGCTCGACCACGCCTCTTGCACCGACAAGGCGCTGGTCGACCACGCCAAGAAGGCCTGGGACCTCGCGCTCGAACTCGGCGAGAAGCACGGCTACCGCAACGCGCAGTCGACTGTGATCGCGCCGACCGGCACGATCGGCCTGGTGATGGACTGCGACACCACCGGCATCGAGCCGGACTTCGCGCTGGTCAAGTTCAAGAAGCTCGCCGGCGGCGGCTACTGGAAGATCATCAACCGCGCCGTCCCCGAGGCTCTGCGCACGCTCGGCCTCGGCTACGCCAATATCGGCGGCCTGCTGATGACGTCGGGCATTCC
>JAUSBQ010000380.1 GCA_030651965.1 Pseudolabrys sp. | reverse complement strand
CGCTGCCTCGGCGCCTTCGCCTTCGCGCATTGGGATGCGCAGGCGCGCCGCCTGACGCTCGGCCGCGATTGTCTCGGCCACCGTTCGCTACTGTTCCACCGCGCCGGCGATACGATTATCTTTTCCAACCGGCTGCCGGCGCTGCTGGCGATGCCGCAGGTGCCACGCGAAGTCGACACCCTTGGGCTCGGCAATCTGCTGGCGCTCAACCGGACGGGATCGCGCCGCACCGCCTATCGCGGCATCGAGCGGACGCCGAGCCGCAGTCTGCTCACCATCGACCGCGCCGGCATCCGCGAGGATTATTACTGGTCGCCGGCCTTCGACGCGGCCCCGCTGTATCGGCGCGACGAAGACTATGTCGCGCGCGCCCGCGAACTGTTCGGGCAGGCGGTTGACGCCGTCATCGCCGGGCAGAACGATTTCGCAATTCCGTTAAGCGGCGGGCTCGATTCCAGCGCCATCGCCGCCACCGTGGCGCGCACGGGCCGCGCGTCGCGGATCGTCTGCTACACCACGCTGCCGCCGCCCGATCTGGACTTGCCGATCAGTCCACGACGCTATCGGGATGAGCGCGACAAGGTGGAAGTGCTGGCGCGGATGTACCCGGCCCTCGATATCAACTTTCTGCCCTGGCAGATGTCGCATCCTTTCGCGTCCGATCCGGCGGCGTTTTTCGATCGGGCGTTGCTGCCCAATTACGCCCCCTCGAGCCTGGGCATGATGGGGGTGATGCAGGGTGCGCTGTCTAGGCACGCCCTGATATTGTCCGGCGCGGGGGGAAACAATGGCCTGAGCTGGACGGGAAATTTCTCGCTGCTGGCGCTGCTGGCGCTGCTGCGCGCCGGCGCGTGGGGTTCGTTTGCCCGTGAACTGCCGCTGGTGGCGCGGCACAGCGGCCAGAGCATCGGGCGCACGGTGCTGTCCGATGTGCTCAAGCCGGCGCGGCCGATGGCACTGAAGCGATTGTGGCACAGGCTGCGCGGCCGCGATCCCGACGGCGTCGCGCAATACAGCGCGCTTAATCCGGATTTCGTCGCACAGATGGATCTTGCACGCTTCTCGCGGACGCAAGGGTTCGATCCCTGGTTCGAGCCGAGCGGCTGGAGTTCGGCGCGATTGCGCGCCAGACTCCTGTTCGACAGGGCCAGGATCGACGGCGACAACAGGGAATGGGTGACGGACACTTGCGGCTTCACCACGCGCGACCCGCATGCCGACCGCAGGGTTCTGGAGTTCGCGCTTGCCGTGCCGGAGCCGCTCTATCGCCGCAACGGCGTGCCGCGCTCTTTCGCGCGCGCGGTGTTCGCCGACCGTCTGCCGCCGGAAATTCTCCGCGAAACCCGCCGGGGCGTGAACAACCTGCCGTGGTTTCGCACGCTTAATCCGCAACGGGCGCGGATCGCGGCGGAAATCGAATGGATGGAAACGTCAGTGACCGCGCGCGGCCTGATCGATGTGCCGCGGCTCAAGCGCCTGCTCGACGAATGGCCCAAGGACGAACGCGCCGCGCAATCGCGCGTGACCGACTATCAACTGATGCTCGCCCGCGCCGTTCATATCGGCAGCTTCATCCGCTGGGTGGAGCAGGCGAAACAGGGGATTACGGGCGGCGGATAGCGGCTGTTGCGGGCCGCTCCGGCGACGTATCATAAGCAGCGAATATCTTTGATAGCGTCCATAAATCGCTTGGCGCAGCCAGGAGGTAACGACATACTTGGTGGGCTTGGGGAGGCAATACCGTGAGCGATATGGGAACGCGGGCAGCGGTGAAAGATATCTACGGCGCCTATACGAGGCGCGACATCGAGCGCGTTGCACTGCTGCTCCACGAAGACATCGACTGGATCATTTACGGGCCCGTGACGGTGTTTCCCTTTGCCGGCGTGCGCCGCGGCCGCGCCGCCGTCCTCGAGGCCATGGCCAGCCTCGCGGAGATCTATCAGCTCGAGAGTCACAGAATCGAGCAGACGATCATCGACGGCGACCGCGCCGCCGTCCTGGCCGATGTCGGTTTCATGCAGCGCGCCACCGGCCGCAGCCTGCGCTTTCGGGTCGCCAATTTTCTGCGCTTCGACGACGGGCGGCTGATCGAATTCCGTGAATTCGCAGACAGTTTCGACTTGGTTGAGCAGGCCTTAGGCCATACCGTTGAAATCTGAATCCTGTCTGTTAGGCGGCCCATGACCTTTGATAGCAATCGCGGCGCTCCGGCGGCGTCACCGTCGCCGGTACTGTCCATGACCGACAGCCCAGCGCGCACCGTGGTGCTCGCCATCCAGGAGGCCTTCCGCAAATCCGACTATGGCCGCATGGCGGCGCTCTACGATGACGACATCGACTGGCTGTTTCACGGGCCGGTGTCGATTTTTCCGGAAATAGGACACCGTCGCGGCAAGGCCGCGGTATTCCGGTCGTTCGAGCGGCTGAACACGCTCTATCATTTCGACCGCCACGTCACCGACCACCTCATTGCCGAAGGCGACTGGGCGGCCGGGATCGCCGACGTCACCATGACGCAGCGGGCGACCGGGCGCGTCATCCAGTGCCGCGTCGCCAATGTCCATCGCGTGCGCGACGGCCGCCTGATCCACTACCGTGGCTTCTGCGACACGTTCGACGCGGTCGAGCAGACCCTGGGCCGCGAACTGCCGGTCTGAAGTGGCTATTTCGGCTATCTTGCCCGCGCGCAGGCGAGGGGCTAGCTGTAGGCAATGAACGTGCAGAGCAAGCCATCCAAATTCATCAAGGGCGCGACCGGCGACTGGGAAGTCGTCATCGGCATGGAGGTCCATGCCCAGGTTTCGTCCCAGTCCAAGCTGTTCTCCGGCGCCTCGACCGCATTCGGCGGCGCCCCCAACAGCCACGTCTCGCTGGTCGACGCGGCGATGCCCGGCATGCTGCCGGTGATCAACGAGGAATGCGTCCGCCAGGCGGTGCGCACGGGCCTGGGCCTCAATGCGCAGATCAATCTGCGCTCGGTGTTCGACCGCAAGAATTACTTCTATCCCGACCTGCCGCAGGGCTACCAGATCAGCCAGTACAAGCAGCCGGTGGTCGGCGAGGGCGAGGTCACGGTCGATCTCGCCGACGGCGAGGCGGTGACCATCGGCATCGAGCGGCTGCATCTCGAGCAGGATGCCGGCAAGAGCCTGCACGACCGGCATCCGTCGAGCTCCTACGTCGATCTCAACCGCTCCGGCGTCGCGCTGATGGAGATCGTGTCGAAGCCGGACCTGCGCTCGTCGGAGGAGGCCAAGGCATTCCTCACCAAGCTGCGCTCGATCATGCGCTATCTCGGTACCTGCGACGGCAATATGGACGAGGGTTCGTTGCGCGCCGACGTCAACGTCTCGGTGCGCCGCCCCGGCGAGCCGCTCGGCACGCGCTGCGAGATCAAGAACGTCAATTCGATCCGCTTCATCGGCCAGGCGATCGAGCATGAGGCGCGTCGGCAGATCGATATCATCGAAGACGGCGGTACGATCGTGCAGGAGACGCGGCTGTTCGACCCGAACAAGGGCGAGACGCGCTCGATGCGCTCCAAGGAAGAGGCGCACGACTACCGTTATTTCCCCGATCCCGATCTTCTGCCGCTGGAACTGACGGCGGACGCGGTCGCCGCGCTGAAGGCGAAGCTGCCGGAACTTCCAGACGAGAAGAAGGTTCGCTTCGTGCGTGACTTTGCACTGTCGCCCTACGACGCCGGCCAGTTGGTGGCCGAGCGCGAGACCGCCGACTATTTCGAAACGGTCGCGAAGGGGCGCGACGCCAAGCTCGCCGCCAACTGGGTGATCAACGAACTGTTCGGCCGTCTCAACAAGGAAGGCCAGACCATCGCGACGTCGCCGGTAAGCGCTGCGCAGCTTGGCGGGCTGATCGAGCTGATTTCCGACAAGACGATTTCCGGCAAGATTGCCAAGGACTTATTCGAGATTCTTTGGACGCAAGGCGGCGATCCGCGCGCGCTCGTTGCCAGCCTTGGCATGGCGCAAGTCACCGACCTCGGCGCCATCGGCGCCATCGTCGACGATCTCATCGCGCAAAATCCGGACAAGGTCACGCAGGCGAAAGCCAATCCGAAGGCGATGATGTGGTTCGTCGGCCAAGCGATGAAGTCGTCCGGCGGCAAAGCGAGCCCGCAGGCGGTTAACGATCTCCTAAAATCCAAACTCGGTTTGTAACGCGCGACGTTCGTCGCGATGCCGTCCGGCGAATTGCCGCGTTGCGGCATAGCACGCGCGACGGTACGCGGCGGACGGCGTGACGATGCTTGGCGCCGGCAAACTTTGCCCGGCGAAACCGTTTCCGACATCGCTCGGACGCAAAAAGTTCAAGCGCTCGACCATGCGTTCCGCGAATCACTTGCACTGATTCGCTCGATTTTGATCGATCGAGCCCGCCTGACAGCGTCGCGCGCGCACTTTTTTGCAAATTATTTTTGCGCTGTGCATGAAGCGGATCGGCGCTCGGTTTTTTCATGCCAAAAGCACGATTGCCGCTTGAAAAAACGCGCGCTTAAGCGCGCTCGCCTGAAAATCGGGCGAATAAAAAGTCCTTATTTCATCGCATTATTTGCATCATCCGTTTTTTAACGCCGCTGCGGCGCGCAAACGCGTTGTCAAGCGCCGCGCTCGCGCGATTGTCGATGCATCCGACGGGTTTTGATGATGGTTTTGGGCCGCTTACACACAACGCCGCAGCAGAGTCACTGTTTTTTTCGTTGTGCTGTAGTAAACGAAATGCAGTGCAGGTCGATTCCCGACCGCACTAATGCGACACCCGCGATGTTACATCGCTAGGAGGGCAGCAATGGCAAAACGTAAGAAGAAGGCAGTGAAGGCGGCGAAGAAGACCAAGAAGCGTAAGAAGAAGCTCTAGGTCTGACGCCACTTCCCTTTCCTCGATAAGTCTACGTCGAGGATTGCGTCATAGGGAGCCGGTGTGCGTCATGGAGTGATAGCGCAAGCGGTCGTTCC
>JAUSBQ010000378.1 GCA_030651965.1 Pseudolabrys sp. | reverse complement strand
CGACAGCTTCGGCAATGTCTGGATCGGACGGCAGCGCGAACTCGCCACCATGGCGCATGCGGCGGAAAAGACCGTGGTGACGGTCGACCGTATTCATGACGGCAATCTGCTCGAGACGCCGGCGCTCGCCGCCGGCACGCTGCCGGGCTTCTATGTCGACAGAATCGCGCTGACCGAGCGCGGCGCCTGGCCGTTGCCGCTGCCGGATTATTACGCCGCCGACGCCGCGCATCTTGCCGAATACGCCAAGATGGCGGCGACGGAAGAAGGCTTCGCGGCGTATCTGGACAAGTATGTGTATGACAAGCGGGCGGCTTAAGTTGCTTTGCGTTCCCTCCCCCCATAGGCGAGCGGACGCTCGCCGTCCGGCGAGCGATGTGGGGGAGGGACAGGGAGGGGGGGGGTCATTACGAATGCGCACGAAACCTTACACCCCCCTCCCCAACCCTCCCCCACAAGGGGGGAGGGAGCAGAAAGTAGAAGTGGGCGCATGATCGCCGAACCATCCTTCCTCCCCGAAGAACTGCTCGCCGACCAGATCGCGCAATTGATCGGCGGCGTGCGCCATGTCGCGGTCGGCAATGCCTCGCCGATCCCGGCGGCCGCCGCTTTGCTGGCGCGCGAGCGCGGCAACGGCAGGCCTTACGTTTCGCTGCTCGGCTCGCCGAAGAATACGTTCTGGACCGACGGGGCGCGCGAACTGTTCGACTGCGCCGGGCAAGGCCGCATCGACGTATTCTTTCTGTCCGGCGGACAGATCGATGGCCACGGCAACGTCAATCTGGTCGAGATCGGCGACCACGATCATCCGAAAGTGCGTTTCCCCGGCTCGTTCGGCTCGGCCTATCTTTATTACGTCGTGCCGAAGATCATCCTGTTCCGCACCGAGCATTCGCGCCGCACGTTGGTCCGCCAAGTCGATTACATCAGTGCGCCGGGCGCGAGCGAACCGAACGTGTTCCGCCCCGGCGGGCCGGTGGCGCTGATCACCAATCGCTGCCTGTTCTCCTTCGCCAATGGCCGCTTCACGCTCGAGAGCGTGCATCCCGGCCATACAATCGAGGAAGTGACCGAGAATACCGGCTTCGACTTCGCGCGGCCTGCGCATGTGCCGGAAACGCCGCCGCCATCGGCGGAAACACTTAAACTCCTGCGCGAGACGGTGGCGCCGCAACTGGCCGAGCTTTATCCGCAATTCGCGGCGCAGGTGTTCGGCATCAAGCAATCAGAGGCGACGACGACATGAAGACAGTCGAAGCAGCGGTGATCGGCGTCGGCTGGATCGGCGGCCTGCGCGCGGAAACGCTGGCCCGCACCGCCCTGGTCGATAAACTGCATCTGTGCGAGATCAAGCCGGACCGCCTCGCCGAGGTGAAGGCAAAGTACAAGCCGGCCACGACGACGCTCGACTACAACGACATCATCAACAATCCGGCGATTTCGGTGGTCTATGTCTCGACCACGCCGGAGACCAACCATTACCCGATCGCGCGCGACTGCCTGAAGGCCGGCAAGCATGTGATGCTGGAGAAGCCGATCGCGCTCGAATTGTGGGAAGCCGACGAGCTGATCATGCTGTCGAAGCGCAACAACCTGAAATTCACCATCGGCTATTCACAGCGTTTCAATCCGAAGATCGCCTTCGCCAAGAAGAAGATCGTCGACGGCACGCTCGGCAACGTCGTCTCCGTGCTGGTCAGCCGCCATCTGTCGCGCGACCTCGGCAAGAAGATCGCCGGCCGGGTGCGGCTGTCGCCGGTGGTGATGGAATCGACGCACGATCTCGATTTCGTGTTCTGGCTGCTGGAGCCGGCCAAGCCCGTGCGCGTCTATTCGCAAGGCGCTTATGGCTACATGAAGCCGGTCAACGGCTCGCACGACGTGATGTTCACCACCGTCACCATGGACAACGGCGTCGTGGTGATGATCGGCGGCGGCTGGAATTTTCCGCCGAGCTATCCGAACTACTGCTCGACCTGGATCGAGATCACCGGCGTCGACGGCGCGTTGGTGCTGGACGACACCCAGCGCGACAACTGGCTCAACACCGAGAAGCGCGGCCAGGAATTCCCGATGTCGACCATGCCGGGCGAGATGGTCGATCATGTGTTCGCCGGCGGCATCGGGCCGGAAACGATCTATTTCCTCGAGGCCTGCATCCGCGACACGCCGGTGATGGTGACGCCGGAATCGGCGCGGCGGGTGATGGAGACCTATAGCGCGGCGGACCTGTCGGCCGACCGCAACGAGCCGATCGACCTGCCACTGACCAATGAGACGATTTCCGGCATTGCCGAGCTGAAGCAGAAGAACCGGGCTGGTTTGAACAATTGAGGACCAATGCCGACCAGTGACGAACTGCTGACACAGGCCATCACCGCCTTCCGGACCGGCCGGCTGGACGACGCCGAGCAGCAGTTCAAGGAACTGCTGGCGCACGACCCGAAGCACCTCGCCGGCCTCAATCTGCTCGGCATGGTGCTGACCGCCGCTGGAAAAATCGACGAGGCCGAGCGCACCATCAGCGCGGCGATCGCCGTCAACGGCAATTCGGACGCCACGCATTACAATCACGGCGTCGTCCTCAAGGCGCTGGGACGTCCGGAGCAGGCGCTGGCGAGCTTCGACCGGGCCATCGCCATCAACCCGGCAATTGCCGACAACTGGGCCATGCGCGGCGCGGTGCTCAACGACCTCGGCCACCATGACCAGGCTGTCGATTCTTGCGACAAGGCCTTGCAGATCGATGCGAACTCCGCCGGCGCATGGAACGCACGCGGCGCCGCCTGCGCCATCCTCAAGCGTCCGCAAGAGGCGGCGGAGGCTTTCAACCGGGCGCTGGGTCTGAGGCCCGACTTGACTGAGGCCTGGGTCGGGCTCGGCGGCATTCTGTCACTCGCCAAGCAAGGCGAGGACGCGCTCACCGCCTATGACAGAGCGCTGGCGCTGAACGCCGATCTGCCGGCGGCCTGGCTCGGCCGGGCGCTGTCGCTGGCGCAGATGCAGCGCAAGCCGGAGGCGATCGCCGCCTACCGCGAAGCGCTCAAGCACGGCGTGGACGCCGAACAGGTCAATTATCATCTGGCCGCAATGGGCGCCGAGCCGCCGCCGGCAATCTCGCCCGCGGCCAACGTCGCCAATGCCTTCGATCAATACGCCGAGACATTCGATCAGCATCTGACCGAGACGCTGAAATACCGCGTGCCGCAGATGCTGGCCGACGCCGTCAAGCGCCTGGCGCCGGCGCAGCCGATGGACATTCTCGATCTCGGTTGCGGCACCGGCCTGGTCGGCGCCAGCCTGGCCGCGCTCAAGCGAAAGCTTGTCGGCGTCGATCTCTCCCGGAACATGCTGGAGAAGGCGCGGCAACGCGGACTGTACGATCAGCTCGTTCACGGCGATATCGCCGGGCATCTCGACACGCAGAATGCCGCATACGATCTTGTCGTCGCCGCCGATGTCTTCATCTATATCGGCGATCTGGCGCCGGTTTTCCGGGGCGTCCGCCGCGCGCTGAGAGGAGACGGGTTGTTTTGCTTCTCGGTCGAGGCATCCGCCGACAGCGACTTCGTCGTGCGCGAGTCGTTTCGCTTCGCGCATTCCGCCGCCTACATCCAAAGGCTGGCGCAGCAGAATCGATTTGCCGTCGTGGAAATGGAGCCCGTCGTCATCCGGCAGGAGGGCGAAACCCGCTTCGAGGGTTACCTCGTGCTGTTGCGATGCGCCGACTGAGCGATTAAATTCGCGCCATGACCGATTCATCCATCGCCACCGCGCCGTCGGCGCTGCGCACTTTTATTGCCTGGACCGCCTGGCCGGGACTGCTGGCGATCTGCGTGGCGATCACCGCTTACGGCTTCACCGTCGGTCACCCGGCGCTGTTCTTCAACATCGCCTACGCGTTCCTGGCGATCTGCCTGTTCACGCTGGAGCAGACGATGCCGCACGAGCGCGTCTGGAACGAGAATGACGGACAGACCTTCGCCAACATCGCGCACACCTTGACCAGCAAGGGCGTGGTGCAGTCGCTGGTCGTTTTCAGCGCGGTGATCGGGCTCACCGTCTACATCACGCCGGTCGCCGAACCGGGCTACGGCATCTGGCCGCGCTCATGGCCGATGGGAGCGCAGGTGGTGCTCGCCATCGTCGCCGCCGAATTCGGCTTCTACTGGGCGCACCGCATCGCGCATGAGTGGCCGTGGCTGTGGCGCTTCCACGCCGTGCATCACAGCGTGACGCGGCTGTGGATCGTCAACACCGGCCGCTTTCATTTCGTCGACAGCTTCAAGAGCATTCTGATCGGCATGGCGATCCTGCTGGCGCTCGGCGCGCCGATGGAGGTTATGACCTGGCTGTCGGCGATGACCGCCTTCATCGGCATGCTGACGCATTGCAATGTCGACATGCGGTTCGGGCCGCTGTCCTGGTGGTTCAACACGCCGGAGCTGCACCGCTGGCATCACAGCAAGGACCTGCGCGAAGGCAACAAGAACTACAGCGAGAACATCATGCTGTGGGATCACCTGTTCCGCACGTTCTACAATTCGCGCGACTACCGCCCACCGGCCGACATCGGCATCCAGGAAGCGATGCCGGCAGGCTTCGTGCAGCAGCTCGCATGGCCGTTCAAGAAGCGGTAATTATAGTTTCGTAACCTGAAATTCTATCGCCCCCTGTCGGGCCGCCCGGATTGGGCTATAAAAGCCGACCCTTCGCGTTTCGACAGGATGCTTCCATGACAACAGCGACCGCAGCCCCCGCCCGCGGCAAAAACGAACCGCGCGTCGAGGACGATGCGCTGGTACGCGGCAACGGCCGCTTCGCCGACGATCCGCGCCTGCCGAACCAGACCTATGCGGTGTTCGTGCGTTCACCGCATGCGCATGCGCGCATCAAATCGGTCGATACCGGCGACGCGCTGCGCGCCAAGGGCGTGCTGGCGGTGATCACCGCGGCCGACATCGCGGCGATGAACATCGGCAGTATTTCCCGTCATCCGCCGGTGCCCGGCCGCAACGGCGCCAAGATGGCGATGCCGTTCCGCCCCGTGCTGGCCGGCGACAAAGCAATGCATGGCGGCGACCCGGTGGCGATGGTGGTGGCCGAGACGGCCGCGCTGGCGCAGGACGCCACCGATCTGGTGCAGGTCGCCTACGAGGAACTGCCGGCGGTGGTCGATCTCGACACCGCGATGAACGGCAAGACCCAGCTTTACGCCGATGCACCCGGAAATCTCTGTGTCGATTGGGCCGGACCTGCGCCCAGCGACGACAATGAGCGCGAAGTCGCCGCGCTGATCGCCAAGGCGGCGCATGTCGCCAAGGTGTCCGTCACCAACCAGCGCATGGTGGTGGCGTCGATGGAAACGCGCGGCGCCACCGGCGTCTATGACAAGGCGGCCGACAGCTATACGTTGCACGCCTGCTCGCAGGGCGCGGATTCGCTGCGCGGTCAGGCGGCCTCCATCATGGGCGTGCCGAACGAGAAGCTGCGCGTCATCACCGAGGATGTCGGCGGCGCCTTCGGCATGAAGACGCCGGTCTATCCGGAATATATTGCGCTGCTGGTCGGCGCGAAGAAGATCGGCCGCCCGGTACATTGGCAGTCGACGCGCTCGGAGGCTTTCGTCACCGACACGCAGGCGCGCGACACCGTCACCCATGTCGAACTTGCTTGCGACGACAAGGGCAAGTTCATCGCACTGCGCGTGCGGCACCTGTGCAACCAGGGCGCCTATGTCTCGACCGCCGGCGTCAACATCAACACCAACAATTTCGCGCGCTGCCTGCCCGGCATGTACAAGATCGGAAAAATCGATGTGTCGGTGGCGTGCTATTTTTCCAACACCATCGCCATCGGCCCCTATCGCGGCGCCGGCCGCCCGGAGGCGAACTACGCGTTGGAGCGCGCGGTGGAAGAAGCCGCGCGTCTGTTGAAGATGGACCCGGTGCGGCTGCGCAAGAAAAACCTGATCCCGGCTTCCGCCATGCCGTTCAAGACGCCGATCAATACCTATGACTCGGGTGACTTCCCCGGCATCGTCGACAAGGCGCTCAAGCTCGCCGACTACGACAATTTCACCAAGCGCAAGCGCGAAGCCGCCAAGCGCAAGAAGCTGCGCGGCATCGGCGTCTCCTGCATGCTCGAGCACGCCGGCGCCATGCCGATGGAAACCGCCTCGCTCGGTTTTCCCGGCGGCGATAAGTTGATCCTCGGCTGCAACGTGCAATCGACCGGACAGAGTCACGCCACCGTGTTCGGCCGGATGCTGGCGCACCGGCTCGGCATCGATGCGAAGACTATCGAACACCGGCACGGCGACACCGACATGGGCCTGACCGGCTTTGCCTCGGTCGGTTCGCGCTCCGCGATGTGCGCTGGCGCCGCCATCGTCGTCACCGCCGACACGATGCTGGCGAAGGCTAAGAAGATCGCGGCGGCGGCGCTGGAAGCGTCGGAGTCCGATATTGCCTACCGCAATGGCGGCTTCGAAGTAGTCGGAACAGACCGCAGGATTTCGCTGTTCGATACCGCGCGCCGCGCCAGGGAGATGGGCGAGAACCTCGACACCAAGGACAAGGCCGAAGCGCCTTTGACGTTTCCCAATGGCTGCCACATCGCCGAGATCGAGATCGATCCCGACACCGGCAAGTTCGATATCGTGACTTATACGGCAGTCGACGACTGCGGCAATGTGCTCGACAAGATCGTCGTCGAGGGCCAGGTGCAGGGCTCGATCGCCAACGGGCTCGGCCAGGCGCTGACCGAGAACGCGGTCTACGATTCGGTGAGCGGGCAATTGGTCACCGGTTCGTTCATGGATTACGGCATGCCGCGCGCCCACGACATGCCGGTGGAATTGCGCGAGGCGACGCACATCACCCCGGCAACCACCAATCCGCTCGGCGTCAAGGGCACCGGCGAGGCCGGCACCACCGCGGCGATCGCGGCGGTGATGAACGCGATCGCCAACGCCATCCCGAACGGCGCGGCGGATCACATGGAAATGCCGGCGACGCCGTCGAAGGTGTGGGAGGCGTGTGTGAAGGGGATGGCGGATTAACGTCGTCGTCCCCGCGAAGGCGGGGACCCAGCACTTCGTAATCTGAATAATAAAAAAATGGCCGGGAAATCCCCGGCCATTCTCTATTTGTAAGAGCTGGATGCCCGCCTTCGCGGGCATGACAACTAAGCCTGCGAGATGAACTTCGTATTCATATAAGCCTGCAACCCTTCGATGCCGCCTTCGGAGCCGTAACCCGACTCCTTGATGCCGCCGAACGGCGTTTCCGGCGTCGAGATGGCGACCGAGTTGACGCCGACCATGCCCGACTGGATCGCATCGCCGATGGCGATGGCTTGCGAACTCGAATTGGTGAAGGTGTAGGCGGCCAGACCGAACTGCAACGAGTTGGCGCGCTGCACCACTTCGTCGAAGGTCTTGAACGGCACGATCGGCGCCACCGGCCCGAACGGCTCCTCGGTCATGATCTTCGAATCGTCCGGCACGTCAGTGATGACGGTCGGCTCGAAGAAGAAGCCCTGGTTGCCGTGGCGATTGCCGCCGGTGGCGATCTTGCCGCCGCGCGCCTTGGCGTCGTTGACGAAAGATTCCATGGCGTCGAGCCGGCGCGGATTGGCCAGCGGCCCGATCGTCGTGCTCTTCTCCAGGCCGTCGCCAAGCTTGAGGCCCTTGGCATATTCGGTGAAGCGGGCGACGAACTTGTTGTAGCCCTTCTCCTGCACATAGAACCGCGTCGGCGAAATGCAGACTTGGCCGGCGTTGCGATACTTGAAGGCGGAGATGATGTCGGCCGCCTTTTCCGGATCGAAATCATCGAACACGACGACCGGCGAGTGACCGCCCAATTCCATCGTGGCGCGCTTCATGCCCTTGGCGGCGAGACCGGCGAGATGCTTGCCGACGGGGATCGACCCGGTGAAGGAAATCTTGCGCACGATGTCGGAGGCGACGAGGTGCTCGGAAATCTGCGCCGGCACGCCGAACACGAGGTTCAGCACGCCCGCCGGCAGGCCGGCATCGGCGAAGCATTTCACCAGCTCGAAGCAGCCGGCGGGGGTTTCTTCCGAGGCCTTGATGATGATCGAGCAACCGGCGGCGATCGCACCGGCGATCTTGCGCACCGGCGTCAGCGTCGGGAAATTCCACGGCGTGAAAGCGGCGACGACGCCGACCGGCTCCTGCAACACGATCTGGCGCACGCCCTTGGCGCGGCCCGGCACGATGCGGCCATAGGAGCGGCGGCCTTCCTCGGCGTACCAGTCGATGATGTCGGCGGAGGTCAGCACCTCGATGCGCGATTCGTTGATCGACTTGCCCTGCTCCATGGTCTGCACGGTGGCGACATGGTCGACGCGTTCGCGCAGCAGGTCGGCGGCCTTGCGCATGATCTTGCCGCGCTCATAGGCGGAAGTGTTCTTCCAGGTCTGGAAGCCCTTCTGGGCGGCGCCGAGCGCCGCGTCGAGATCGGCTTTGTTGGCGTGCGGCAGTTGCGCCAGCACCTTGCCGGTCGCCGGATTGATGACGTCTTCGCCCTTGCGGCCTTCGCCGTTGAGCCATTGGCCGTCGATATACAATTTCAGATCTGAATACATAACGAACCTCGTGGTTACCCGGGACGACGATAATTGTGGCGGTGAGATAGCACTTTCGGCGCCTAGCGGCCACCCATCAACTACCCGTGAATTTGGGCTTTCGCTTTTCCATAAAGGCCTTGCGGCCCTCGATGTAATCCTGCGAGGCGAAGCAGGCCTGCACCATGGCCTCGCAGGTTTTCAGGTCGCGTTTGCTTTCATCCGCAACCGCCTGGGCGACGATGAACTTGACGGAATCGACGGTGAGCGGCGCGTTGCCGGCGATTGTCTCGGCATAATCCTTGACGTAGCCCTCCAGTTCGCCGTCGGGCAGCACGCGATTGACCAGGCCCATCGTCTGCGCCTCGGCGGCAGTGAATTGCCGCGCGGTGAAAAAGATTTCCTTCGCGAAAGACGGGCCGACCAGATCGACCAGCTTCTTCAGGCCGGCATAGCGGTAGCCGAGCGAGAGCTTGGCCGCCGGCACCGCGAACTTCGAGCCCTCGGTGCAGACGCGCATGTCGCAGCACAGAGCGAGGCCGACGCCGCCGCCGATGCACTAGCCGCGGATCATGGCGATGGTCGGCTTTGGGAAAGCGTAGAAGGCCTCATAGGCGCGGTCGACCGCTTCGTTGTAACGGTCGGACGCTTCCTTGGTGGCGCGCTCGTCGCCGAATTTGGAAATGTCGGCGCCCGAGACGAAGGCCTTGCCGCCGGCGCCGGTGACGACCACGACGCGAATGTTCTTGTCGTTCTTAAATTCGTCGAGATAGCTCTCGGCGGCTTCC
>JAUSBQ010000373.1 GCA_030651965.1 Pseudolabrys sp. | reverse complement strand
GGCTGCTGCGCGACGACACCGGCGGCGCGGCAGACGCCACCGCGCCGCTGCCAGGCGCAACCAGTAACGAGCGTATCGTCGGCTTTCTCGTCGCGGCGGTACCGCCGGCGGCGGCGGTGATCGCCACCGTCACCAGTATCTTCAATCTCTGGCTCGCCGCCCGCATCGTGAAATTTTCCGGCCGGCTGACGCGGCCATGGCCGGCGCTTGCCGAAATGACGTTCCCCAAAATGTTTTCGGCCGCACTCGCCGCGGTTATCGCCCTGAGCTTTCTCGACAGCCTGGTCGGCATCGTCGCCGGCGTTCTCTCCGCCGCCATGCTGATGGCCTATGGCGTGCTCGGCTTCGCGGTGCTGCATGCGATCACGCGCGGCATCAGCGCCCGGCCCTTCGTGCTCGGCGGCATCTATGCCTCGGTCATGGTCTTTGGCTGGCCGGTGCTGGCTCTGTGCGTGCTCGGCATTTCCGAAACGGCTTTCGACCTGCGCGCCCGCTTCGCCCGCAAGCGCGGCGGCCCCCCTGCTCCGCTTTAAGTTCACACCAAAACGTCAACAACCACACGAACCAAATATCCACGAAGGAGTAACGACAATGGAAGTCATTCTGCTCGAACGCGTCGGCAAACTCGGCCAAATGGGCGACGTCGTCCGCGTCAAGGACGGCTATGCCCGCAACTTTCTGCTGCCGCGCGGCAAGGCGTTGCGCGCCAACGCCGACAGCAAAGCCAAATACGAAGGCATGAAGGCCGAGTTGCAGAAGCAGAGCCTCGAGCGCAAGGGCGAAGCCGGCCAGTTGGCCGCCAAGGTCGACGGCAAGACCTTCACCGTCATCCGTCAGGCGAGCGAAACCGGCCAGTTGTTCGGCTCGGTGTCGACCCGCGACATCGCCACCCTGATCTCGAGCGAAGGCGCGGTGATTAACCGCACCGCGGTCGAACTCAACGCGCCGATCAAGTCGATCGGCCAGTACAAGGTGCCGCTGGCGCTGCATCCGGACGTCGAGGTGTCGGTCACCGTCATCGTCGCGCGCAGCGAGGCGGAAGCCGAGCGCATCGGCCGCGGTGAAGACGTCACCGTCCGCCGCGAAGACGCCGAGGACGCGGAAGCCGAGGCCGAAGCCGCCAAGGCGCGCGCCGAAGCGCTGTTCGACGCGGAATCGGAAGAAGCTGAAGACGCGGCGGCGGAAAAAGCCAGCGAAGGTACGGTCGAAGCTTCGGCCGAAGGCAATGGCGATGACGAGAAGAAGCCGGCCAAGGCCAAGCGCAAGAAGAAGACCGACGACGAAGCCTAACTTCACGCTTCAGCGACGAATAAAAAATCCCGCCTTGGACGTTGGTCCAAGGCGGGATTTTCTTTCTAAAGATGCGCGCGCGACGACATCAATACACGACGTCACTCGGATTTTTCCGGCTTCGCTGCTTCCGCGGGCTTTGCGGCTTCCGCCGGTTTGGCGGCCTCGACCGGTTTTGGCTCTGGCGGCTTTTCAGCGGGCTTTGCCTCGGCCGGTTTCGATTCCGGCTTCGCGTCGGTCTTGGTCTCGCTCGCCGGCTCGGCTTTCTTATCAGCCGGCTTCTTGGCCGCGGGTCTGGTGCCGCGCTTGCGATCGGGCGCGGCGGGGCCTGTGTCCATGGCTTGAATATACTTAGCGAGCGCCGCCGCCGATTCACGGCTGGCCGTATAGTGCTCGCGCAGAAATCTATCGAGGCCGAGGCCCAACGGACCGCCGGCCTTGCTCAGACCTTGCGGCGTCTTGTGGCAGATGGCGCAATCCGTCGCGAAAATCTGCGCCGGGGTCTTGTTGCCATAGAGGTTTTCCTGGGCGGCCGCCGGCGCAACCCAAAAAAGGGCCAGGATGGCCACCGCCCGCGGGAAACCGCGTTCCAAAAACATCATTGCCGTCAGTCCCTTTATCGCCCGCCGCCCGCTCGCCGCGCCTCACCGCCGGGCCGTCGAGTCAGATTGCTTGATAGCGCATTCCAGCCGGATTGTGACCCGATCCTTCGGCCCATAGCCCGCCATTTCCCAAGCCCGCCCGACCGTCCCTGCCGGAATCGCGTACCCGGCCTGTTTGTGGCATTGAAGTACCGCTGCAAATTTGGTTGAATATGGGCGCGGAACCCGTCCCGGGCCGCTGCGTTTGCTGGAGGTGCGGCGCTACTACCACGGACGCAGTTTTTGTGGGGCAGTGAGTTCAATCAAGGGGGCGGCCGATGGATCGGTTGCTTCGATTGTTACTGAAGACCTTTATCCGGCGAGGCACCTTTCGCGTAACGACCTCGCGCGGCACGACTTTTACCTTCGGCGACGGGACCGGCCAGCCGGTATCGGTTCGTTTTGCCTCTCGCGCCGCCGAATGGGGCATCCTCCTCGATCCAGAGCTTAAGTTCGGCGAGTCCTATATGGACGGCACGTTTGTCGTCGAACAGGGCACGATCGCCGATGTGCTGGCCATCTGTCTCGGCCAGCAGACCGAGGTGCCGCACTGGGCCCGGCTGCAAAGCGTGCTGCGTTTCCTGTATCGGCGCTTCGAGCAGTTCAATCCGCGCGCCCGCTCGCGACGCAATGTCGCGCATCATTACGATCTCGACGGCCGGCTCTATTCGCTGTTTCTCGATGCCGACCGGCAATATAGCTGCGCCTATTTCGAACGGCCCGACCAATCGCTCGACGACGCGCAACTGGCCAAGAAGCGCCACCTCGCCGCCAAGCTACGGCTGTCGCCCGACGTTCCGGCCAAGGGATCGCCGGCTAAGGGATCGCCGAAAAAAGAACTTCGTCTGCTCGATATCGGCTGCGGCTGGGGCGGCCTTGGCCTTTACCTCGCCGATTTCGGCGGCGCCGACGTCACCGGCGTCACGCTATCGCAGGAGCAGCATGCCATCGCCAATGCGCGCGCCGGTGAACGGGGCTTGAGCGCGCGCGCGCGGTTCAATCTTCAGGATTACCGCGACATCGACGACCGTTTCGACCGCATCGTATCGGTGGGCATGTTCGAGCATGTCGGCGTCAACCATTACGAGACCTTCTTCAGGAAGAGCGCGCAATTGCTCGCCGAGGATGGCGTCATGGTGCTGCACTCGATCGGCCGCTCCGAAGGCCCGAGCCGCACCAGTCCGTGGATCTCGAAATACATTTTCCCCGGCGGCTATATTCCCTCGCTGTCGGAAGTCCTGCCAAAAATCGAGAAAACCGGGCTTCTGGTCACCGATATCGAGATACTGCGCCTGCACTACGCCGAAACGCTCAGAATGTGGCGTGAGCGCTTCCTCGCGCACCGCGACGAGGTCGAACGCATCTACGACCGGCGCTTTGTTCGCATGTGGGAATTCTATTTGGCCTCATCGGAAATGGCGTTCCGCGAGCAGAACCTGATGGTGTTCCAGATTCAGCTCACCAAACGGCAGGATGTGGTGCCGATGACGCGCGACTACATCATGCACGAAGAAGCGCGCCTGCAAAATGCGGAAAATGCGCGGCGAACGCCGTTGCGCCTGGCCGGCGAGTAGCGAGAGCGGTAAAATCGTCGTCTGAGAAATCGCGTGAGTATTTTCGGTGCGTCAATGCAAATGACGCACCGATTTTTTTGTCTGTGGTCATCCGTGTGGATAACGGCGATTAGTGCCCGCGTGCGGTCGTACCCTTGCGAAAGCGGTGTAAGCCAAGTGTCGATCAAGCTTAAGCGGACCCATCAAACTTAAGCCAAATTGCCGGAACATAGACTTCCATGGCGCCACTCGAATCAGCACTCCGCAAGCCGGTCGAAGAACCGGCCCCGCTTTATCGTACCGCTCCGCACAACATCGAAGCGGAACAGGCGCTGCTGGGCGCGATCCTGGTCAATAACGAAGCGTTTTACCGGGTTTCCGACTTCCTCAACCCGGAACATTTCTTCGAGCCGATCCACCAGAAGGTTTACCAGATCGCCCGCGATCTCGTGCGCGCCGGAAAGATCGCCACCCCGGTCACGTTGAAGACTTTCCTCGACGCCACCATCGACATTGGCGGCATGACGCTGAGCCAATACCTCGCCCGGCTCGCGGCGGAAGCTACCACCATCATCAACGCCGAGGACTACGGCCACACCATCTACGACCTGTCGATCCGCCGCGACCTGATCAAGGTCGGCGAGGACATGGTCAACGTCGCCTTCGACGCGCCGGTCGACTTCGCGCCGCGCGCGCAGATCGAGGACGCCGAGCGCAAATTGTTCGAACTGGCCGAGACCGGCCGTTACGACGGCGGCTTTCAGGGGTTTGGCCAGGCGCTGACCACGGCCATCGACATGGCGGCCAACGCCTATCAGCGCGACGGCAAACTGTCCGGCATCGCCACCGGGCTCGACGATCTCGATCGCATGATGGGCGGCATGCAGAAGTCGGATTTGATCGTGCTCGCCGGCCGCCCCGGCATGGGTAAGACCGCGCTCGCCACCAACATCGCCTTCAACGTCGCCAATGCCTGGCAAGGCACGGTGCGCGCCGACGGCCACACCGAAACCACCAATGGCGGCGTCGTCGGTTTCTTCTCATGCGAAATGTCGGCCGAGCAGCTCGCCACCCGTATCATCGCCGAGCAGACCGGCATTCCGTCGAACCAGATCAGGCGCGGCGGCATCAGCGCCGACGAGTTCGAGAAGATCAAGGACTACTCGATCCGCCTGCAAAATCTGAAACTCTATGTCGACGAGACCGGCGGCCTGT
>JAUSBQ010000364.1 GCA_030651965.1 Pseudolabrys sp. | reverse complement strand
GAGGCGTTCTACGAGTCGCTCAATGACGAGCAGAAGGAGCGCTTCAACGATATCGGCCCGGCCAAGGCCGCTGCCAGCACGGAAGCGCGCGATGCGCTGCCGGACGACGCCAAGACGTGCGGCGAAGCCAAGCCCGGCCTGACCAATCTGCCGATCGAGCAGATCGAGGACGCGCTCAAGCCGAACGAGGCGCAACTGGCCGAACTCGATAAACTGGGCGAGGCCACCGTCAAGGCGGTCGGCATTCTGCAAAGCGCCTGCCCGGCCGAGACGCCCTTGACGCCGCCCGGCCGCCTGCAGGCGATCGAGACCCGGCTGCAGGCGATGATCGAAGCAGCCCGGACGGTGAAGCCGCCGCTCGACAGCTTCTATGCCTCGCTCAACGCCGAACAGAAGGCGCGCTTCAACCGCCTCGGCCGCGACCTGGCGCAGACCGCCGCGACATCGAACCAGTAAGTCTGGCGTTACGGAAAGCGAAAAGGGCGGCCACATCGGCCGCCCTTTTTTTAACTCCGCTGTCGTCTTCGCCTTCGCGGGGACGACACCCAGCTACTCCAGCTTGGTAATCCCCGCATCGGCGATCAGCTTCTTCCACTTGGCGATTTCGCTGGTCACATGCTTTTCGAGCTCGTCAGATGTCGAGCTTTTCGCGCTGATGCCGGTCTTCTTGATCTGCGCGACGATGTCGGGATTGGCCAGCGCTTCGCGCACTGCCTTGTTCATCTTCTGCACGACGGCGTCCGGCGTGCCGGCCGGGAAAGCCAGCCCGTACCAACTCGTCACGTTGTACGGGATGCCGGACTCGGCGATCGTCGGCACATCGGGCATCGCCGGAAAGCGCTCCGGCGAAGTGACGGCGAGAATCTTCAGCTTGCCGCCGTCGACCTGACCCTGAATGGCGGGGATCAGCTCGAACGTCAGGTGCACATCGTTGCTCAGCATGCCGGTAATGGCGGCCGGAGTCGTCCGGTAAGGGACGTGCTTGATGTCGATGCCGGCCAGCACGCGGAAGAGTTCGCCGGCGAAATGCTGAGTCGTCCCGGCGCCGACGCTGGCGAAGTTGAACTTGCCGGGTTCGGCCTTCGCCGCGGCGACCAATTCCTTCACCGTCTTGGGCGGGAAATTCGGCGCGGTGACGAGCGCCAGCGGCACGGTGCCGACCAGCGACACCATGCGGAAATCCTTGACCGGCTCGTATTTCAGATTCGGATGGCCGGCGCCCGACACGGCGTGCGCATTGCTCATCATCAGGACGGTGTAGCCATCGGGCTGCGCCTTGGCGACCGTATCGGCGCCCAAAGTCGTGCCGGCGCCGGGCTTGTTCTCGACCACGAACGAAGCGCCGAGAGACTTGCTCAATGCATCGCCGAGAATGCGCGAGACAATATCGGTGCCGCCGCCGGGGCCGTTGGGTACCACGATGCGGACCGTGCGCGTCGGCCATTCCTGGGCCGATGCGGTGACCGGCGCGACGGCGAGTGTGGCGGCAATCGGCAGCGCCAATTGCAATGTGCGCCGCAAGGAAATACTTTTTAACACTTCTAATCCTCCCGCTTTGTTTGTTTGCTTGTTCGCGCCATCAATTCAACTCCGCCATCTTAGTCAAGCGGCGAATCGCTCCATGAGCCAGCGCAAACGACAAAGCGAGTGCTCATTTTCCTCCGCTGAAAATCATCTGCACGAAGTCGCGATACAGCAGGATCTGCTTCGGCAGCACGCTGCTGTCGTTGAGCATGCGGCCGAGCACCAAGCCGCCCTCGACCAAAGTCGCGGCCATGTCGGCGAGCGCGTCGAAGTCGACCTTCTGCTTGGGTGGATAAATTTCGGCGATCATCTCGAAGCGTTCGCGGAAGCGCGTGCGCCACGCCAGGATGCCGTCGGAATTGAGCGCGCGGATGTCGCGGTTGAACGGTTGATCCTGATAGGCGAATGATGCCGCCAGACAGCCGGGATGCGCGCCCGGGAGATCGGCGAACATTTCCGCGAACAGTTTGAGCCCGACCAGGAAACCGTGTAGCGGATCGTTATTCAAATCGTCGCCGCGCTGAAACAGTTGGTCGAGCACGACGCGATCCTGCGCCAGATAGCGCAGCATCATACCCTTGGCGAGTTCGCTCTTGTCCTTGAAGTGATAGAAGAACCCGCTCTTGGTGATGCCGACCTCGGCGATGATTTCATCGATCGAGGTACCGGCAAATCCCTTTGCCAATACGGCGGCCTCGGCCACCGCGAGAATGCGTTCGCGGGTATCGTCCCCTTTGCGGCGTGACTTTTCGAGCATGGCTGACTGTACCGCGAGTCCAGTAGACGGCCGCGGCGATCGGCCCAGGGTCTTGCCGGACGCCGATAATACACTGTTTTAAAGGTTTTTCACGGCGCGGCGTTTCGTCCCCGCCTGCACCACGAGAAGGCTAGTTCGCCCCTCCCGCCTGCTGTAGCTCCCCGGCCCAACAGCTTCGCACCAGAGGATTTGACCATGACGACAATCACTAAATTGAAAGCAGCCAAGTATCGCGACCGCCTGCCGCAGCGCTCGAGCAAAGTATTTCTCACCGACGGCGGCATGGAAACCACCTTGATCTATCACAACGGCATCGATCTGCCGTGCTTCGCGGCATTCACGCTGCTGCGCACGCCGGAAGGGGTCGCCCAGACCCGCGCCTATTATGCCCGCTACGCCGCCATGGCGCAGCGCTCCGGCATGGGCTTCGTCCTGGAAACGCCGACCTGGCGCGCCAATGCCGACTGGGGCGCCAAGCTCGGCTATTCGCCTGAAGAGCTTGCCGCCGCCAACCGGCAGGCGGTCGCGCTGATGGCCGAACTGCGCGCCGAATTCGAAACCGCCCGGTCGCCGATGGTGATTTCCGGCGCGATCGGCCCGCGCGGCGACGGCTACAATCCCGACCGCCTGATGAGCGCGCAGGAAGCGCGGGATTATCACGCCGAGCAAATCGCAACCCTGCGCGACACTGCTGCCGACATGGTCACCGCCTTCACGCTGAACTATGTCAACGAAGGCATCGGCGTCGCCCTCGCGGCGAAGCAAGCCGGCATGCCGGCGGTGATTTCATTCACGGTCGAGACCGACGGCAAACTGCCGACCGGCGAGACGATCAAGGAAGCGATTACGGCGGTCGATGCCGCCAGCGGCGGCGCGCCGGTCTATTACATGATCAACTGTGCGCATCCGACGCATTTCCGCGATGCGCTCAAGACCGGCGAGGCCTGGGTCGATCGCATCGGCGGCCTACGCGCCAACGCCTCGCGCCGCAGCCATGCCGAACTCGACGTTGCGACCGAACTCGATGCCGGCGATCCGCGCGAGTTCGGCGAGCTGCATGCCGAATTGCGCCGGCTGCTGCCGCGCGCCACCGTGCTAGGCGGCTGCTGTGGCACCGACCACCGCCACGTCGAACATATCGCGATGGTGTGCGAAGCGGTCGCGGCGTGACGCCAAAGCGCACGCCATAAAAAAGGGCGGCCGATGTGGCCGCCCATTTGATTCCGCGTCGCGGAAAACCTATTCCGCCGCGATCCGCACTTCCGGCGCCGCGGCGCGAATTTCCGGGGTGACGTGCTTTTCGTATTTGGTGAAGTTCTTCTGGAACATCGCCACCAGCGCGCGCGCCGTCTTGTCGAACTCGGCCTTGTTCTGCCAGGTCTTGAACGGGTTCAGCAGATGCGGTTCGACGCCCGGCACCGAGGTCGGCACCGAGAAACCGAAATACGGATCGGTGCGGAAGTCGGCGCCCTTGAGCGAGCCGTTCAGCGCCGCGGTCAGCAGCGTGCGCGTCGCCTTGATCGGCATGCGGCGGCCGACGCCGTAGATGCCGCCGGTCCAGCCGGAGTTCACCAGCCAGACGTCGACTTTGTGCTTCTGGATGTATTCCTGCAGCAGGTTGGCATAGACCGACGGATGACGCGGCAGGAACGGCGCGCCGAAGCAGGTGGAGAATTCCGGCTCGACGCCGACCAGACCCTTTTCGGTGCCCGCGACCTTCGCGGTGTAGCCGGACAGGAAGTGATACATCGCCTGCGTCGGGGTGAGTTTCGCGATCGGCGGCATCACGCCATAGGCGTCCGCCGTCAGGAAGATGACGTTCTTCGGATGCCCGGCGCAGCCCGAGCGCGACGCATTCGGAATGAAATCGAGCGGATAGGCCGAACGGGTGTTTTCGGTCTTGGAGCCGTCGTCGTAATCGGGAACGCGGGTGTAGGGATCGTAGGTGACGTTCTCCAGCACCGCGCCGAAGCGGTTGGTCGCATCCCAGATCTGCGGTTCGGCTTCCTTCGACAGCTTGATGGTCTTGGCGTAACAGCCGCCTTCGAAGTTGAAGATGCCGTCCGGGCCCCAGCCGTGTTCATCATCACCGATCAGGATGCGATCGGGATCGGACGACAACGTGGTCTTGCCGGTGCCGGACAGGCCGAAGAACAGCGCGCTCTCGCCCTCGTGCGACACATTGGCCGAGCAGTGCATCGGCACGACGTTGCGCGCCGGCAGATAGAAATTGAGCGTGGTGAAAACCGACTTCTTCATTTCGCCGGCGTAGGACGAACCGCAGATCAGAACGATCTTGTTGGTGAAGTCGATGGCGACCTGGGTGTCGGAGCCTTCGCGGCCGCCGTGACGCTTGGGGTCCGGCTTGAATGACGGCAGATCGATGACGGTGAGTTCCGGCGTGAAACTCGCGAGCTCTGCGAGTTCCGGACGGATCAAAAGCTGGCGGATGAACAGCGAGTGCCAGGCGTATTCGGTGAACACGCGCACCTTGATGCGGTAGGTCGGATCGGCGCCGCCATAGAGGTCCTGCGCGAACAGGGTCTTGCCCTTCACATGCGCGCGGAAGTCACCGAGCATCTCGGCAAACTGTTCCTTGGTCTGCTTGCGGTTGCCGTCCCACCACAGAACGTCGTGCGTCAGTTCGTCATCGACGGTGTGCTTGTCCTTGGGCGAACGGCCGGTGTGATGGCCGGTAAAGGCCGACAGCGCACCACCCTCGACGACAGTGGCTTCGCCGGCCTTGATCGAATGTTCGTACAGCGCGGGCGCGGTCAGGTTCCAGTGAACCGCTTCGAGGTCCGCCAGACCGAATTTATCGGCGCCGTAAGCGCTGTTCCGCACACCTGTCTCTTGCACGCTTCTCTCCCGCTCAGTCGGGGCCGCTTTGCGGCTCACCCGATCAAGGCCTGTCGGCCCTTTAAGACTTAGACCTTAGTCTACGCCGAGGTCTACGGCGCGGGACCATACTCATCAAGCCCATGAATGCCAAGATCAAATGCCATGCAGAACGCGCAGATCGCATTGCGCTGCATCAATACGTTAACGCGCAAGCAGTGGCGGAATGATGTTTTTTAAATCATATGACATCTTACCAATCATTCGCCAGCCGGATGAGTAGCGCACGCAACCACTGTTCCACGCGCATGAACATTATTCAGCGCCCTCGCGCCTGCTCGGCCAGTTGCTTCAGCACCGCGCGCAACGGTCCCGGCCCGGTGACGGCTTGAGGAAACGGCAGCCACAGACCGTTCGGTCCGTTCTGCAATTCGATGCCGTCGGGATTGATGCCGGCGCAGCGCCAGTCGTCATTTGGCGCGCCCAGAAGTTTCGTCGCATAAAGCCGGCACGCCTCGGCGTGGTCCTCATTCATATGCGCGACCGCGCCCTCTTCCGCCTCGATCAACGCTTCGGCGTCCGACACATCGATCAGCACGTCGGCGGCCGTCAGGTCGGCGGCGCGGGCAAAGCCGCCATTGAGATGCGCCGAGACGACCTGCATCCGCCAGAACGCGAAGTCGGGGAAGCCGGCATAAAGCTTCGCCTTCGGCTGCCGTGCCAAGAAACGCCGCCGCAGCCGCGGCGCGTCGGCGCCATCGGATGCGACCAGCGCGAACGTCCCCAGCACGGTCAACCGCGGATGCGTCAGCGCATCGCCTTTGCCGAGCGAAGCGAGCAGCAGCGAGGCGCGGCCGTCGAGTTCCAGATTGGCGGTGTGGGTCGCCAGCCGGGACACCAGGATCAAAGGCGCGCCGTCGACATCGGTGGCGACATTAACCAGCGAGGCAAATGGGTGCCCGGTATTGCGGTCCAACGTCGCCAAGGTCGCGGTGCGGGTGGCGCGCAAAAGGGCCTTGGCCAGGTCCATGGGGACGAAATCGGCCGGTTGCGGCGCATTCTCCGGGGTACGCCCCGGCATGACGCCGGGAAGCGGTGAATTGTCCTCATTTTCGCCCATGGGCCGCGATCCTCGCCAACGTGTATTCGAGTCCATGTAGCCGTATTGACCTTGAATTCGCTACAGAATCACATAGTTGTTGCAAAGAGGCCACATTTCGGACCCCGTTTCTGGGCTTGAAACTAACGGGCCATCACGCAGAACTTTTCAGACGACGCATTAGAGGGGCTTCATGCCAACAATCGCTCTCGTCGACGATGACCGCAACATCCTCACCTCCGTGTCCATGGCGCTGGAAGCCGAGGGCTACCGCATCATGACCTACACGGACGGCGCCTCGGCGCTGGACGGGTTCAAGACGTCGCCGCCGGACCTCGCCATCCTCGACATAAAGATGCCGCGCATGGACGGCATGGAGACCTTGCGCCGCTTGCGCCAGAAGTCGGACATGCCGGTGATCTTCCTCACCTCGAAGGACGAGGAAATCGACGAAATGTTCGGCCTCAAGATGGGCGCCGACGATTTCATCCGCAAACCGTTTTCGCAGCGCCTGCTGGTCGAGCGCGTCAAGGCGGTGCTGCGCCGCGCCAGTCCGAAGGACCCGGCTCTGACGCCGAAGGAAGCCGACAACACCGCCAAGGTTTTGGAGCGCGGCCTGCTGCGCATGGATCCGGAACGCCACACCTGCACCTGGAAGGGCGAGCAGGTCACGCTGACGGTCACCGAATTTCTCATCCTTCAGGCGCTCGCCACCCGCCCCGGCGTAGTCAAGAGCCGCAACGCGCTGATGGATGCCGCCTATGACGATCAGGTCTATGTCGACGACCGCACCATCGACAGCCACATCAAGCGCCTGCGCAAGAAGTTCAAGGTCGTCGACGACGACTTCGAAATGATCGAGACGCTGTACGGCGTCGGCTACCGGTTCAAGGAATAATCAAGCCCGCTCACCCCCGCGAAGGCGGGGGTCCAGAGTTGCGAGGCAGGGAAGGACTGGGTCCCCGCTTTCGCGGGGACGAGCGGACCAACACTCGTTTATCTGGCTGGATCTAAACGACGTGCTCGACCGAACCGCTGAAAATCAGGCGCGCGAAAACGCCGAACGCCGGGATGGCGAAGCTTCGCCCGCGCCCGTCAAGCGCGACCGCGCCTTCCGGCGGCTGTGGCGCTCGGCCTGGGCCTTCTTCGTCGCGCAAAGCTTCTCCAGCCTCACCCGCCGCATCGTCTTTCTCAATCTCACCGGCCTGGTCGCGCTGCTGATCGGCGTCATGTATCTCTCGCAATTCCGCGCCGGTCTGATCGACGCGCGGGTGCAAAGCCTCCTGGTGCAGAGCGAGATCATCGCCGGCGCCATTGCCGCCTCGGCCACGGTGGAAACGGACTCCATCACCATCGATCCCGACCGCCTGCTCGAATTGCAGGCCGGCGAAAGCTACGGCCCCGCCGACGACTCGTTGTCCGGCATCGAATTCCCGATCAACCCGGAGCGCGTTGCGCCGGTGCTGCGCCGTCTGGTGTCGCCGACCAAGACGCGCGCGCGCATCTACGACCGCGACGGCGTCCTCATCCTCGACAGCCGCAATCTCTACGGCCGCGGCGACGTGCTGCGCTTCGATCTGCCATCGCCGACCGCCGAGCAGCCCGGGCTGATGGAGCGCAGCTTCATCGCCATCCGCCGCTGGTTCGGGCGCGGCGACCTGCCGCTGTACAATGAACTCGGCCCCGAGAACGGCAAGGGCTATCCGGAGATCGGCCAGGCTTTGGCCGGCCTGAATGCCAGCATGGTGCGGGTCAACGATCGCGGCGAGGTCATCGTCTCCGTGGCGGTGCCGGTGCAGCGTTTCCGCGCCGTGCGCGGCGCCTTGATGCTGTCGACGCAGGGCGCCGACATCGACGAGATGGTCGAGGCCGAGCGCCTCGCCATCGTCAAAGTGTTTCTGGTCGCCGCCGCGGTGATGATCGTTTTGTCGATGCTGCTCGCCGGCACCATCGCGGGCCCGGTGCGTCGGCTGGCCGAAGGCGCCGAGCGCGTGCGGCGGCGCATCCGCAGCCGCGTCGAGATTCCCGACTTCACCCGCCGCAAGGACGAGATCGGCCATCTGTCCGGTGCGCTCCGGGATATGACCGGCGCGCTCTATGCCCGCATCGAGGCGATCGAAAGCTTCGCCGCCGACGTGTCGCATGAATTGAAGAATCCGCTGACCTCGCTGCGCTCCGCCGTGGAGACCTTGCCGATGGCCAAGACCGACGCCAACCGCAAGCGCCTGCTCGATATCATCGAGCACGACGTGAAGCGTCTCGATCGCCTGATCACCGATATTTCGGATGCCAGCCGGCTGGATGCCGAGTTGCAGCGCCAGGAAGCCACGCCCGTCGATCTTGCCCAGTTGCTGTCGGCGCTGGTGACCGCCGCCAACGAAATCCGAAAGGACGACATCAGCGTCACGCTCGCTTTCGAAGGCGGCGCGCCGGCGCAGTTCAAGGTGCCCGGCCACGACTCGCGCATCGGTCAGGTGGTGTCGAACCTGATCGACAATGCGCGCTCGTTCTCAGCCGCAGGCGGCACGGTGCGCATCACCTGCCGCAAGCTCAAGAGCGATGTCGAGATCGTCGTCGATGACGACGGCCCCGGCATCCAGCCCGACGCGCTCGACAAGATCTTCGAGCGCTTCTACACCGACCGCCCGCATCAGGGCTTCGGCCAGAATTCCGGGCTCGGCCTGTCGATCTCGCAGCAGATCGTCGACGCGCATGGCGGCAGCATCCGGGTCGAGAACCGCGTTGCGCCGGCGGTCACTTCCGGTGACGAGCCGCGTGTGCTCGGCGCCCGCTTCACCGTCCGCCTGCCGGCCATGTGAGTTTTCGTCGGACGCTAGTCCGTTGCCTCGCGTTTTTCTCCGCTCACCCCCGCGAAGGCGGGGGTCCAGTACTGACTCACCGAGCTTGCACGGTTAGAGTAAAGCAGTTCGTCGAACGGGCTGTGGCCATGGCGTTCTATGTTTACATCCTGTGCAACAAACGCAACGGAACGCTCTATGTCGGCATGACCGATGATCTGGTGAAGCGCACCTGGCAACATCGGGAAGGCACGTTCGAAGGCTTCACGAAAAACTATGACCTGAAATCGCTCGTCTGGTTCGAAGAGCATCACTCGCGCGAGTCCGCTTTTGGACGCGAACGGCAGATGAAGAAATGGAATCGAGCTTGGAAGCTCCGATTGATCGAAAGTCAAAATCCGGAATGGCGGGACCTTTGGGACGAGATTGCCAATTAGGCGCCGACGGACGGGGCTGCGCCGCTCTGGACCCCCGCCTTCGCGGGGGTGAGCGGAATCTTTATCTGGCGCAGTTCAGAATATGACCACCTCCCCCACCATCCACGCCACCGCGGTCCTGATCGGCGCCAAGGCCGTGCTGATCCGCGGCCCGTCCGGGTCGGGCAAATCGACGCTGGCATGGCGCCTGATCCGTGCCTCCGGCGTGGCACTGCCGTTCACCCGGCTGGTGGCCGACGACCGCTGCCACATCGAGGCCGTCGCCTCCCGCCTGCTGGTCCGTCCCGCCCCGGCGCTGGCCGGCCTGATCGAAATTCGCGGTCTCGGCATCCGCCGGCTGCCCTATGAGCCGGTTGCGCAGGTCGGCCTTGTTGTTGACCTCGCCGCCGCCGCCGCCGCGCGGATCCCAGCCCATGACGTTGAAACCGTGGAGGTTTCCGGGATCCGCCTGCCGCGGCTCTTGGCCGCGCCGGGCGAGGAAGCCCTGCCCTTGCTGCTCGCCTGGCTGGGCACAGTGCCGGGGGCATCCCCACCCGCCAATTGACCCCATGGGGCCAACTGGGCTACGTCCGCGCGCTCGATCCGCTTGGAATTCTTAACTGTAACGGGTTTACGATCGACCCCGCCGAAAACCGGACATCGAGTGCCCCTTTGGCTTCGCCTTTCCGCAATGCAGCAGAGTGCCTATATATCGAGGCGAGCCCTTGCAACGGGCCTTCGGATGGGCCTCAATGCGCCCCCATTCGTGCGGTGCACACAAGCGCCCGCGAGGAGTTCGGGATGATCGGCCTCGTTTTAGTGACCCACGGGCGGCTCGCCGTCGAGTTTCGCTCCGCGTTGGAGCATGTGGTGGGAATTCAGAGTCAAATCGAGACGATTACGATCGGTCCCGATGATGACGTCGAGCAATGCCGCAAGAATATCCTCGACGCCGTCAAGCGCGTGGATAGCGGCGATGGCGTGGCCATTCTGACCGACATGTTTGGCGGCACGCCGTCGAACCTCGCCATCTCGGTGATGAGCCAGCCCAAGGTCGAGGTGCTCGCCGGCATCAATCTGCCGATGCTGATCAAGCTCGCCAAAGTACGCGAAACCTGTTCGCTGGAAGACTCGGTGGCCGCCGCCCAGGAAGCCGGCCGCAAATACTGTACGATCGCCAGCCGGGTCCTCAGCGGCAAATGACCGGGCCGGCGCGTGACGGAAATGCCGCCGATGAGCACGCCGTTGCCGTCACCAAGGACGTCGAGATCGTTAACAAGAAGGGCCTGCACGCCCGCGCCTCTGCGAAATTCGTGCAGCACGCCGAAAAATTCGACGCCGCCATCATCGTCACCCGCGGGCATGAATTCGTCGGCGGCACCTCGATCATGGGGCTGATGATGCTGGCCGCCGGCCCCGGCACCGTCATCACCATCAAGGCCACCGGCAAGGAAGCCGCCAAGGCGGTCGAGGATCTGGTCGAACTGGTGTCGAACCGGTTTGGCGAGGAAGAGTAAATCCCTACATAAAGAAATCTTTATATATGCGTTGCAGGCCCGCCGGGGCCCTGTTATAGGCACGCCAACAACCCCAACCTGCCTTTTTCAACGCCTGCTCGAATAGGACCGCCATGACCGCCGCCAAGGACTACATCGTCAAGGACATCTCGCTCGCCGAATTCGGCCGCAAGGAAATTTCGCTCGCCGAGACCGAAATGCCCGGCCTGATGGCCACCCGCGAGGAGTACGGCCCGAAGCAGCCGCTGAAGGGCGCGCGCATCGCCGGCTCGCTGCACATGACCATCCAGACCGCCGTCCTGATCGAAACGCTCACCGCGCTGGGCGCGGACGTGCGCTGGGTGTCGTGCAACATCTATTCGACGCAGGACCACGCCGCCGCGGCGATCGCCGCCGCCGGCATTCCGGTGTTCGCAATCAAGGGCGAGAGCCTGGAAGACTACTGGGACTACACCGCCCGCATGTTCGACTGGCACGGCGGCGGCACCCCGAACATGATCCTCGATGACGGCGGCGACGCCACCATGTACGTGCATCTCGGCCTGCGCGCCGAGAACGGCGACACCGCGTTCCTCGACAAGCCCGGCTCCGATGAAGAAGTCATTTTCTTCAAGCTGCTCAAGAAGCAGCTCAAGGAAAAGCCGAAGGGCTACTTCGCCGAGATGGCCAAGAACATCAAAGGCGTCTCGGAAGAAACCACCACCGGCGTGCATCGCCTTTACGACATGCAGAAGGCAGGCACGCTTTTGTGGCCCGCCATCAACGTCAACGACTCGGTCACCAAGTCGAAGTTCGACAACCTCTATGGCTGCCGTGAATCGCTGGTCGACGGCATCCGCCGCGGCACCGACGTCATGATGTCGGGCAAGATCGCCATGGTCGCCGGCTTCGGCGACGTCGGCAAAGGCTCGGCCGCCTCGCTCCGTCAGGCCGGCTGCCGCGTGATGGTCTCCGAAATCGATCCGATCTGCGCGTTGCAGGCGGCGATGGAAGGCTATCAGGTCGTGACCATGGAAGACGCCGCGCCGCAGGCCGACATCTTCGTCACCGCCACCGGCAACAAGGACATCATCACGATCGAGCACATGCGCGCGATGAAAGATCGCGCCATCGTCTGCAACATCGGCCACTTCGACAACGAGATCCAGATCGCCTCGCTGAAGAACCTGAAGTGGGACAACATCAAGCCGCAGGTCGACGAGATCACCTTCCCGGACGGCCACCGCATCATCATGCTGTCGGAAGGCCGCCTGGTGAACCTCGGCAACGCCATGGGCCACCCGTCCTTCGTGATGTCGGCCTCGTTCACCAACCAGACTCTGGCGCAGATCGAACTCTACGCCAACAACAAGGACGGCAAGTACAAGAAGGAAGTCTACGTGCTGCCGAAGTCGCTCGACGAGAAGGTGGCGCGCCTGCATCTCGCCAAGATCGGCGTCCGGCTGACCGAACTCAAGAAGGACCAGGCCGACTACATCGGCGTCAAGCAGGAAGGCCCGTACAAGGCGGATCACTACCGCTATTAGGCCGCACGCGGCGCTACGCCGCGTCCCCACAGGCTCAAATCTTTCCCCGGCCCGCTTTATAGTGCGCCGGGGATTTTTTTGAATGATGTCACGCGTGCGCACACCGAATCTGACCAAGCGACATTGGCGCAGCGCCGGCATTGTGCTGGCCACGGTTGCCTTCATCGCCGGCCTCACCGGCGCGGTCTGGCTCGCCGCGCATTGGGACACCACCGTCACCGCCGCGACCTTGACGCAGGCCCGCGCCAATCCGGCGGCGCTGCGCCAGTTCCTCGCCCGCATGCCGAAAGGCGGCGACCTGCACAGCCATCTGTCGGGCGCGGTCTATGCCGAACGCTTCGTCGACTGGGCCATCGCCGACGGTCTGTGCCTGCGCGCGGCGGACCAGACGATCCTCAATCCGCCCTGCCCGGCCGGCAGCGTGGCGATGCCGGAGGCGATGCGCGATCAGGGCAGCCGCGACCGCCTCGTCAATGCACTGTCGATGCGCGGCTTCGTGCCGAGCGCCACCGGGCAGACCGGCCACGACCACTTCTTCGCCACCTTCGTCCGCTTCAACGCGGTGTCGTCGCGGCATTTCGCCGACATGGTGCTGGATCAGCTCGTCACCTATCAGGATCAGTCGGCGCAATATGCCGAGCTGATGGTGACATTCGCGGGCTCCGGTGAGCGCCGGCCCTTTGTCGACGTCATCGCCGGCAAGACCTCGTTCGAGGACAAGCTGGCCGCGCTTGACCAGGCGGGGCTTTCCGACTTCGTGCAGAAGCGCAAGGCGGAATTTGCCGCGCAACTCGCGGCGATCGAGGACCGGCTGGCCTGCGACGCCGCGCGGACGCGGCCGGGCTGCAAGATGACGTTCCGCTTCATCGCCCAGGTGGCGCGCAATAATTCACTCGACGATGTGTTCGTGCAGACCGCGATCGCGGCGGCGCTGGCGCGGGTCGATCCGGCAATCGTCGGCTTCAATTTCGTGCAGCCCGAGGACGCCGCCATCGCGCTGAAGGATTACAGCGCGCATATGCGCATCATCGCGTACCTGGCCGCCCATCCCTCCGGCGCAAAGCCGGTGAATGTCGCCCTGCATGCCGGCGAACTCTGGCTCGGCCTGGTGCCGCCCGGCGACCTGACGTTTCATATCACTGAGGCGGTCGGCATCGCCGGCGCCAAACGCATCGGCCACGGCGTGTCGCTCGCGTTCGAGCGCGACGCCGACAAATTGCTCAAGACCATGCGCGAGCGCGGCATCGCGGTCGAGATCAATCTGTCCAGCAATGACCTGGTGCTGGGCGTGCGCGGCAACGAGCATCCGCTGCCGGCCTATCGCGCCGCCGGCGTGCCCGTCGTGCTGTCGACCGACGACAGCGGCGTCGAGCGCATCGACCTCACCCATGAATATGTCCGCGCCGCGCGCGATTACCGGCTCGGCTATAAGGCGCTGAAGAAAATGGCGCGCGCGTCGCTGATGCACTCGTTTCTGCCGGACGCCGACAAGCGCAAGGAACTGGAGCGTTTCGACGCGGCGAAGAAAGCGTTCGAGCGCTCAAACGCCGCGCGCGTGTCGATCCTCGACGGCCTGCTCCTGATCGCCGGCGCAGCGATCAACCCAGTCAGCGCGGCGGCACGATAATGACCGTGTAGCTTCGCGGCGGCAGAACCGTCCCCCAGCTTTTCTGACTGATCGTGGTCTGGATCG
The DNA here is from genome assembly GCA_030651965.1 of Pseudolabrys sp. Taxonomy (GTDB): domain Bacteria; phylum Pseudomonadota; class Alphaproteobacteria; order Rhizobiales; family Xanthobacteraceae; genus Pseudolabrys. The sequence continues at coordinate 1,214 of JAUSBQ010000364.1, read as the reverse complement.
TGCGGCTCGGCGCACCGCCAATCCTGCGCGCCGCCTCGTTGAGACACGCGGCGTCCCCGGTGAAACACAGCAGCGCCATGCCGCTGCGCGCCAGAACCTGCGCGTCCGGCTCCGGCAATCCGGACATCAGCGCGCGCGGCCGGTCTTTGCCATAAGCGACGACGCCGAGCACAATGTCGCCTTCGCCGCCGACAAAGCGCAGCGGATCCGGCATGGCTTCGTGCCACAGCCGCTCGACCTCGGCGGCGAGCAGATGCGCCTGCACCGCCGGTACCGGGGGCCCGTCGCGCCGCGTCAGCATGGCAATCGCCGGCGACACGATCAGCATGACGACCGGCAGCGCCGCGGCGATGAGCAGGATGCGCGGCGTGTCGACAGGGCGGAGCTTCACGCGCGGCGATGACAGCAGCAGCACCGGCAGCAAGGTCCAGGCCGACATCGACCACAGCGAGGTGATCGCGGTGCCCGACAGCAGCCCGCCGATCGCCGGCAGCAGGAACGGCGCCCAGAATGCCGCCGCCGCCAGCCGCCGCTCGGTGTCGGCTGGCCACATCATGTCGGCCAATGTCGCGCGGTCCGGCCGCGCCGCGATCAGAACAAGGATCACCGGCAGCGCCACGTAACCGAACGAACCGGCGAGATAGCCGAGCACGGCGGTCACCGTGCCGATGAAGGCTTTGTCGCCGTGGATCGCCATGGCGTAAGTAAACGGCGCGAAATCATTGTCGCGCAGCCAGGCGAGATGCGGCAGCAGAGCGGCAAGCCCGAAGATCACCGTGACCCACGGCGCCGCCGATTTGAAATACAGCGCGCGGCGGCGGTCGATCAGCGCCGCGACGACGAGACCGGCGAGCAGAAAGACCGACCAGTATTTGCCCAGCATGCAGCCGGCGGCGCCGAGGCCGGCGAGCGCGGCATAGACAAGGTTTCGCGTCTTGAACGAGCGCAGAAACCAGAACGTCGTCGCCGCCCATAGCGGAATGAGCACCGTGTTGACGTTGAATTTGAGGGCGTGGAAATGAAAGAACGGCACCAGCATCAGCAGCGCCAGCCCCGCGACGCGCTTGTCGGCGTCGAGATAATCGGCGCTGAGACGCCAGACGATCCACAGCGCCACCGCCGGCATCATCATGGCCAGCAGATAATACGACCACTCGGCGACCGGGAATATCGTGAACCAGGCCGAGGCAATGGCCGCGGCGAGCGGCGGATGC
>JAUSBQ010000362.1 GCA_030651965.1 Pseudolabrys sp. | reverse complement strand
GGCGCTGGCGATTTCGTTCCTCAATTCCAGATTCAAACGCGAATGGATCGGCTGGGCCTGCGCCGCGGCGGCGCTCGGGATTTGCGGCTATATCGCGATCCGCTACGAACCGCTGACGGTCTCGATTGCCATGCTGCCGCTCGAAGGCGTGATCGGCAGCGCCCTGCTCATTCTCCTGGTGCTGGAAGCAACGCGGCGCTCGGCCGGCGGCGTGCTGGTCGCCATCATTCTGATTATCTCGGGCTATGTCTTCATCGGCCCGCATATGCCCGGCGATTTCGCCACCCGCTCGGTGTCGCCGGAACGGCTGCTGGTCTATCTCGGTCTCGATACCAACAGCATGATCGGCAACATCCTCTCGGTGGCGGTGCTGATCGTCGTGCCGTTCACCTTGATGGGTCAGGTGCTGGGACGCACCGGGGGCGCGGCCTATTTCGCCGATCTCGCCATGTCGGCGATGGGCAGTTATCGCGGCGGCGCCGCCAAGATCGCGGTGTTCGGCTCGGCTTTGTTCGGCACGATTTCGGGCGCGGCGGTGAGCAACGTCGTCGCCGTCGGCGTCGTCACCATCCCGCTGATGTCGCGCTCGGGTTTCACGCCGACGCGCGCGGCGGCGATCGAAGCGGTCGGCTCGACCGGCGGGCAGTTGATGCCGCCGGTGATGGGCGCCGCCGCCTTCATCATGGCGGAATTCCTCCAGGTGCCTTACGGCGCGGTGGTGATCGCCGCCGTGATCCCGGCGCTATTGTATTACGCCGCTTTGTTCATTCATGTCGATCTGGAAGCCGCCAAGCACCGCATCGGCGCGGCGCAGGTCGTGGATGCGCCGAAACTGCGCGACGTTGTCGCCTCCGGCTGGCACTTCCCTATACCGATCGCCTTCCTGGTCGCCACTTTGATCTGGCCGGAACATTTCCAGATCCCGATCGAGCGCGCGGCGGTCTATGCGACGGCGATGCTGATCGTTCTCAGCATGATCTTCGGCTACCGGGGCATGCGCCTCACGCCGAGCGAGATGGTGCGCGCGGTGCTCGACACCGGCCGCGCCGCGCTCGACATCATCCTGATCGGCGCCGCCGCCGGCATGGTGGTCGGGGCGCTGAGCATTTCCGGCATTTCGTTCGGGCTGACGTTGCAGTTGATCGCGCTGTCCGGCGAGAACCTGTACATCCTGCTGGTGCTGACCGCGCTCATCAGCATCATCCTCGGCATGGGCATGCCGACGGTCAGCGTCTATGTGCTCACCGCGTCGCTGCTGGCGCCGTCGATCATCAAGCTCGGCGTCTCGCCGATGGCGGCGCATATGTATGTGATGTATTTCGGCATGCTGTCGATGATCACGCCGCCGGTGGCGATCGCGGCCTACGCGGCGGCGAACATTGCGCGGGTGTCGGGCTGGACCACCGGCTGGACCGCCGTGGTGGTGGGCTGGAGCACGTTCTTCATCCCGTTCCTGTTCGTCACCGACCCGTCGATGCTGATGAACGACACCTGGCCGTCGATCATCTGGAATTTCTCGCGCAATATTCTCGGCATCTTCGTCGGCACCGCGGCCATCGTCGGCTTCGCCTTCGCGCTTCTGAGCCCGTTGATGCGGCTGGGATTGGGCGTGGCGGCTGTGGCGATCCTCATTCCGCCGCACGTTTTCCCCGGCGCCAATGTGGTCGACTGGTTCGGGCTGGCGGGCGCGGTTGTTATATTGACGATCAACTGGATGCAGGCGAAGGCGCGAAAGCAAACGGCCCCGCAAGTGGCGGGGCCGTGAGTTAGGTGCCTCTTGCCACGGACCAGTCGCTGCATGAAGTGCAGCGACGCAGAGCCGGGGCCGTTCCAAATGCGGAGTTCGTAACGGTCCCGGTTCGGTAGCGCGTCATTTCATGCCGCGCTACGCCCGGGACACGCAGTGCTTAATTCCCTTCGCGCCAGATGCCGAGCGCTTCCTGCGCCGGACGGTCCGAGATCGAGAACAGCACCGACTCGTCGGCGACTTCGTGGTGATAACGCTTCCACGGCGGGATCACGAACACGTCGTTGACGCCCCACTCGATGGTGTCCTCGCCCTCGACGATCGTCTTGCCGTGGCCTTCGGCGCAGGCGAACACCATGCCGTCGGTCGAGCGGTAATTCTCGCCCTTGAAGGCCTTGGGGAACAGCGCGATGTAGGCGCCCATGGTCGGCATCACCGGCCCGCCATTGATCGGATTGGCGTAGCGCACGCGCGCGCCGTGGCGCTTGTCGATGTCGCCGGTGTTCTTGAGGCGCTCGAGGATCGGCCGCATCTTCGAATAGGGATAGTTGATGACCGGCGTGCGGTTCTGTGTCGCCGGCATGCCGTCGGGCAGAACGCCGGAAGCGAAACGCTCGAACGAGTCGCCGTCCTGATGGTTGGTCTTCTGCGTCTTCTCGTCGAAGTGCTCGGAGAACGACGCTTCGAAGTGATTGACGGTCGGCATGTCGAGCACGTCGAGCCACATCGCCGGCTGGTTGCCGGGATTGCCATGATCGTGCGGCGCCCAGTTGGCGGTGATGATGAAGTCACCGTGCCGCATCTGCGACTTCTCGCCCTCGACGGCGGTATAGGCGCCCTCGCCTTCCAGCATGAAGCGGATGGCGGAGGCGGAATGGCGATGCACTTCGGCGATCTCGCCCGGCATGATCAACTGCACGCCGGCGAACAGCGAATTGGTGACGCGCGACTTGCCCGGCATGCCGGGGTTTTCCAGCACCAGCACGCGGCGCTCGGCTTCCTCGGCGCTGATGACGCCGCCAGCTTCCAGGATCAGGCGCTTGACGTCGGCAAATTTCCATACCGCCGCCTTGTATTTGGTCTTCGGCTCCGGCGTGACCAGGCCTTTGAGCACTTCCCAAAGCGGCGCCATGTGAAACTTGGCGATCTTGTCGTAATAGGCCTGCCGCGAGCCCTCGATGTTGTGCTTGGAACCTGGGGTGGCCTGTTCAGCCGCGGTTGCAACCGCCATGAGATGCTCCTTGGTGCCCGATGGTCTAATTTGTAACTTTATAGCCCAGTTGGACCTCCAGCGGAACACCCCTCCGCAGGGGACCGCTCCGCGCCTGCCGAATAACTAATTATTGACCGAGCCGCCGTCCACCACCAGCGATTGGCCGGTGACGAAATCGCTGTCGCTCGAGCACAGGAATACCAGCGCGCCGAGCAGGTCCTCCGGGTAGCCGTCGCGCTTGAAGGCGCGGGTGTTGCGCACGCGGACGCGCTCATCGTTGACATGGTCGGTGTTGGCCAGGCCGGTATCGGACAGGATGTAGCCCGGCGACAACGAATTGACGCAGATATTGTGCTCACCCACTTCGCGGGACAGCGCGCGGGTGAAGGCGATGATCGCGCCCTTCGAGGTCACATAAGGCAGCATGCGCGGGATGCCCTTGTACGGCGCGCCGGAAGCGATGTTGACGATCTTGCCGCTGTTCTTCGCGATCATGTGCGGCGTGACGTGGCGCGCCATCAGATAGGGCCCGCGCACATTGATCGCCATGACCTTGTCCCAGGTCTCGATGTCCCATTCGCCGTAGCTGCGCGGCTTGAGGTTGGCGTAGAGCGCGGCGTTGTTGACCAGGATATCGATCTGGCCGAATTCGCTCATCGTTTTGGCGACCAGCTCCTTGACCGAGTTCTCATCGGCGACGTCGAACACCATGCTGATGGCGGCTTTGGGGCCGTGCAATTTGACGATCTCGGCGGCCACCTCGGCGCCGCCGTCGGCGATGTCGCCGATCATCACCCGCGCGCCCTGCGCGGCCAGCGCCAGCGAATAATGGCGGCCGATGCCCTTGGCGCCGCCGGTGACGATGGCCGTCTTGCCGGCCAGCCGGGTGCCCGTCGTGGTGGTCATGCGTATTCCTCCTGATCGTCTTTTATGCCGCTTGTGTATAAAGGCATGGGTGCCCGGCACAAGACTGGGATGACGGAGGTTGCAAGCGATGGCGAGCGAAACCAAGGAACGGTCGGAAATCCGCGCACTGATCGAGAACTGGGTGCTGTTCCGCGACGCGAGGTTGTGGGACCGCTTCCGCACCGTCTGGCATGCCGACGGGCGGATGTGGGCCACCTGGTTTCAGGGCTCGTTCGAGGATTTCATCAAGGTCAGCGAGGCAGGTTTCGCCAAAGGCGTGCGCATCAATCACATGCTCGGCGGCACGACGATCGAGATAAAAGGCAAGCGCGCCATTGCGCAGACCAAGCTGTCGATCGCGCAGCGCGCCAAGGTCGAGGGCGTGTTGTGCGACGTCACCTGCTGGGGCCGCGCCTATGATTTCCTCGAAAAACGCAAGGGAGGCTGGGGCATCGTGCTGCGCCGGCACACTTACGAGAAGGACCGCATCGATACGGTCGAGCCCGGCGCCACGCTGAAGCTCGACAAGAAGCTGCTGGCCCGGTTCCCTGAAGGGTACCGTCACCTGGCTTATTTGCAGACCCGCATCGGCTACACCATCAAGGACGAACTGCCCGGCCTCGATGGGCCGGCGCTTGAGGCCTTGTACAAGCAGGGCGAAGCGTGGCTGAGGGGGAAGAAACTGTAGCCCTTGGCGCGCGCGGCAATAAATGCCAGTTTCCGCCGCAAGCGGCACAGACCGCCTTGAGGGACCAGATGTCGCTGGCCGACAAATTCAATCTGCTGAATGAATTCAACCTGCTGCGCATCGTCTGCGCGCTGTTCTTCATTCCGCACATCATCGGCAAGTTCACCGAGCCGATGGCGCTGAAATTCTACATCGAGGTCGGCTTCAAGCCGCCGAAATTCTGGATGTACCTGGCCGGCGCCATCGAGGTGGTGCTGACCATCGCGCTGCTGCTCGACTTTCACACCGCGATATTCGGCTTCCTCGCCTTCATCCACCTCAGCGTCGCCGCCGCCGCGATGTGGAAATGGAAGCGGGCCTGGCTCTGGGTCATTTGCGGCATCGAATACTGCGTGTTCTGGGCGCTGATTTGTCTCGTCGTCGCCATGCACGCCTACAGAACCGTCGGACTTTAACCGGAAGGAAATCAACTTATGGCCAGCGCCTTGTTCTCACCGATCACGCTTCGCGGCATGACTTTGCCGAACCGCGCCGTGGTCTCGCCGATGTGCCAGTACAATTCGACCGACGGCAGCGCCAATGACTGGCACCTGATGCATATCGGCCAGTTCGTGCTGGGCGGGTTCGGACTGATCATCGCCGAGATGACCAACGTCAATCCGGTTGGCCGCATCTCGCTGAAATGCGCCGGGCTCTATTCCGACGACAATGAGAAGGCGATCAAGCGCGTCATCGATTTCGCCAGGCAGTACGGACCGTCGAAGCACGGCATCCAGATCGGTCACGCCGGCCGCAAGGGCTCGACCAAGCCGCCGGCCATGGGCGGCACGCCTTTGAGCAAGGAAGAAGGCGCCTGGGAAACGCTCGCGCCCTCCGCCATCCCCTACGATCCGACCTGGCATGTGCCGCGCGCCATGACCAAGGACGAGATGAAATCGACGCTCGACGACTATGTTGCGATGGTCAAGCGGGCCGAGCGGGTCGGCTATGACATGCTCGAACTGCACTGCGCGCACGGCTACCTGCTGCATCAATTTCTGTCGCCGCTGTCGAACCAGCGCACCGACGAATACGGCGGCAGCCTCGACAAGCGCATGCGCTATCCGCTGGAAGTGTTCGCGGCCATCCGCGCCGTGTGGCCGAAGGACAAACCGATCGGCATCCGCGTCTCCGCGGTCGACTGGGTCGAGGGCGGTACAACGATCGAGGAGACGATCAAATTCGCGCAAGAGCTCAAGTCGCTCGGCTGCGACTACATGGACGTGTCCTCGGGGCAGCTCGATTCCCGGCAGAAAATACCGTTCGCGCCGAATTTCAACGTGCCGTTCGCGGAAGCTGTCAAGAAAGCGACCGGCATGCCGACGATGTCGGTCGGGCTGATCACCAGCGCACGCGACGCCGAAGACATGATCGCCGCAGGCAAGACCGATATGGTGGCGCTGGCGCGCGGCGCGATGTACGACCCGCGCTGGCCGATCCACGCGGCGATTGAAATCGGCGCCGAACCGCCGATCGTGCCGCGCATGACTCCGGCGCATCCCAAACTGCGGCCGATGATCTTTCCGGACTACAAGCCGGCGGCGTGAGGTACGCAAGCGCAACGTAACCCTTTTCCCGGGCGCGGCGC
>JAUSBQ010000353.1 GCA_030651965.1 Pseudolabrys sp. | reverse complement strand
CGCTGGCGGCGGATCAGTTCGGCGATGGCGTAAACCTCCGCCGCCGAGAAGGCGACGATGGCCGAGCGCGACGGCAACCGGGTGATCTTTTTCGCGCCCGAATAGACCAAAGTCGACAGCCGCGGCCGGCTGACAATGTTGGCGCCGGGCAGCAGTTTCTCGACCATCGGCCGCATCGTCGCGGCGCCCAGGATCAGGGTCTCGTCGCGGGCGCGCAGATTGAGCATGCGGTCGGTGAACACATGACCGCGCTCGAAATCGGCCCCTAACTGGATTTCATCGACCGCCAGGAACGAGACATCGAGATCGCGCGGCATCGCCTCGACGGTGGAGACCCAGAAGCGCGCATGCGGCGGCTTGATCTTTTCCTCGCCGGTAATCAGCGCGACGGCGTCGGCGCCGACGCGCGCGACGACCTTGTTATAAACCTCGCGCGCCAGCAGCCGCAGCGGCAGTCCGATCATGCCGGACGAATGCGCCAGCATGCGCTCGATGGCGAGGTGCGTCTTGCCGGTATTGGTCGGGCCCAGCACCGCGGTGACGCCGGCGCCGCGCTGCTTCTGGTTTCGGTTGGGTGGGGACGAAAAGGAAATGGCCATCAGAAGTCCAACTAGAGCGTTTTCGAGCGAAGTGGAAACCGGTTCGCGTCAAGAAAACGCGTCAAAACAAAAAGCTAGAGCCCCGGCTTTGATTCTATCAAAGCCGGACAGGCTCTAGGCACTCAACCGAAGACTTGAGTCAGGCCCGGCCGGCGCGTTCTCTATCACAATGCGTTCGAAAAGCCGCCTTCGGTTAAGCTTTGGAACGAGGCTGGAACGAACCACGCCCGAATCGCTGTTCAGCCCCGAGTATGCGTTCGTTCACGCCCACATCTTGCCGGTCGATCACTCTCTCCCACTAGATCGGGGCCCGGCGCAATTTTCAATTGCGTCAAATGCCGTTCAAACATTAACGGCCGCCGCGGTGCTGTCCCAATCTGTGCCGCATGCGGCTCGCTGCCATTTCATCGGTGTCCGGCGGCCGAGCGCGCCGGTCATGTATCAGAATGGATCGCCTCGCGCGCTGGCGATTAATTTCCGGAACGAGTCTGGAACGAACCGCGCCCGAATCGCTGACTCGAAGGTCATGCGGGTTCGTTCACGGCGATATCTGGATAGCGCGCGTGAATTGCCTACCAGATCGGGTAGAGACGCCACGATTCATTGCGCTTTTCGGCCTTCACTTATTAACGCCGCGCTGGATTCGCAACGCCGCGATGAGTCAAGCGCCGTTATCCGTTATTGCGGCTTGGACTCGGTGGCCGAGGCCTTGGTCGGCGGCGTCCGGTCCGGCGTTTTGGCGGCTTCCTTGGGCGGCACCGCGACCGCAACGAACTGGTCGGCTTCAAGCACGGCGGTGCCGACCGGCGTCGGCCCCGCGACGCGAAACGGCACCAGGAACCGCGTGCCGGCGATCGGCGCCAGCCAGACTTCGATATCGCGCAGCTTCGACATGTATTTGATCGCGGCGCGCGACGGGATGTGGCCGGCGACCGGCGTGAAATAGACCGCGCAGACCAGTACCGGACCTTCGTAGCCCTTGTCGGCCTTGACCTTGTCCATGCGCTTGAAAGCGAGTTGCAGATCGTAGCGCAGCCGGCCGTCGAAGACCGCCAAAGTGCGCTGGCAGGCCTCCGGCGCCAGCGGGTTGCCGTTGCCGGTCGTGCGCACGATCGACGCGGTCATCGGGTCGAGCACGCCACGCTGGGCCTCTTCGGTCACCGGCACGCGCTCGGGATCGGCATCGCGCGGCGGATTGAGCGTGAGGTCCTTGACCTTGCCGTTTTGGACGGTGAGCCGGATTTCGTCGGTTTTCTTGCTGGATTTGATGGTGGCCGCATAGGTCGAAACCAAAGGCCGCCCCGCCTGCCAGGTGCCCTGGGCGGCGGTTTTGCCTTCGCCGCCGGTGAAGGTCCGCAGCAGGCCGATGGTGCCGCCGCTGGCGGCCGAGGAGTATTGGCTGTCGGAGATATCGATGACCCAGGTGCCCTGGCCGATGGGCAGGCCGGCAAGCGTCATGGTGTAGCGGGCTTCCAGGCGCCCCTGGGCGGCGGCCGGACCCGCCAGCAGGGCGAGACCCAGGATAGCCGGCGCCAGCCGGGCCAGCCGCCGCGATCCGCACCCTGTCGCCTGCCGCGAGAGCCGCACTTGAAGTTCCATTCTCTTGATATCTGTGGAGCCGGCCCTGACGGACCGGCCCTTAGTGGTCGGCGTCGATTACGCCGAATCTGTGATATTGGCGGCGTCCGCGCCAGGGTCACGGCGGTCAAAACCCCCGAAATCCTGAAGCTTGACGCATCCCACCCCCATCTCTATACGTCCAGCCGTCCTACCCCCACGCCTTAAGGACTTGCCCGGCGCAGCGTATGCGCCTGAAACGTCTGGCATTGGTACGGGTTGGGTAGCGATACGATTTCAGCTTTTCGAGGGATTTGCCATGTCATGGCGTTGCGATCTGACCGGTAAGAAGCCGCTCTCCGGCCACAAGGTGAGCCACTCCAATATCAAGACCAAGCGCCGGTTCATGCCGAATTTGCAGAACGTGACGCTGATCTCCGACGCGCTCGGCCGTAGCGTGCGCGCCTGCATTTCGACCCATGCGCTGCGCACGGTCGACCATCGCGGCGGGCTCGATGCGTTCCTGCTCAAGGCCAAGGACGCGCAGCTTGCGCCGAAGATGCTGGTGCTCAAGCGCCAGATCGTGAAGAAGGTCGGCAAGGCCGCGCCGGCACCTGCTGCGGAAGCCGCCGCCAGCTAAGCGGTTTTATTTTTCGAGTTAGAAAACGCCGTCCTTCGGGACGGCGTTTTTGTTTGTTCTATCGTCATGCTCGCGAAGGCGGGCATCCAGCCCTTACGGCACGCACAGGAATTGCTGGATCGTCCGCTTTCGCGGACGATGACGGCAACACTGCTGCGCTCGCGTGCTGTTTACTCCCCCACCAGCACGAACTGCAGCAGCAGGTTGCGCTGGATGACCGAGAAGTTGTCGTCCGACACCAGGGTGATGACGGTCTCGCCGGCGGCGTTGCGGTGGATGGCCATGCCTTCCATGTTGTCGATCTGATAGGCCAGATCGACGTCGATCAGAATAGCGCCGTCCACCGTCGCGCCGTCCTTGATCGCGGTCAGCGGCACGCGCCGCATCCGCATGCCGACGCCGCGCGCCGGCGAATAGCGGCGCTCAAGCAGCAGCAGATCGCCGCCCGGCAGCATCGCGCAGTCACTGGCTTCGAATTCGTCGCTGCGCTTGATGCTGAAGCGCAGCGCACGATTATCGACGACATCGCCGGCGGTTTTGCCGTCGAGCGCGTAAGCGCGCAGATTGCCGGCGGCATCGAGGCTGCGCTCGGTCACGACGATCAGCCTGCCGCCGAGCGGCGACTGTTTCGGCGCGGCGGCGAGGCACTCCAGGCCTTTGTTGCTCGACAGTGTCGCGAAATCGGCCGGCACCGCGACAGCCTGGCCGCGCGCCTGAAATCCGTCGCGCCGGTAATCGAAGCGCACGATCTTCTGCACGCGCTCGATGCCGACATAGAACAGGCCGTCGCGTTCG
>JAUSBQ010000347.1 GCA_030651965.1 Pseudolabrys sp. | reverse complement strand
TGACCCGATAACCATCTTAAGGAGCGCGAACTTCTGGTCATCAAAGATCGGCAGGCCCTCAATACTCGTACCTAGCAGTGGCGATCCAATCCAGACGTAAGGCTTTAGGGTTTCCGGGTGTATGGTGGGCGGCAACACGGTGAGCCGCCCGCCGATCAATATGTCGATTACGCCGGACTTCGTATGGTTTGTGATTTTGCATGACTTGACTTTGCCTGTTTTCGGAACTCGAACAAAATATGTGATGCCTTTCTTCCCGCGTTTGGCGCAGGGACAGCTACCGAGAATTGTTTCTACGACTGAAACTAGTGAGTCATCGTCGATGTCGACTGCGCCAAGCCTAAATTCCGGAGCGACTGAAATGCCAAGGCACACTCCAATTCCGTCGTTGGTATACCTATGAAGCCAATCTGATCGCGTTTCTGATTTTGGAAGGTTGTCGCAATACCCGCTCCAGTTTTTGATACCGCGGGCCGGCTGTTTCGTGCCGGGTTCAATCGGGATGGCGCTGATACCATTCGCCCAGTAATCGGCAGCGTGCTTTCTAAAGGAGGAATTCATCGGACTCCTCCAATTGACTTGAATTCAACCGAGACGCGGACGCCTTCTGAGCGCCACATACCGGCGGAAAAGCATATGTGCCAAATTTCAAGCGGGTTCCTATCTGGTAGCGGTAGCCGCTCACAATTAAATTGCTCCATCGGATCGTCGGACCGATATTCGGCACTCGGGCCTGGCGGAGTTTGGGATTTCATGACCGCCCTCCCATGTCGGAGGACTCGAGCGCGGCAATGATCTCAGACAAGCGGACAAATCGCTTCGTCGTAAGCAGCCGATGACTGGGCACTAATCCGCGCTTTACCGCGCGCTGAAGATGCCAATAGCGCAAACCCAAAAGGGCTGCCGCATCTTTAATAGAGTGGAATTTTTCGGGGAAACTGTCGTCCAGCTGCGCTTCGAGCCGCTGCCCGGCTTCAGTCGATTTATCTACGATAACTGCAGGCGGGACACAGCCCCTTAGACTGTTAGTTGACATTTATTGGCTCTCCTCTTGTCTATGAGGAGAACTAATTGCGTGATGAGACCGCGGTGTCACGCGCTGACCCGAGGACACGTGTGCAACCTGCAACCCGCACCTAGGTTGCAGATGTGGCCGTTAGGTCTTCGTACGCTGGACGAATACGAAGTTGTCGAGATCAGTTACTTGTCGTGTATCCGCCCGCAATTTCTTATCTTCGTCGTGTGCCGCTTTAAGCGCCCGCCGAAAGGTGCGGGGGCTCTGCGCCTGCATTTTACTCTGCTCAAATAGCGCCTGCAGTAGTTGAATGAAAGCGCCGTGCACATGTTGATGTTCATCCCAACGGCCGCCATGTCCCTGGCCCCCGCGCTCACGCCACACTTCCCACACGGCTCCAACCAACGCCAGCAGCGCCGCCGGCTGTTGTTTATTTATCGGCCTAATATCATCCGGACCCCAAAAAGACCGTGCCTCTTGTACCGTGGAGCGCTCTTTGTAAATTAAAAGAAGTTCACGGAGTTCCTCAACGCCGCTCTCTCCCAGAGCGCCCGGTTTTAGCTTGCCCGCTTTTTCCAGGTCAGCGCAGTTTAGTTTCATTTCACATTCTTCAACTAATGAATAAAACTAAAGCAATTGTACCACTTGGCATGACCGCCGTCACCTTGGACTTTGGCAGCTGGTGTATAATTGCATGTGAGCCCCGTGCCGGCGTTCCGCACGCACGCGTGAAAGAGTTCAGGAGCGTCCGGCAGTCTCGCCTGGAGATATTCGAACGCGCTCATCCACCGTGCGCGCGCGTGGAAGAGTCCCAGGCGTTCCGCGCGCGCACGTGGAAGAGTGCGCGTAAGTGCGGTTAGGCTTGCGGTCCCCACATACAGAGAGCCGAAAAAGCCTAAGCTCGGGGCTCGCCCCGGTCACGGCGTTCGGATGACTGATGGGGCGTGTGTAGCGTTCCGTGCGCACGCGTGAAAGAGTCCGGGCAAGTTCGCCAGACAAGGGATAAAGGCTTAGTTAGCGCACGTGCTTAAACCCTATATTCTTCGCTTCCTTGTAAAGGTCTGGGCGCATTACCTTCACGATATTCAGCGCGTGCGCCAGCCGCAATTCCTTATCTTCTGGCGACCAACCGCGGGAATCGACGAAAACTTTCACGGCATACATCTGGAAGATATCTCCAGTATCAGCGGCGGCTATTAGCTCGTCAGCAAATTCGCGCTGAACGGGGTCCGCATTGAGTTTCTCGCCTCCAGATCGCGCGCGAAACAACAAAGACCATAGCCCCATGCATGCCCCCTTGAATGTATTGTTGGCCTATCTTTTGACGTGAGGGTGCCCCGTAGGATTATCGCGAATATAGCTCCACCCCGTTCGTTGGCAGGTCGGACAGGTGGCGCCGGACACAGTACCAGCACCGTCGCACACATCACACTTGGCCCAATCATCGTTATTGAGAGCGCTTCCGTATATGCCCTTGCAGCGCTTCCCCCCAGGTTGTCTGCCACAAGAGCCATTTATGCGGTCCAACGCGTAGGTTATATCACCGCATCTTGTGCAGACGCCGACCGGTGGGGTTTCAGTCGCCATGATCCTCTCCGTTGCAAACGCCATATCCTAACGCCATTTTGCTTCGGCATCGCAATCGTAGTGCCGCGCTTGGCCTGCCACGGGTTAGCGGGGCAGTGCCCGTAGAGACCAGCCCACACTCCGTCCCTCACACTTCGGATGCCGGTCGCTCCTTCCAAAGATGAATTTTTGTTTCCGAAAGAATTCATCAAGTAAGCAACTGAATGTCATGGCGACGCGCACCCGCGAAGACCAGGTAATCCAAGGGTTTGCTTCTGGACTCAAGGCGGACTTCGGCCGAATTTTAAGATGCACTAGAGGGCGAGGATTTCGCACTATCAAGGCATCGATTTGAACAGCAACGATATGGCTTCCGCCTCTAAGTGGGCGCGTAGGATTCATAATGACAGGAGTTTGCTCTCTCAGTAGGCTCAACGCCGAAGTGGTTCGTTGGTCGGGGGGACAAGATGCGCGCGCCCGCTTTTGCAGTGGCGTCAATGAAGGTGCTTCGGGCCACATTGCTGCTCGTGATTTGTACGATCTGGAACCCTCTGAACGTGAAGACGGGCTTCGTCACGAATGCGAACGCCGACGCATGCTGGGATAAATGGCGCGGCAAGCTCAACGGGATAGCCGCCGAAGGCAACAGATACGAAGCTATGCTCAAGCGAAGTGGTGACTGCGCTTACGTGGAAAAGTTGTTGGCCGTTCGCCAAACATACAACTCAACCCTCCGGGCGGTGCCATGTCAGAACATGCGCAAGAACTACGGATGGTCCGATCAGGAAGCGCGCGCGAGGTGGACGAAATTCTGCAAGCCGCAAGCGCCTGCAACACAGCAGATTGCGGGTGCTCCGAAGGATGCCGGTGCTCCCTTAGTCATGCAGAATTCAGCGTCGTGCAGCGACATCACTTCAAAAGACTGGGATAAGTCTCGGGCCGCGCCCCACTGCAAGGATGCAATTGCGGACATTGATGTGGCTCGGATGAAGCGCAAGACGGACCCTGAGCTTTCCAGGTACGCGTACAGAAAGGCCTCTGAGGCTGCCCGTCGAGCGGGCGATACCAATTTGGAATTGAGCATCCTGCGGGAGGCTGCCGAATTTGCTTCGAGCGACAATTTGCCGAGTTCTGTTCCTTCGGTCCCGGCGGAGCGCGTGGTCAGTGGAGGAGACGCTCAGTCCGGAGGCAATCCAGGCCAAAGCCTTGCACCGGGCACCTTCGATAAGGCGGATACGACCAACGATCCGCGAGGTAGCACAGTGCCGACGCCCTACCGTCCGCCGGCGTCGGTGCATATGGGGAATCGGCCGATCAATCAGGGTGAGGACTTGGATTTTGGTTTGTCAGCAGAAACCCGGCGCAAACTCGACGAGGCTCTGAGAAACCCCTCGAAGATGATCCGCGCAGTGCTGGCCCGGCTCTCCGACCGGGAAAAGACCGCGGCGGTGGACTATTTGATGGAGAAGCTCAAACCTACAGGGAAAGCCGCGGGGCCTGCCCCTGGTATGCCGTCGCCACAGACCATCTCCGACAAACGCGAATGCGGCGGCATGTATGAGCGCCTCAAGCCTCACGCACCAAATGAGGCATGGATCGTTGATCAGATGGCGCGATCCTATTGTAGCCCGGATGGCAAGCCGATGTCGCTGCGGGATGAAATAGCATTCAAACTCAAGATGCTCGACCAGCGCATAAAGGCATCGGAGGCAAATAGTGGTGCCTTCGATTGCAGCTACAAGCCCGCGGGCGGGGGCGCGGCCTGGGATGCGACATGCGCGCCGAACGGTAGTTGGCCCTCGGGCGCGACATGCAATGCGGGCGAAGTTTGTCCCGATGATGCGGTTCGACATCCGACCCGACGATCCGCGCCATCTGTTGGCGTCGATCAACCTGCGACCTCTGCTCCGGGGAGCAATTGAACGGCAGCCGTCCCGGCTGCCGTCGACAGGCGGGAGCGCGCGAGTCGGCCGGCGTCGAGAGCGACGACAAACCCGGGCGCAGGCGTTGCACATGCGTAAGGCGCCAACTTATCGTAGCGGTAGCGACTGCTGCGGGCGACGAGGAAGCGCTTATAAAACCGCCCCTCAATGCGGGCGATCAGTGTGTGGTGCGTGGCGCACTACTTACTCTTCGCACATATCAATCCGGGTAACCCGCGCTTGAGATTGTCTTCGACGATGCTTTTGTACGATACGCAGTCTTCCGACTGGCTGCACAGCTTCCACAGTGCTCCATCGAGCTCACCTTTTTGCGGCACTGAGGTGAGAGCAACGAGATCGCCGCACGCGCCCTGAAGCGGAACGTGCAGGGCGACTAACGGCGCCTAATCCGTGCGGGTGGTTGGATGCCAAGCGCCACTAACACCGCCGGCGGTAGTTTTCTCGATGATTTCAGTTTTGCGATTTCATCGTCTCTGGATCTGATGATTTCCCGCAATTCGTCCTTTGTTGGTTGCTCCATCGGAGCATTTAACCGTCCCCAAGGATTTGACATTTTTCTGCGTCCTCGTTTTTGAGTTGGTGCAGAGATCAGGCCCCTTGAGCCGCTGAAATTCAAACGTCTTGAATATCGGGCAACACAGGATTCATGCAGGTTTCAGCAAAAAAAGAGGAAATAAGGGCCTCAAATCGTGTGTTTTGGGGTTGGTGCCTCTGAAATAAGAACACCGCGCATTTGCGCGCGGTGCCTACGCTTACTAGGCCGCTAGTGGCAGGGTTGGATTCCCTGCCCCTCCGAAGTCAAAAGCCAATTGACGTGGTAACGACCGCCAGTGCGCGCATACATGTTCTGTGCGGCCGAAACGCCAACGCGAGTATGCGCTGACGTGCACGACCTTTGGCCTCGTCTTGGTGCTCTCCACCATGACTAAGAGTCTGTCCGAAGAGATCATACGGGATTGCATAGCTTTCTCAACATGAGCCTGATGGAGGCGAGACGCAGAAACGCGAGCGCCTTTCGATTGAGATTTTCCCAATCCTTTGCGAGCCGTCTGCAGCGCCCGAGCC
>JAUSBQ010000342.1 GCA_030651965.1 Pseudolabrys sp. | reverse complement strand
GCGCCGTCGTCACCGGCTCAACGCTAGGCATAGGCTATGCCATCGCCAAGGGACTGGCAGGCGCCGGCGCCCATGTCGTGCTCAACGGCCGCAGCGAGTCGTCCGTGAACAAGGCGCGCGACCGCCTGACCGCCGAAGTACCAAAAGCGCAAGTCGACACCGTCGCCGCCGATCTCGCCACCGCCTCCGGCGTCGAGACGTTTCTCAGAAAAGTCCCAGACACCGATATTCTGGTCAACAATCTCGGCATCTTCGAGCCGAAGCCGTTCGAGGACATTCCCGACGTCGACTGGATGCGCTTCTTCGAGACCAATGTGATGAGCGGCGTCAGGCTATCGCGCGGCTACCTCGCCGGCATGCGCAAGAAGGACTGGGGCCGCATCGTTTTCATCTCCTCGGAGTCCGCGCTCAATATTCCCGTCGAGATGGTCCACTACGGCATGACCAAGACAGCGCAGCTCGCGGTGTCGCGCGGCCTTGCCGCCACCGTCGCCGGCACCGGCATCACGGTGAACTCCGTTCTACCCGGCCCGACGCGCTCGGAAGGCGTTCTCGATTTCTTCGGCAAGCTGGCCAAGGAAGGCGGCATGTCGGACGCCGAAATGGAAAAGGATTTCTTCGCCAAGCATCGGCCGTCGTCGCTGCTGCGGCGTCTGGCGACGCCCGACGAAGTCGCCAACATGGTGGTCTATGTCTGCTCGCAGCAGGCCTCCGCCACCACCGGCGCTTCACTGCGTGTCGATGGCGGCTTGGTGAGCACGATCGCTTAAATCACGCCGTCGCGCCCGCAGCCTTCGGCCGGCGCATGTGTTCATCCAGACGCGGCAGAATCTCGACGAAGTTGCACGGCCGGTAGCGGTAATCGAGCTGGTGAACCAGGATGTCGTCCCAGGCGTCCTTGCACGCGCCGGGCGAGCCCGGCAGGCAGAAGATGTAGGTCGCGTTGGCGACGCCGGCGGTGGCGCGCGTCTGGATCGCCGACGTCCCGATCTTCGGATAGCTGACAAGCGTGAACAAGGTCGAGAAGCCATCCATGCGCTTCTCGAACAGAGGTTCGACCGCTTCCGGCGTGACGTCGCGGCCGGTGAATCCGGTGCCGCCGGTCGAAATGATGACGTCGATGAACTTGTCGTCAATCCAGGCCTTCACCTTCGTCCGGATGGCGTCGACCTCGTCCTTGACGATCGAGCGCTCGGTGACGGTGTGGCCGGCGGCGCGAATGCGCTCGATCAAGGTGTTGCCGGACTTGTCGTCGGCCAGTTCGCGGGTGTCGGACACGGTCAAAACCGCGATCTTGAGCGGCACGAATTGTCGGCTGTCGTCGATACCGGGCATGGGGAATCCTTCAGCAATTCGCTTGTCTGCGAAAAGGAAGCACAGCCCCAGCCCGCGCCGGTGTCAAATCGGACCGCGCACCCCGATACCGTGCCGAGCCCTCTATGAGGCCCTTCTCCTATTCTCTTTTAAGTTGTATATATTTTTCTCACACTTATAAGCGCAAACTGGGGGGAGTCATGCTCAAAATCGATCGGCGATCTCTGCTTCAAGGCAGCGCGGCCGTCGCGCTTGCCACCGCGGCACCGCTTTCGCCTGCACAGGCGGCGACCGTGAACCGGCGCAGCATCGGCGCCATGCCGCTCAACGATCCGGTGCTGGATTCCTATCGCAAGGCCGTGGACGCGATGAAGCGGCTGCCGGCTTCCGATCCGCGCAACTGGACCAAGCAGGCGCAAATCCATCTCAACTTCTGTCCGCACGGCAACTGGTATTTCCTACCCTGGCATCGCGCTTATCTAGTTGCCTTCGAACGGCTGTGCCAGCAACTGTCGGGCAATCCAAACTTTGCCCTGCCGTATTGGGACTGGACCGCCAATCCGCAATTGCCGGCGGCCTTCGCCATGCCGACCTATAACGGACAGCCCAATCCGCTCTTCAATGCCAGCCGCAACTCGCAGACCGCGACCATCCCGGCGAGCGTCGCGGGGCCGCAGGTGATGGCGGATATTCTTGCCGAGACCAATTTCGAGGTTTTCGGCAGCAGCATGCCGGACGGCCAGAACAGCACGGCGCCGTCATGGCAACGCGTGAACGGATTTCAGGGACCGCTCGAAAGCGGACCGCACAATACAGTGCACGGCATTATCGGCGGCGACATGGGCACATATATGTCGCCACTCGATCCGATTTTCTGGCTGCATCACTGCAATGTCGACCGGGTCTGGAACCGCTGGAACAATCTCGGCCGGGCCAATTCCAGCAATAACCTGTGGCGGACTTTTGCCTTCAATGGACAGTTCGTGAATCCATCCGGCGCGTCGGGCACCACGCCCTACAACACGACCGTCGCCGGGGTCGTCAACATTCTCGACCTCGGCTATCGCTACGACGCGCCGCCGGTCGGCGCCGTGGCCTTATCCCAGGTCGTCGGCAAATCCATCAACCTGGCCAAGCCATTGCACCTCATTCAGAGCGCTGTAACAGGCCCCGCCATGCTCAACACGCCGCTCAGCACCAGGCTGGCGCTGCCGGCACCGCAGGCACAGGCCCTCAACACATCGATGCTGGCGCTCAACCGCATGATCGCGTCCCCCGCCGCGATCCGCGCCCCGTCGCCAAGCAAGGTGATAGCGATCATCCGCAACGTCGAACCGCCGGCGAGCGGCAATGTCAATGTCCGCGTTTTCGTCAATTGCCCGTATCTGTCGGCGGAGACGTCGACGCAGGACAGACATTACGCCGGTGCGTTCACCTTCTTCGGCAGCGGAGACAACCATCACAGTGCCAAACATTCGTATCTCATCGATCTCACCAAAACCGTGGCGAAGCTGCAAATCGCCGGTGAAATGTCGAGCCAGATCGATGTGCAACTGATGCCGGTGCCATTGCCGGGAGTGCCCGCCGCAACCGACTTCAAGCCCGGCAGCATCGAGGTCGCCATTTTCTGACCCCAATGGACGCACAAGCTTGTTAGCGAAGGAGTCCAAGCGAATGCGCAGTGTCGGACGAAAGCTGATCGCGTGCGTCGCCGCGCTGGCGGCGTGCGCGGTGGCATTTCCCGGCCGCGCCGGCGCCCAGGACAGCAATGCCGCCGCGACGCTCGCGCGCGCGGCGACACTGACGATTTCGAGGCCGGACGATCCGGCCCGGGTATTTCTCGATCTCTGGGTGAATGCCTATACGCCGCCATCGCGCGGCGCCGTCGAGGCGGTGGTGTCGGTTGGAGCCGACCGGGGTAATGCGTTTGTCGAAGTCGGGCGGTTCTCGGTGTTTCCGTCCGAACCTTTCACCGCCAGCGATGCCCGCAAACACCGCGCCTATCGCTTCAATGCCACCGCGGCGCTGGCCGCCCTCAAGCCCGGCGAGGAGACCCTTAACGTGCGTATCGATATGGTTTCGCTGATCGAGGCCATTCGCGCCGAAGGCGCCAGACTGGAAATCGGCAAGGCAACCTTCAGCGCACGCCCCTGACCCCTTTGACTACAACTGCGCGCCGGCCGCGAAGGTGTTGCAGGCCGACACCTTGCCGTCTTTCAGGCCGATGGTGAACCAGCGTTGGCGCTGCGCCGACGAACCGTGCGTGAAACTGTCCGGCACGACATAGCCGCGCGACATTTTCTGCAAGCGGTCGTCGCCGATCGCCGCCGCCGTCTGCAACGCCGCCTCGACGTCGCCCGGCTCGATCGACTTCCAGCGCTGGTTCGATTGATTGGCCCAGATGCCGGCAAAGCAATCGGCCTGCAATTCGACCTGCACCTGGATGCGATTGGCCGCCGTCTTGTTGCCCGCCGCCTGTTGCGCCTGACGCGCCTTCGGCAGAATGCCGAGCAGGTTCTGCACGTGATGGCCGACCTCGTGCGCGACTACATAGGCCTCGGCGAATTCGCAGGCCTTGCCGGTGCAACCCTTGAAGCGGGTGCGCATCTCGTTGAAGAACGACGTGTCGAGATAAATGCGCTTGTCGGTCGGGCAATAGAACGGGCCGCTCGACGCCGTCGCCGCACCGCAGGCACCCTGCACCTGGCCGGAGAACAGCCGCAGACGCGGCGGGCGATAGGTCTGGCCGCCGTCCTGGAACACCTTGATCCAGGTGTCCTCGGTATTGCCGAGCACCGCGGCGACGAAATCGCCCATCTGGTCGGAAGGCTTCGAGGTGCGTCCGGCCGGCTGCTGGTAAGGCTGCTGCTGTTGCGTGCGCGTGCTGTTGACCATCTCGGCGCCGCTGATCAGCACGCTCGGATCGATGCCGAGCGCCCAACCGATGATGCCGAGCACCACGACAGTGCCGATGCCGAGCCCGCCGCCGCCGATCGGCAAGCCACCGCCGCCGAAACCGCCGCCGCCACCACCGCCTCGATCGTCTTCGACATTGTCGCTGCGGCGGAAGTCATCCCAACGCATTTAAGCCATCTCCCAAAATCGTGGCATCGATCATTGCGTAAGCTTGCAGCGGCGTCCAATCGGGCGATTTTCAGCCGCTGTTAACAAGTGCTAACCCCTCGTTAAATAGGCAGAATTTGCCCACTTTCCGTGGCGTCGCCATAAACCGTTTCTTCACCTTGCGTGCGCATATTGCAGGCCTGTCGGTTGTAGGTCCCGCGTCTGCCGACCGCGTCGCCTGAGTCAGAGTAACGAGTCATGGTAGTGTCGCGTCGCGGGGCGCCCTCACGGGCGCCCCGTGGAGTTTCAGAAGACTCCGAACTCCACCGCATTCTCGTTGGCGACTGCGTCAGCGAGATGGCAAGACTGCCGGCCAACTCCGTCGATCTGGTGTTTGCCGACCCGCCTTACAACCTCCAGCTCGCCAACGATCTCAAGCGTCCGGACGATTCGCATGTCGATGCGGTCACCGACGACTGGGACAAGTTCGACTCATTCGCCGCCTATGACGCCTTCACCAGGGATTGGCTGAAGGCCTGCCGCCGCGTGCTCAAGCCGGCCGGCACGATCTGGGTGATTGGCTCCTATCACAATATTTTCCGCGTCGGATCGATAATGCAGGACATGGGGTTCTGGATCCTCAACGACGTGATCTGGCGCAAGACAAATCCGATGCCGAATTTCCGCGGCCGCCGCTTCACCAACGCCCATGAAACGATGATCTGGGCCTCGCGCGACGCCAATGCCAAGGGCTATACGTTCAACTACGAGGCGCTCAAGGCCGGCAACGAAGACGTGCAGGTGCGCTCCGACTGGACTTTCCCGCTCTGCACCGGCGGCGAACGGCTGAAAGGCACCGACGGCAAGAAGCTGCATCCGACCCAAAAGCCGGAAGCGCTGCTCGCCCGCGTCATTTTGTCGAGTTCGAAGCCCGACGACCTGGTGCTCGATCCGTTCAATGGCACCGGCACCACCGGCGCCGTCGCCAAGCGCCTCGGCCGCCGCTTCATCGGCATCGAGCGCGAGGAAAAATACGCCCGCGCGGCGAAAAAGCGCATCGCCGAGATGCAGGTGGTGCCGTCGCCGTCGATCGCCCCCTTCGTCACCGTGCGCGACGCCCCGCGCGTGGCTTTCTCGGCGCTTATCGAGCGCGGCCTGGTCATGCCCGGCGCGAAGCTCACCGATTCCAAGAAGCGCTATAAAGCGATCGTGCGCGCCGACGGCGCGGTATCGCTCGGCGAGCAGGTCGGATCGATCCATCGCGTCGGCGCGCTGGCGCAGGGCCTGGATGCCTGCAATGGCTGGACCTTCTGGCACGTCGAGACGCCGAAGGGCCTCCTGCTGATCGATAACTTGCGCGCGCAGATGCGCGCCGAGATGTCGGAAGCCGCGGAATAGCCCGGCGCGGCCGACGCCTGTGCCACCGGCAGGCATTTTAGTTTTCCTGAATTTTTCTTTGCGTCGCGTGCGAATCGTCCATCGACAACCATTGATGGCGCCAGCAATTCCAATCCCGGAACCGCGCAAGACAAAAAATGACAATGTAGTTTGTCATATTGACGCGCTTCCGCAATTCCAAACGCGCCTCAAAAACTTTAAACGAAAGGCGCCAGGGAAACACAAGCAACAATAAATCAGGTGCATCGGTGAAATTTGAACGGCAACTGGCCTGGCCTTGCCGCGATTGCGACGTTCGCGGCTTGAGCCTCTGTAAATCGCTGACGGATCGCGTCGGCGCCGATACTTCGGCATCGAAGAATCATATCCCGCAGGTGTTCTTTCGCATCGACAAGGGCGCGATCGTCCAAGAAAGCGGCTCGCAATTCATTCCCGGGCCGTATCTGCTGTGTCAGGGCTGGGCCTATCGCTTCTATCGTTTCCCCGATGGCCGCCGGCAGATCCTGTCGGTGATAATTCCCGGCGACCTGTTTTCCGCCTTCGCGCTGTTCAATACGCAGTCGGGATTTTCGGTCGAGGCGGCGACCGACATTCACGTCTGCCAGTTTGGCCGCGCCGAAATACGGAACGAACTTTCCGACAATGTCGAATTTTCCGAGGCGTTCGGCAGGCTGTGCGTGGCCGAGGTCGAGGACATTGCGCGCACCTCGATCAACCTGACCTCGAGCAACGCCGCGGAACGCATCGCGGGTTTTGTACGCTCGGTTGTCGATCGTCTGATTGCACGCGGCATCAGCGACGGCGTTAACCTCTATCCGTTCCCCTTAACCCAAACTGAAATTGCCGACGCGACCGGGCTGACTTCACTTGAAGTGCAGGCGGCGATTCATATACTACAAGACGAATATGTAATGAGCTTCGCCAACGCTCAGGTCACGATTCTCAACTCCGTCAAAATCGCAAATCTAGCGCCGGTAGCCATTCGATAATGACCGTCACACCGGGCCAGTCGGCCCCGAAAACCGGCTGTTCAAACTGCGTCATGCGGGGCCTCGGCCTGTGTACAGTCTTGATTGACCTGGGCTGGGAGCGCCCCTATGCGGGCGAGCAGCAGCCCGTCGCGCAGAACAAGACCGCGTTCGCGGCGCGCCGCACCATCTTCCATCAGAACCAGACTTTGGCCGGTGTACCGGTTATTTGTGAAGGCTGGGCGACAAGCCTGATGAAACTGAGCAATGGGCGCCGCCAGATATTGTCGATCGTCATGCCGGGCGAGCTGGTGACCTGCCGGCTGCTGTTCGAACGGCAACTGCATCTGTCGATCGACGCGGTCACGCGCGGCAGCTACCGCACCTTCGATCTGGCGCAACTGCGCGCCGCGATGACGGTGTCGCCGGACATCTTCGACAAATTCCTGCTGTCCTATAATGACGAGCGCAACCGCGCCGACCAGTTGATCGCCGATCTCGGCCGGCGCACCGCAACCGGGCGCATCGCGCGCCTGCTGCTGGAAATCTGGGGCCGGCAGGAAAAGGCCGGCAAGATCGATGGCAACAGCATCGAATTCCCGCTGCGCCAGACCCATATCGCCGATGCGACCGGGCTGACGACGGTTTATGTCAGCAAGGTCATCAACGGATTCCGCAGCGGCAGCCTGGTCGAGTTCTCCGACCGCTCGCTGAAAATTCTCGACATCGAAAAGCTGCGGCAATTGGCGGCGTGAGCGAGGGCTAAACCCAAAATCTCAACGGGCGGGGGCGACATCAAGTCGAATTCCAGACGCTTTTTGCAGCCGGCTGATAACAGCAAACAGATTATCCGCGCGCGGATTGCCTTTGGGTCCGAACATCCGCATCAGGCTTTTTGCAGGCGTGCCTGTTTCCTTCGCAAGCCGTTCAAATCCAACAGTTGCGTTGATATAGTCGCGCAAGACCGCCTTGCCGGTGTCCATGTCGCCACCGAGCATTTGCTGAACCGCTTCCGTCAACAGCGCCGCGCGGAATTTCGGATCGCGCTCGGCCCGTTCTTTTACGATCTCCTTGAAGCTGCGTGTGAGTGGCATTTTATTTCGTTCCCTTCTTGCGCCGTTTATAGTCCACCCATTGCTCATGGGCCGCTGCAATATCC
This sequence comes from Pseudolabrys sp., assembly GCA_030651965.1. Taxonomy (GTDB): domain Bacteria; phylum Pseudomonadota; class Alphaproteobacteria; order Rhizobiales; family Xanthobacteraceae; genus Pseudolabrys. The sequence continues at coordinate 4,456 of JAUSBQ010000342.1, read as the reverse complement.
TGCTGCTGTCTCTGCTTCGTTCCGCCGCCAAGTAAGATAATTAGCGTCTTGCCGTCTTGGCCAAAATAGACCCGGTACCCAGGGCCGAAGTCGATGCGATATTCGAAAACACCGGCACCGACCGATTTCACATTCGAAAAGTTGCCTTGCTCCAAGCGCGTCAGAGCGATTGTAATTTTCGCGGTAGCCTGCGGATCAATATCCGCAAACCAGCGTTGAAACGGACATCCCCCAAACGCTTCCACATAGGCAAGCACTTGCATTCATATAGTATCGTATATGTTACCATTTATGGCAAGCGCAAGGCGGGGGCCCGCTCAAAATTTTACCGATCAGGCGCCGGCCGACAACACTTCCAACAACAGCTTCATCCCCCGCACGGCAAACGCATCCATATTCGCTCGCCGCTCGGCGCTGCCGGTTTCCATCGTTGCCGCCATCTCGACCGGCCCCGCCACGGCGACGCAGGTGTGCCCAGCGGCATCGCCGTAGCGGTTGCCTGAAGGCCCTGTCGCGCCGGTCTCGCTCAACGCCCAGGTCGCGCCGATGCGCTCCCGCGCACGCCGCGCCAACAGCAGCGCATAAGGTTCGGTCGACGGACGCAAGCCCGCCATATCGGCATCGGTGATACCCATCAAGCTTAAGCGCGACGCCTTGGTGTAGACCACCGCGCCGCCGACGAAATAGGCCGAGGCGCCGGGCACGGCCAGCAAGGCGGCTGCGATCAGGCCGCCGGTCGACGACTCGGCAATGGCGATGGTTTCCTTGCGCGCGATCAGGCGCGCGGCGGCTTTTTCAGCCAGGCTTGCAAGCACTGTCATTTTTCAAACGCCTCGCCGTGGCCGAGTTGGCATAGCACGCGGAAGACGCCGACCTCGCCGTTGGGGAATTCCTTTGCCAGCCGCGCGCCGAGCGCCTCGGCATCCGCCTCCCGCAAGGTGTCGATCAGAAGCGCGCCTTTGATTTTCCTGTCGCCGCCGCGGATTTTTTCTTCGAGCGAGACCGGCTGGCCTGCCGGATCGACGGCCAACCAGATTTCGCCGCTGGCGATATTGATGTCGGCCAGAAGTTCGTCGAGCAAGGCAGCCAAAGCCGTCTCATTGGGCGTATCGGTGAACCGCACCGTGACCGCATAAGCCCCGCGCAGCGCGCCGCGCCGCAGCGCGCGATGGCACAAGGTGCGGTTCATGTTCTTGAACACGTCCGCCATGATCATCCTGGTCATCGGCGTTGGATTGTCGAGACGTTCGAGATAAGGCTTCGACGTCAGCACGTCCGACGACTCGACGAGATAGAAATTGAAATAGCCGCGCGCGCCGGAAATCGCCTGATGCCGGCGGCCGAACAGAAAGCCGGGCACGGCAAGGCGCTCGGCCAGATGCTCGCCCTGGAACCAGGTATCGAAATCGGCGTCGCGGCCCGGCGCGACGTCGTTCCAGATCGAGAGAATGCCGGGCTGCCCGCTCACCATTCTCAGACCGTTCGCTCGATATTAGCGCTGCGCGTCGGCACGCCGAATTCCTTGCGGCAGACTTCCGCCAGTATGGCGATGCCTTCGCGGATTTCCGTGTGCGACGGGCTGGCGAAGCACAGCCGCATGCGGCTGATGCTGTGCGCCTTGTCGGTCGACCATTCCGGACCGGGATTGATGGCGACGCCGGCGGCGAGCGCCGCCTGATAGAGCTTCAGCGTATCGACATTGTCCGGCAGCTTCACCCACAGAAAGATGCCGCCCTTCGGGTCGTCGAATTCGGCGGCGGTGCCGAACTGCTCGGCGAGCGACTCCATCAGGGTCTCGAGTTTCTTGCGCAGGCCCTGGCGCAAAGCCGGCACATGGTCGGCGAAATGCGGCTTGCAGTATTCCGCCAGCACCATCTGCTCGAGCGCGCCGGAGCCGGCATCGGTCTTGAGCGCCAGCATGCGCGACATGATGCCCCACGGCGCGGCGATGAAGCCGACGCGCAAGGCCGGCGCGATCGACTTGGAGAACGAGCCGATATGGATGACGTTGTCCGACTGGCTGATGGCGTAGATCGCGCGCGGCCGCTCGCCGTCCCACACCAGGTCGGCGTAGCAGTCGTCCTCGAAGATCGGCACGCCGTATTGATCGGCGAGCTCGCTCATCCTGATGCGGCGGGCTTCGCCGAGAATGGTGCCGGTCGGGTTCTGCACGGTCGGGATGGTGTAGATGTATTTCGGCCGGATGCCGCGCGCTTTAAGCTCGGCGAGCGCTGCTTCCAGCACATCCATGCGCATGCCGCCGCTGTCGAGCGGAATGCCGACGGCATTGACGCCGAGCTTGGCAAGCCGCGTCAGCGTGCCCTGGTAATTGTCCTGCTCGACGATGACGGTATCGCCGTGCGTCAGCAGCGCGCTATTGACCAGATCGAGCGCCTGCAACGAACCCGAGACGATGAGAATGTCGTCGGCGGCGCAGGCCATGCCGGCGTCGCGCTTGAGCTTGTCGGCGAGAAAGTCGCGCAACGGCCGGTAGCCCTGCGGCCCGCTCTTGAGGCCATAGGTCGCCAAAGTGCGGCCTTCGCGCGCCAGCACCGATTGCGCCGCCTGCATCAGGCCTTCGAGCGGCACCGCGTCGGGGTCGTTATTGCCGCCGGTGAAGTTGTATTTCGCCAGACCGGTCCAGCGTGGCGCGGGCGCCGGCGTCCCCGCCGGAAACAGCGGGCCGAAGTCGAATGCCATGATCTCTCCTCCAGCCCGCCTGGCGCCGGATTACTTGCCCGCCACCACCATGATTTCGACCTTGTAGTCGGGCGTCGCCAGCCTGGCCTCGACGGTGGCGCGCGCCGGCGTATTGCCGGGCGAGACCCAGCCGTCCCAGACCGCGTTCATCTCGGCGAAATTGGCCATATCGGTGATCCAGATATTGGCGGTCAGGAGCTTCGATTTGTCGGTGCCGGCCGTTTTCAGGTAGCCGTCGATCTGGGCGAGGATGTCCTTGGTCTGCTCGGTGACGCTCTTGCCCTTGGGCTCATTGGCGACGATGCCGGCGAGGTAAACCGTGTTGCCGTGCACCACGCACTTGCTCATGCGCGTGCCGACGTCGTGACGTTCGATGGCCATTGGGGCCCTCCCTTTGAAGTTTCTGCAAATCCAAGAGGAATACTTAGCGGGCTTTGCCGGCAAAGGGAACTCGGGAAGCCCCCGCGCTTTATACCCATTCAGGTTCCAAAAGGGAGGTCTTCGACCATGGGCTGGTTTTCATCCGATATCGACACGTTCGACGAACTGTTCGTCCACACGCTGCAGGACATTTATTACGCCGAGCACCAGATCAAGAAGTCGCTGCCCGACATGGTCGCCAAGGCCTCCGATGCCGAGTTGAAAAAAGCCTTCCGGATGCACCTCAAGCAGACCGAGGGTCAGATCAAGCGGCTCGACCGGGTGTTCAAGATGATCAAGTCGGTGCCGCAGGGCACCAAATGCCCGGCCATCGACGGCATCATCGACGAAGCCAACGAGATCGCCGGCGAGATCGACAACAAGACCGTTCTCAACGCCGCGCTGATCGCGGCGGCGCAGGCGGTCGAGCATTACGAGATCACGCGCTACGGCACGCTGGTGGCGTGGGCGAAACTGATCGGCCGCAACGACGTCGCCAAGATCCTCTACATGACGCTGAAGGAGGAGAAGGCGACCGACAAGAAGCTGGGCGGCATCGCCAAGCGCAAGATCAACAAGAAAGCGGCGATGCGCAAACTGCCCAAGCCCGACCGCACCGAGAAGGCCGAGAATGCCTTCCTCGCGGCGAGCGCGGGTATTCCGGCGATTTGATTCTTGCTCCGCTCATTCCCGCGTAGGCGGGAATCCAGTTCTTGCCAAAACACTGGGTCCCCGCCTGCGCGGGGACGAGCGGAACGGATCATCCCCCCTTGACGCCCTGCGTATTGACGTAGAGCGCGTACAAAGAATGCGCGGCCGCCATGAACAGGCGGTTGCGCTTTCGTCCGCCGAAACAGACATTGGCGCAGCGTTCCGGCAGTAAGATATGCCCGATCGGCTCGCCTTGGGGCGTAAACACGCGCACGCCGTCAAGTTCCGGCGTCATGCCCCAGCCGCACCACAGATTGCCGTCGACATCGACACGGAAGCCGTCCGGCGTGCCTTGCGGACCGGAATCGATCAGAAGCTTACGGTTGCTGATCTTGTCGCCTGACGCCGCGACATCGAACGACAGAATGGTGCGCGGCTCGGCGCGCGATTCGACGACGTAGAGCTTTTTCTCGTCGGGCGAAAACGCCAGCCCGTTCGGCGCGTTGATGTCGTCGGCCATCACCGTCATGGTGCCGGTCTTGCCGTCGACGCGATAGACATTCATCGGCAGTTCGCTGTCGCGCGCGTCGCCTTCGTAATTGCTGAGCAGACCGAAGCGTGGATCGGTGAACCAGATCGAATCGTCCGATTTCACCACGATATCGTTCGGCGAGTTGAGACGCTT
>JAUSBQ010000341.1 GCA_030651965.1 Pseudolabrys sp. | reverse complement strand
GAACCTCGAGACGGTCAACACCTACGAGGGCACGCACGACATCCACGCGCTGATCCTCGGCCGCGCGCAGACGGGGATACAGGCGTTTTTCTGAAAGTGGCGTCAGGACCGTCGGCGCTAACCGTCTGCTCGGAAATTCCTTGCTTCAACTGAACCACCGCGGCCGCTGGCTCGAGCGCAACGGCGCGCAATGCCACGACCATATTTCGCGCGGTCGAAGTTGCGACGTCGCATCTTCGGGTTGACCAAAGTCAAGGATAGACCAACTTGCGACTGTTATTGATTTTATCAATTCAAATGTGAGGTGCTTACGACCAATATTATTTAACCGACATGCTGGTTATGGCGATGCAGAGTAACATAGTCGATATCGACGTATCTGAGCGCCACTCGCGCTTGCTGTTTGCGCCAAATTACAATGTGGCTGCTACGTTCATTGATCGACACCTTTCTGAAGGCCGTGGCGCCAAGGCGGCAATTCGCACGAGCGACACCGTCGTCACATACGCCGAACTCGCAGCCAACGTTAATCGTTGTGCGAATGGCCTCATCCAACTTGGGCTCCGGCACGGAGACCGCATATTGATGGTGGTGAAGGATTGCCCCGCGTTTTTCTACCTTTTCTGGGGTGCGATTAAAGCCGGAATCGTGCCGGTCCCGCTCAACACAATGCTGCGGTCGAGCAGCTACGCCTTTATGATCGACGATTCGGACGCGGTCGCGTTGGTCTACTCGCCCGAATATGCCGGTGAAGTCGAGCCTGCCCTTGCGGAGGCAACGCGGCCCCCGCGCTACGTCCTCCGTACCGAGGGGAAAGGGCATTCGTTCGCCACGCTGCTGGCTGAGAGTGAGCCTGAATTCGCAGCCGTGCCGGCCGCGGCGGAAGACGACTGCTTCTGGCTCTACTCGTCCGGCTCCACCGGGCAGCCAAAGGCGGCGGTCCACCGCCATCGTGACATGGCCGTTACCAGTCAGCGCTACGGTGTCGAGACGTTGGGCATTCGCGAGGACGACGTTTTTTACTCTGAAGCCAAGTTATTCTTCGCTTACGGACTTGGGAATAATCTTACGCTTCCGCTGTGGGTTGGCGCGACCGCGGTGCTTAACGACCAGCGGCCCGGCCCGGCAACCAGCTTTCCGCTTATCGAACGAGCGCGGCCCACACTCTACTTCGGCGTGCCGACGCTTTATGCCGCCTACTTGCAGAATTTCGTCCGCGAGAAGCCAGAGTTTTCGTCGGTGCGATCATGCGTGTCCGCGGGCGAAGGGCTTCCGGCAGAAATTCTCCGGCGTTGGCACGAAGAAACCGGTCATTGGATATTGGATGGCATCGGTTCGACCGAAGCGCTGCACATTTTCATTTCAAATGCATCCGAAGACATCAGGCCGGGATCGAGCGGTCGGGTCGTGTCTGGATATTCGGCACGCATCCTCGATGAGAACGGAATCGAAGTCCCCGACGGCGAAAGCGGCCAACTATTCATCTCCGGCGGTTCGACCGCGCGCTGCTATTGGAACAATAGCGAGCGTACCGCGACGACGATGATCGACGGCTGGCTCAATACTGGAGATACCTATCGTCGCGATGCGGAAGGTTACTATTACTATTGCGGCCGCAGCGACGACATGATGAAGGTCGGCGGCATTTGGTGTTCGCCATTCGAGATCGAGTCGAAACTTATCGAGCATCCCGCCGTCGTTGAGGCGGCTGTCGTGGGCAGGGTCGACCAGGAGGATCTTGTTAAACCGCAGGCCTTCGTTGTGCTCAAGGAAGGGCAGGTTGGCAGCGTCGCGCTCGCCGCCGAGCTGATGGAATTCTGCAAGAACGGTCTTGCGCCTTACAAATATCCCCGCTGGATCGACTTCGTCACTGAGCTGCCGAAGACGGCAACCGGGAAAATCCAACGTTTTCTGCTGCGGTCCAGGAGTGAGGAAGATCTGGCCGCTACTAATTGTCCATAGCAAAGAACCTCTCATCAATCGGAGATAGCGATGACTGATATGCAACGGAAAATATCGCGCCGCGAGCTTCTCAAAAACACGACAGCGGCTGGATTGGCGACCGCCACGGCATTCGTTCCGATGCATCCGGCCATCGCTCAGCAAGCCAAGGTCAAGATCGGTCTGCTGCTTCCCTACACCGGCACCTATGCGGCGCTCGGCCACAATATTACCGATGCAATGAAGCTCGGCTTGGCAGAGGCCGGAAACAGACTTGGCGGCCGCGAGTTCGAACTCGTCCAATTGGATAGCGAGGCGGACCCTGCGAAGGCGGCGGCCAACACCAACAAGCTGATCGTTGGTGCGAAGGTCGATTTCCTATCCGGCCCGGTGCATTCGGGCGTAGCGATGGCAATGGCCAAGATTGCGCGCGAGGAAGGCACGATAACGATCATATCGAATGCCGGTGCCAATGCCGTCACACGCGAAATGTGTGGCCCGAATATTTTCCGTACTTCGTTCAGCAATTGGCAGGTCTGCTTCCCAATGGGGACCGAGATGGCGCGGCGTGGGCTCAAACGCGTGGTGTCGGTGACTTGGAATTACGCGGCGGGCAAGGAAATGATCGGCGCGTTCCGCGAAGGGTTTGAAAAGGGCGGCGGCGCGGTCCTGAAGGAAATTCTTGTTCCCTTCCCGAATGTGGAATTCCAGGCGAATTTGACCGAAATTGCCTCGCTAAAGCCCGACGCGGTCTTTGCCTTCTTCGCCGGCGCCGGCGCGGTCAAATTCGTCAAGGACTACGCCGAAGCCGGATTGAAGGCGCGAATTCCGCTTTACGGGGCCGGGTTCCTAACCGACGGCACGCTGCGTGCGCAAGGCAGCGCCGCGGAGGGCGTTTTCACGACGCTGCATTACGCCGATGGCCTCAAGGCGCCGGCCAATACTCGTTTCCGCGAAGCGTTCAAGAAAGCGACCGGCCGCGACGCCGACGTGTACGCGGTGCAGGGCTACGACACGGCTCAGCTTTTGATTGGCGCTATGGCCAAGGTGAAGGGAGATTCCGGCGCAACGAAAGCCTTGATCGGCGCTATGGAGCAGGCTCGGTTCGACAGCCCGCGTGGGCAGTGGCATTTCTCCAAGTCGCATAATCCGGTGCAAGACGTCTATCTGCGCGAGGTTCGCAATGGCGACAATGCCGTGATCGGGGTCGCCCAAAAGGCGGTCAGCGACCCAGGCACGGGATGTGGAACCGCCTAGCGGCGGTCACGGCGAATTTATGGACCCCGGGGCTATCGCAATTCAGCTTCTCAACGGCCTTCAGTACGGGCTGCTTCTGTTTCTGATTGCCGCGGGTCTGACGCTGATCTTCGGGATACTCGGCGTCATTAATCTGGCGCATGGCTCATTCTACATGATCGGCGCCTATTTGGCGTATTGGCTCTCGGAAAAAACCGGGAGCCTGGTGCTGGCCGTCGCGGTGGCGCTGCCGGCTTCCTTAATGCTTGGCTGGCTCGTTGAGCGATTCGCGATTTCGTTTCTTTATCAGCGGGACCACTTGCATCAAGTGCTGCTGACCTACGGGCTTATTTTGATCTTCAACGAATTTCAGCGGATTTTATGGGGTAACGACGTGCACGGCGTGGTCCTCCCGACCGCGCTTGTCGGCGTCGTGCAACTCACCGAGCTGCAATCGTATCCGGTCTACCGGCTGTTCATTTCCGCTGTCTGTATTCTGGTCGCGGTGGGCATGTATTTGGTCATCCACGGCACGCGCATCGGCATGATGATCCGCGCGGGTTCAAGCAATCGAGAGATGGTGCAATTGCTCGGTATTGATGTCGGCCGGCTATTCTCCATCGTATTCAGTGCCGGCGCCGCTCTGACAGCATTGGCCGGAATGCTGGCGGCTCCGATCAATTCGGTCTATCCGGGAATGGGCGAGAATGTCTTAATAATTTCATTCGTCGTGGTTGTGATCGGAGGCATCGGCTCAATCAAGGGCGCGTTCATCGGCTCCATGATGATTGGGCTAGCCGATACGTTCGGAAAAGTCGTGGTTCCGGAGCTTTCCAGCATGGTTGTGTATGCGTTGATGGCTGCGGTCCTCCTGTGGCGGCCACGTGGCCTGTTTGGTGTGAAAGCGTCATAAAATGCCCAGCCTGCCGCGAGCGATCCTGATTTTATTGGCCGTCGCCACGATAGCGCTGGCGGCGGTCCCATTTGTTGGCGACCGATTCCATGTTCAACTCATCACGCAGATCATGGTGCTCGCGACATTTGCGATGAGCCTCGATTTGCTAGTGGGCTTCACGGGCCTAGTCAGTTTCGGGCACGCGGCGTTTTACGGCTTGGGTGGTTACAGCCTGGCAATTCTGACGCGCGATGCCAGTCTGGTATCCATGTGGGCGACGTTGCCGCTTGCAATTATTGCGTGCGGCGTCGCGGCGGCGGCGATCGGCTGCCTGTCGATTCGTACGTCCGGCGTCTACTTCATTATGATCACGTTGGCGTTTGCGCAGATGGCCTACTATTTTTTCAACGACGCGCGCGGCTTCGGCGGGTCTGACGGGCTTTATATTAATGCCAAACCGCAACTGTCCGTGGCAGGCGTGACGTTACTTAACCTGCATAATCGCACAGCCCTATACTATGTAGTATTCACGGTTCTGGTCGGAAGCGCGGTGTTTCTATGGGTGCTGCTGCGCTCTCCGTTCGGGCAAGTCATCACCGCCATGCGGTCCAATGAAGGACGCACCCGCGCGCTGGGGTTTCCGATAGGCCGATATAAGTTCGTCAGCTTTTGCCTGGCCGGCATGCTGGCCGGGCTCGCAGGCTATCTCGGCGCCGTGCAGTTTGGCTACGTCAATCCAGCGCATATGGCGTGGCGTGAATCCGGACGCGTGTTGATGGTTGTTATCCTTGGGGGCACCGGCACCCTGTTCGGCCCCGTGCTCGGCGCCTTCGTCTTTGTATTCTTGGAAGATCTATTGTCGGGTCTGACCGAGCATTGGCTGATGATAATGGGCGCATTCGTTGTCGCCGTAGTTCTGCTATTGCCGAACGGGATCGCGGGTCTACTCCTACGATTGACACGAAATTCATCCGGTGTCCGGCCGTCCGACGATGCCGTTATCGAAGCGCCACGGATGCTCGACGTGACTGCGAGATCTGGGCCGATCCTGGAAACCGAAAGTCTTACCAAACGATTTGCAGGCCTGGTCGCCGTCAATCTTGCTTCGCTGCGTTTCGAGGCCGGAAAAGTGCATGCCGTGATCGGGCCGAATGGCGCCGGTAAAACGACGCTGATCAATATGCTGTCCGGCGAACTGTCGCCGACCGACGGCCATATCCGCTACAAAGGGATCGACATTACCGGCAGGTCGCCCGATTTCATTTCACGCTTGGGCGTCGGCCGGAGTTTTCAGGTCACAAATATCTACCCATCGCTCAGTTGCCTGCAAAATTGCCGGATCGCGGCGCAATCCCGACTGCCATCGTCGATGCGATTCTTTCGGCCCGCGTCACAGCTTGCCAAGGTGGCTTGTAGCGCACACTTCGCCCTCGATCGCTGCGGCCTCGCGGCTCGATGTCACGAGCCGGCGTCCGCGTTGAGTCACGGCGACCGTCGCAAACTTGAAATCGCGATGGTGCTTGCCACCGATCCCGAGCTGTTTTTGCTGGACGAACCGCTCGCGGGTATGGGGGCGCAGGAAGGCCGTGAAATCTTGCGGTTGCTGAAGGCCATTGCGCGCGATCACACGTTAATTCTGATCGAGCACGATATGGATGCGGTCTTTGCGATTGCCGACACGCTTACGGTCATGGTGAACGGCGAAGTGATTGCCGCCGGTCCGGTGGATCAAGTGCGGGCCGATCGCGCCGTGCAAGATGCCTACCTTGGCCATCGGGATGCCGCCGAATGACCGCCATCGCAACGATCGAGGCGAAAGGGATCCACGCCTACTACGATACGAGTCACGTTCTTCACGGGATCGACCTGACCGTTGGGCGTGGCGAGATCGTGAGTCTCATGGGCCGTAATGGAATGGGGAAGACAACCACCTTGCGGGCGCTCCTCGGCCTTATACAGCCACGGCAAGGGACCGTGCTGGTTCACGGTAGAGATATGACAGGCGCGCCAACGCATCGGGTGGCGTTGGCCGGGATCGCTATGGTTCCGGAGGGCGGTGGCATTTTTCCGAAGCTGACCGTATATGAGAATCTGGTCATGGCCGCTCGGCCTGGACGCGAGGGAAAAACCAGTTGGACATGCGAGCACATTCTGGAATTGTTTCCGCGGCTCAGTGAACGCCTGCGCAGTATGGGCGCCAATCTGTCGGGCGGCGAGCGGCAGATGTTGGCCATCGGACGTGCGCTGATGACTAATCCCGACCTGCTCGTTCTCGATGAGGCGACGGAAGGATTGGCGCCTTTAATCCGTCAAGAGATATGGGCGATCATTCGCCGGCTCCGGTCCAGCGGCGTTGCCGTTCTGGTGGTAGATAAGGATATCGAGGCTTTAGCAACGATCGCCGATCGCTGCGTCATTATCGCCAAAGGACGCATTGTTTATGAGGGAACGCCTGCGGCGCTCGCCGCCGATCGCGAAGTGCTGATGCGCCATCTGAGCGTGTGATCGCGAAAAGGATGACGGCGTTCGAGCGATTGTCAAAAGGCAATGACGCCGCGAATATTTTTGCCTGCCTCTAAATCCGCGTATCCGCGATTAATATCGTCCAGACTGTAGGTTTGAGTAATCAGTTCTTTGAGCTTCAGTTCGCCGCGGCGATAAAGGGCAAGCAACTCTGGAATTTGAAGCCGCGGGCTCGCGAAGCCATAAACCGCCCCCATGATGGCTTTTTGCGTGACGAAGAGTTCAAGCGGCGGAATCTTAATCTCGGTCACGGTATCGGGTGTAATCGCCGTTACGACGACATTGCCGGCCTTTGCCGTGGCACGGAATGCCGGCAGCAGGGTTGTCGCGGGATCGATGCACACAAATGCGTGCTGCACGCCCACGCCGCCGGTCAGCGCCAGCACTTCGCGGGTAAGCGCTTCCCCCTCGGCTTTCACACCGTGGGTCGCGCCAAAGTCCCGCGCCCAGTCGAGCTTCGCCTGTACAATGTCGGCGGCAATGATCTGCGAGGCGCCACACAGGCGCGCTCCCTGCACGACGTTCATTCCGTCGCCACCGACGCCCACGACGAGGACGCTATCGCCCGGCTTTACCCGTGCACGATAGCGGGCGGCGCCAACGCCGGCCGGTACACCACAGGCAACCAGCCCGGCCAGGTCGAGGGGAATGTCTCGTTCGATCACGACCACCGACGCCTGATCCACGACTGTGTACTCGCAAAAGCCGCCAATCATGCAAAACGCGCCGACGTCGTGATTCTTGCTGTCGCGTCGTCGGAAAGTACCGTCGAGCTGCGGCCCCTGGGTAATACGCGGCCCTTCGGCACAAAGGTGATGGAGACCCTGGCTGCACCATCGGCAGCGCCCGCATGCCGGAATGAATGTGAGGACCACATGATCTCCGCGTGAGATTCCATTTACCCCGGCCCCAATCTGCTCAACAACTCTCGACGCCTCGTGACCAAGGACCATTGGCTGCATTGCAACCCGGCGTTCACCGCGCATTACGTGGTAGTCGGTACGGCAAAGTCCAACGGCTGCGATTCGAACAAGCAGCTCAGTCGGACCTGGCGCGTCAAGTTCGATTTGCTCGATTGCCAGTGCTAGTTGCGGACCACGATAAACGGCTGCGCTTACAAACATGGTTTTCGAATGTTCCAATTCATTCGGCTGTAATCAGTCGTCCGATACGTAATTCATGATGTAGCTCTCAGCCGTCAATGAGTGTACTAGGTTTTGCGAAACGTTCCAGCGCAAAAGAATCTTCTATGACGATATCGCGCCCCGAAATCCTCACGCCGTATTTCGATAGTCGCGCCAGGCTTCGTGATAGATTTTCTGGCGTCATTCCTAGGCTTGCCGCGAGTGTGCGTTTTCCAAAGGCTAGTACGATAACTCGCTGATTTCCTTGCACGGCGTCCGCGTGCAGGATCCAGTTTGCAAGCCGCTTCGCGCATGTGCGCAACTTTTCGTTTTTGAGTGAACGCACGGTACCGCTATAACGCTCGGCCAATTCAGTGGCGATTGCGCGTGCGAACGAAAAATCGTTATTGAAGGCATCGCGCACTGATAGCGCCGGTATTGAGATAGTTTGAGTGAGGGTGAGTGTTCGTGCCGAACTCAGATAAATATCGTCGCGAATGACCGCGGCCAGAACAAACGTCGTCATCGGCCGCAGGATGTCGATCGTTGTTTCGTGTCCGTCATGGGTGCAGAACATCTCGACTGAGCCTTGAATTACGATATGCAAAAAATGCGGTAAAGTGCCTTCGGTGATCAATTCCATGTGCTGTGGAAATTCTTGCAGAACAGCAGCCGTTGCCAGTTTGTTGAAATTATCTTGGCTCATACTGCAAAACAGCGGCAAGGCACGGACGGCATCCAAATCGGAGTGGCGCACGAGTATTCCCCTAGTTGTGAGAAACACAGAGAGCATTGTAAATCTATGCCGCAGGGGAAATTTACTGCTTGATTAATGTCAAGTTGAGGGGCCGCGAAACTTGCATATTGTGTTATATTGAATGTTGGCAACATCAAGACTGATGGCATCTCGCGGAAACAGAAGCACAAGTCATGAATTCAACAGCACTCCAACGTCCGCGCTGGGCCATTGTGCTGGCTCTGGTCGCGATTGTGTTCGGGATTGTTACTATCGATGTTGGCGGAAAAACCCTGTTTGGTGGCGCACATGAGAGATACGCCGCCGGCAATATCGTGCTCTTTGTTCTTTGGTTTAATTTTGTCGCGGGCTTTGCCTACGTTATTGCAGGCTTCGGGTTGTTCTTGTGGAGGCGTTGGGCAGCTCAACTATCGGCGGCCATCGCCATTGCCACAATTGGGGTATTCATCGCGTTCGGACTCCATATTGGTCTTGGCGGCGCGTTCGAAGTTAGAACGATCGGTGCAATGACTATTCGTAGCGCCGTGTGGATCGTGATTGCGGTATCGGCCTGTCGCACTCTCAGAAAATTCTGACGTTGCGCATGCAGCCCGGCCTAATACCAAGTTATTTCTTCCGCGACGCTATGATGAGAGTAGCCGCATAGCCTGCGAACGCAGCAATCGTTGCTGGGCCGCTGAAATAGCGCAATTCAACTTGTTCGAACAGATCGGCTACGACGCGCAACAATACCGAAAGGTGTAGAATGGCAAGTGGCACATAAGCGGCCGCACTGTATCGGATGCGAAATCCCGTCACCGCGGGCAGGACAATGGGGGCGTGGGCGAATATCATCGACAATACAAAGCCGATCGTGATGGCATGGACAGCGGCATCATAGGAAAATGCGGTGGTGCCGGGCGGGACTACGAGGAGCAGGAGGCCGGCAAGGCCGAGCCAAAAATACCCTGCGAGCAAGCAGGCCGCCGAAAAGCGCGGTTGTGAGGTGAGGCGGATTGTCCGCAGCGCAATGTCGTGCTTGACGAGCCAAGCGGTCGAGGCGAGCAGGCCGATGCCGCTGAATGGCGCCACTTCGCCGGCAAGTTCTCCGCGCGCCGCACCAATGATGATCAGCGCGGCTGCGAGGGTGAAAGTCAGTTGGCTCGAACGCGGTGGCGACAGCAAACGGCTGAGTTCAAGCCGTTCGGCCGCGATGGTTAGAATCAGGAATGCAAGCCACCATCCGGCGATATCGGTCGCAGCGGCTCCCGTTATCCACACCAGTGTTCCGCCCACCCAGCAAGCCGCCGCGACCGCTAGAACGATGGTGAATAGCGCTGGCTGGCGTGCGACAACAGTGCTCGAATTGACGACAAGGGCGATGCCGGCGATCAGAAATACGCCGCTGGCGAATACCGGCGCGCCGACGACAAGTGCGACCGCGCCGATAGCGGACAGGGCGGGGGCAGCGTAGTTCCACCATCGTCCGATTGCCACCGCGCGTTCGAGACTGATCAGGGTTCCGAGAAAGCCGCTGATCATCAGCGCACCGTGGAATTCGGCCACGGCGGGCATGCCGCCCGGCAACGCCAGCCCGAGCCGCGCAAGGCCGGTCCACAGCCCGGTGAGGAGAGCGCCTGCGCCTACCGCGAGCGGGATCAAGCGCAGTCGACGCCATCTTTTCGATGGTGCCGCATTGCGCGCCGGATCGCCCGGCTTAGGCGATGCGGCTGATGCGGACGCGCCAGACATCGGGGCCCTGATCTAGATAGTCCCATGAGAAGGTGCCGTCGTGCTCGGCTTTAAAATGATAGTACAGCGGCTTCGGGTCGTGATCGTTCACGAGAATGAAATCCTGCCCGGGCGCGAGTTCGTGAAACGTGCCGAAGATCAGGGGGTGACGCTCACGCGGGGCGATCGTACGGACATCGATGACCGAGCCAGACGAATGTTGTACACTGCTCATTTCTCACTCCCTTTTACTTGCAGATGACAGGCTGTTCGGGCCACGAATGCGGTCCCGTCTAGAACATGCCGAGGTGCCTTCGAGATTCCTCGCTCATCAGTTCGGGGGTCCACGGCGGGTCCCAGACTATTCCGACACGCACGTCCGGTAGGTCGGGGAACCGAGCGCGCAGCACCAATTTTATTTCTTCCGTCATCATCTCACCGAGCGGACAGGCGGGCGTGGTCATCGTCAGCTCGATATCGATTCCATTCGCGTTGCGCGCAGCGTGATAGATGAGCCCCAGATCGACGATATTGATGCCGAGTTCGGGATCGACAACCGCCTTCAGCGCCGTCAAGATGTCTTCGTTCATTTGACGATCTCGCTCGCGTATTGCTCCGTCTTTGCCGGGGCTGCCTCATCGTGCGGCGCCGGACTGAAATGGCCGAGCTTGCCAGGAAGGCCATCCCACTCTTTCGCATCGGCGGGAGGTGTGCCCGCCGTCGAGATGTTCGGCCAAATGGCCGAATACTGGCGATTGAGCTTCACCCATTCATCGAGAGCAGGTTCGGTGTCCGGCCTGATCGCATCCGCCGGACATTCGGGCTCGCACACGCCGCAATCAATACATTCGTCGGGATGGATGACGAGCATGTTCTCGCCGGCGTAGAAGCAGTCGACCGGACAAACCTCCACGCAGTCCATATATTTGCATTTGATGCAGTTGTCGGTGACGACGTAGGTCACGATATGGCCCCGAACAAACTCGGCGGACCGGTTGAACTAACCCGATCTGCAACGCTGACGTAAAACAAATATTACAATTGCATTCTGAAAGCAATATGGTAAATATATGTTATAGCGCGGTGTCAGCCATGCAGCGGAGGGAGACCGGAGGTGCGACTGACAGTCTATACGGACTATTCGTTGCGGGTGCTCATGTTCCTCGCCCTCAAGGGTGACGGACTCGCCACCATCGCGGAAATCGCAAAGGCCTATGGAATCTCGAAAAACCATCTGATGAAAGTGACGCATCAGCTCGGTCTTGCGGGATACGTGGAAAAGGTACGTGGCAAAGGCGGCGGCATGCGCTTGTCGCGGATGGCGGAGGTCATCGTGCTCGGTGAGGTGGTGCGACGCACCGAGCCCGACATGGCGCTGGTTCCTTGCTTCGCGCTTGGCGATACGTCTTGCGCTATTCTTTCAAGCTGCGCGCTGCGAGTTACGCTTTTCAGGGCGCGGGATGCGTTCCTTTCGGCACTTGACGGTACCACCTTGGCGGACCTTGTCCGTCCGCGCGCACCGCTTCAGAGTTTATTGTCGCTCCGTCCAGGTGGCAGGGCGCCTCCACGGATCGCACGCCCCGTCCGGCGGGCGTAGCCATGTTCTGCCTGCGCGGCTGATGAAACGAAGAATAGCGTCGGGACAGCAATGTGACCATGTCGGAGCTGCCGGCAGCCATGCGGCGTGGGCGGAAAAGAAAAACGAAAGTCACGAATTTCGTAGCGGACTTTTTTGCTGCGGAGATTCGAGCGTGGCACGGCGAGCAGCCGCTCTGGAAAGTGTTCTGGATCTACGGGGTTGCCACCAGCGCCTCAAATGTCGTCCTATACGTTACCGCATTCTATAACGGTCGTATCGCATTGCAGCAGATTATCCTGCCTTGCTTCGCCGCCTACACCGCCTGGCTCCTCGTCTCGGTGTGGCGATGCGCAAGCAAACCCGAAGAGAAAACTTGGGGTATGCTCGCCCGCTACCTGACCGTTGCCTGGGCCGCGAACACGATTCTCGTTCTGACCTTCCTCCAGCTCAACCTCTTGATAGAATACCTGAAATACTAAGTGTCTGTCCGAAGAGTTGTTGAATCCTATGAATCATTTGTGATTCAAGAGTGGCGGGCCTGATTCGGAGGGGCCGCCGATGTGGACGAACGAAAATCGCGGCCGTTATGAGCGGAGCGGATTACGCTATCCCAGCG
>JAUSBQ010000324.1 GCA_030651965.1 Pseudolabrys sp. | reverse complement strand
CAGGCAGTCCGCTTTGTGATAGTAGGACTCGCCACTGGCAATAATTTCGTGGTTATTGCCTTTGAAACGCCAGCGCCACTGAGTACCGCTCTGATAGACTTCGTAGTATCCGGTAGATGTTGCCATAGCTAAGGTCTCCTTTTGTATGGCTGGTTCAGATCAATACGCGACACACCTATTCAGCTACCGTTTCGACGGTCATCAATACACAGTCGATATTGTCGCCAAGGATGCCAATGAGGCTAAAGAACGCCTCAAGGCCTTGAACTGGGCAAAACATGACGGTGTGCTCGTTGCCCGTATCCCCGCAGGGCTCGGACTTCTCGCCCGCCTATCGGTAGCTGTACGCAACGCAACACGGGCAATTTGCCCGTGAGGTTCCGATTCGGGAACGGCTCTATTGTACTGTCAATATCGGCAGGCACAATATGTTGTGGGTGCTTTGATCCTTTCTCCCCATTATCCCCGGGTTTTTCACGTTAATTTCCGCGCTGCCAGTAGCCCTTCCAATTCCGGCTGACCTTGTGACCAAGCGCCAGACCGAGCGCGCGGTACGCCAGCGCGCCGTTGTCGAGTTCGCGGTGATCTTCAAGCCAAGCGGCATGCGCTGCATATTGGTGAAGGTACTGCGGAGAAACGTAGTGGTGCTGGCCGCGCACCATGCGGCGCAAGCGCGAGAAAAAGCTTTCGGCCTGATTGGTGCAGCCTTCAATCGTGCTGTAGGCCTCGCTGTGATTGATGCGGCGGGTCATCCAGCCCGCGTGCAAGCCATCCCAGTGTGAGCCTTCGTCGGCGTGCATGATGGCGCTGCGCTTGACGATGCGCTTGGCAATTTCAACGCCAGCGGCTTCGGTCTTTTCAACGAACGTAAGGGTGCGGCCTTCGCGTTCACGGAAAGCCACCACGACGCGGCGCTTGCCGGTCTGATGTTCGGCCAAGCGGCGGTCAACGCGGTTCGCGCGGTTGTTCGCCGGGCGGATGTGGCCTCCAAAATATGCGCCATCAACCTCCACGTCGCCGTCAAGTTCGTGGCCCTTGGTTTCTGAGGCCAAGGCTTCGCGAAGCTTATGTGCCAGCACGAAAGCGGTCTTGTGCTGGCAATCGATGTCGCGCGCCAACTGCAAGGCGCTGATGCCCTTAGCGGCGTTCGCGATGATGCACAGCGCGGCCAGCAGATCGACGAACGACATTTTGCGCGAGGCGAGGATGGTCCCGCTCGTGACAGAGAATTGCTTGCTGCAAGCCGAGCACTTGAAGCGGCGGCGCGTGGTGATCTCGTAAGGGTCAACGCCGCCACAGTGCGGGCAAACCGCTTCGCCATCCGTCTGCGGCCAGCGCAGCTTGCGGAACGTCGCGTAGGCCTTGTCCTCGCCACCCGCAAAGATCGCCTTGAGCGAGAGGGTACGGGCATGGGCAGAAAGGAGGAAATGTTGGGCCATTGTCATCGCTTCCAGTGATATTCTTCACTGGATATAGCGGTAGACGTAGCCATATGCAAGTATTAATATCATCACTTCCGATGATATTTTAGGACCCTTCCGTGCCCAAAAACTCCTTTAAGGACAACCCCTTGACTCAAGAATACGAGGAAAAGGCCAAAAACTTGCTCAAATCCGAGCTGAAACGCCGAGGAATAGGCTATCGCGAGCTTTCCGAGAAGCTCGCTCTGATTGGGCTTCAAGAAACCGAAAGGAATCTGGCCAATAAAATCAGCAGAGGCGGGTTTACGGCAGTCTTCTTTATTCAATGCCTTGAGGCAATTGGCGTCAAAGAACTAAGCATTAAGAACTAACGGCGGGAACGCGGTCGCCCTTTTCACTCACCCTTATAAGTATACCGAATATATACGCTGCCCGTGCGAAAGAAAAGAAAGCCCACATAAAGATAGAGAACCACGCAGCTACTACGTAATATCTATAGAACTCTGTGGGCTTAACTTCGTATTGGGTAACTATTAAAGGGATACTTGTGATGGTAAGTAAAAATCCCGCAAGGATCGCTTTTTTCAAATAGGAATTATACCGTTTCATTGATCGAGTGTGTCTTATCTCACCAATAAAGCCATCTGTTTTCCCAGCGATGAACCCGTAAATCGCAAATAGAAAACCAGTTTGGATCGATGCCCAATCAAATATTGCAGTATAAAGATTGTTAATTGAAATACTCTGGTCTTCCACGAGAGCGAATATTACAGGCTTGAGCCAAGCTAAGGCAACAAAGCAAATAACGCCCAAAATAGCAGGACCAGATGTCTCTGCTATGCTCCCGATGCTAATTTTCTTATTTGATCCAAGCATTCATTTCGTCTCTAAGACGGCCAATTTTCAGTTTATAGTTGGCATCATGGTCATGATCGGTAAGTTCTAAAGTATCTCTAACAGAAAGTATATCATCTAGCAAATCAAGTTCTTGCGATTTATCGTCTTCATTTTTGATTACTGCCTTTAGTTTAGTAACATTTGCCTTCTCTTCTACGGCTTTCTTACGGAAGTGCCGAACAATACCTTTTACTTTTTCCGAAAGTGACCCCTTTTTGGTCCCCATCGATACGTCGATCAATATTTTGGCTGCTTCGTATGCTTCGCCCATATTGACCATTGATTGGACAACCGGCGCCGCATCTCCACCTTCGACCTCTTCGAGGCTGGAAGGCCCTGCAACACCAATGGCCACCCGGCGCACCGGGGCCCCGTTGAACTGCTTCCACATATCGTCGTGAACGATCGGCTCAATGTCGAAAGCGGCTTCTTCCATCATCGCGCCGACATATTGGATGAAGCGCCCCGGCGAGATAGTGCGGGGGTCGTATTGAATGCCCAAGTGACCTGTTGCCGGCAAGAACCTGAAAACAACACTGTGGCCCAAGGGATTGCGGGTACTTAGAGGAATCCGGTTTTCGCCGTCAATTTCCGACGGGAAGTTTGTGCGCTGTATCCTGGTCAATTCTCCGGATATTGCGCCCCGCGTCGCGCTTATGTCCTCAGCCCGCATATAAAAGTCGGTCCCAAGCTGTCGCTCTCGACCCACCTTCTTGCGAATGTTGCCGATCTGCGCGAGCGCGTCCTCAAAGGACAATCGTGCCCGGCGCGGCATGGTTACGTTGTAAAATCGGAACGTTATGCGCTTATCCAACCCCGTCTCCCCCTTTTGGCTTCTTATTGTGGAGGCATAGTTACACAACCTGCGGGCGTTGGGAACTCTTGGTGCATTTGCTACCTAATGCCGCGACTATCCGCGCGAAAAACTCGACGTCATTCTCGCCGTGGAAGCCGACGACAAGGACACGCGCGCGGCCATCGCCGCGCGGCAGAACCGCATGCCGGTCACCGTCATTCCGGTCCCGGCCATCGGACCGCGCACCAAGCCGAAGGCGCTCAATGTCGCGCTGCCATTCGCACGCGGCACATTCACCGTGGTCTATGACGCCGAGGACCGGCCGGAGCCCGATCAACTGCGCTGCGCCTTGCAGGCGTTCCGCGACGCCGGCGACGATCTCGCCTGCGTGCAGGCGCGGCTGTGCATCGACAACACCGCCGACAGTCTGCTGGCGCGCTATTACACCGCCGAATATGCCGGCCAGTTCGATGTCTTTCTGCCCGGCCTCACCGCCATGCAATTGCCGCTGCCGCTCGGCGGATCGTCCAATCATTTCCTGACCTCCACCTTGCGCAGGATCGGCGGCTGGGACTCCTATAATGTCACCGAGGACGCCGATCTCGGCATGCGGCTGGTGCGGTTCGGCTACCGCGCCGACATCATCGATTCCACGACCTATGAAGAGGCGCCGGCCTATGCCGGGCCCTGGCTCCGGCAGCGCACGCGCTGGTTCAAGGGCTGGATGCAGACCTGGCTGGTGCATATGCGCGAGCCAGGCCGGCTACTGTCCGAACTGGGCCCGACAGGGTTTCTCGCCTTTCAACTGATGGTCGGCGGCAACGCACTTGCCGCTTTGGTGCATCCGCTGTTCATGGCCGGGTTGGTCTATTCCCTCGCCAGCGGCAGCGAAGTCTGGAGCGGCGACAGCGCGCCGCTCGCCATCCTCGGGGCGTTCTACGGCATCGCCGCCGTTATCGGCTATTTGAGTTCGGCGTTTCTAGGCCTGCTCGGGCTGATGCGCCGCGGCCTTTCGTCCACCGCCTGGGTGCTGCTGCTGACGCCGGCGCATTGGCTGATGCTGTCGGTCGCGGCCTGGCGCGCGCTGTATCAACTCGTCTTCGCGCCCTACGCTTGGGAAAAAACCGCGCACGGCCTGGCGCGGACCTCGCACCGCGCCGCGCGCATAACGCGCGCCTTGCTGAATCTGGAACGCGAAATCGACGGCATGAAGAAGCGCGGCGAACTGCCGGTGGTGGGGGACGCGGCTACAAATACTTCCGCATCTCGGCGGCGGCTTCCGCCGGCGTCCGCTTCAGGTTGAACGGCGCCACGAAGCGACCCTGCTTGTCCATCAGATAGACCAGCGCGGTGTGATCCATGCTGTAGTCGTCACCGCCCTTCTCGCTCGGCACCTTCTTGGCGTAGACGCGATAGGCCTTCTGAACGGCCTCGATCGCCGGCCGTTCGCCGGTGGCGGCGCGCAGGCGCGGATCGAAGCTCGACAGATAATCCTTCAGCTTCGCCGCCGTATCGCGCTCCGGGTCAACGGTTATGAACAGAGCGGCGGTGCGGTCGGCATCCTTGCCGAGCGCCCGCATCAGTTCCGACACTTCGAACAACGCCGTCGGACAGACATCGGGACAATGCGTGAAGCCGAAGAACACCAGGAACGGTTTGCCCTTCATGTCCTGATCGGAGATCGGCTTGCCGTCCTGATCGATCAACTGGAACGGTCCGCCGATCGCGGAAGCGCTAGGCGCTCCGCTGCCGCCGCCGAGATTGCCGGTGGCGAACATAAAGACGCCGAGGAAGATCACCAGGCCGGCCAGAAAAGCAGAAACGACCAGGAGGATATGGGACGCGCGCGTTGTCATCGTGATTCCAAACCTTGAAGCGTGATTCCAAAATACCTAGAAGCACGCCATCCACCCGGTGCGCACCATTTCGAAAAACACCGTCGTGCCGAAATAGGCCCAAAGCCCGATCGCGGACGCGAATAACAGTCCGCCAGCCAGGGCGGCCAGCACGGCCGGCCAGGAAACGGTTACAGGAGCAACGGTCGTCGGCATCGTCAGCCTTTCAGGTCCCACATTCCGGGCCTTGTTCCGGGACTGGCAAACCTCACATAAGTCGCGCCGCGGGGTTAGGCAACACGCAGAGCGCGTGATCGCAAAATACCCCCGCGATAACCATCTTGGCATCGATGAATGCATAAAAACCAGCTGTTTTGGGAGCTGCGTTGACTCGAATGGTTAAAGCCGCAATGAATAAAGCTTAGGCATTCAGAATTTCGAGATGGAGCACGTCATGCGTACCGCTTTGGCCCTTGCCGCCGCGATCTCACTGTCGGTCGCCAGCACGGCCGCCCTGGCCCAAAATACACCGGCCGCCGCGAAGTGCGAAAATCCGAACGCGCTGGGCGTCGCCCGCGTCGTCGAAATCGACACCACCGGCGGGCCGGGCTTCGGCTTCGAACACTTCAAGGCCTACGACTTCCTGCAGGACAAAGAAGTCGTTCTGACTTTCGATGACGGTCCGTGGCCGGGCCACACCGCGGCGGTGCTGAAGGCATTGGCCGACCAGTGCACCAAGGCGCTGTTCTTCCCGATCGGCAAGCATAGCGGCTGGCATCCGGAAGTTCTCAAGCGCGTCGCCGCCGCCGGTCACACAATCGGTACGCACACATGGTCGCACAAAGACCTGTCGCGCCTGACCGAGGACGAAGCCAAGGCGGAAATCGAAAAGGGCATCGCCGCGGTTTCGATCGCACTCGGCGGCAAGCCGGTTCCGCCGTTCATCCGCTTCCCGGCGCTGCGTCATCCGCCGGCGATGGTGAAATATGTCGGCGAGCGCAACATCTCGATGTTCTCGACCGACCTCGACTCCTTCGACTTCAAGGCGCGCAAGGGCGATCAGGTCATCAAGACCGTGATGGCCAAGCTCGCCAAGCTCGGCAAGGGCATCGTCCTGATGCACGACTTCCAGCAGGCGACCGCGTCGGCGGCGCCCGAACTGCTCAAGCAGTTGAAGGAAGGCGGCTACAAGGTGGTGCAGATCACCGGCAAGACGCCGACCGAGCCGAAGAAGGAATATGTCGACATGGTGATCAAGGAAATGGGCGGCGGGCTCGACGAAGCACGCCCGATGTCCAGCGTCATCAAGACGATCCAGAGCAACTAAGTCTTCGTTTCGAAAACAAACCGGCCGCGCAGCGATGCGCGGCCGGTTTTTTATTGCGTGAATTACTTGCCGGCCGCCTTGCGCAGCGCTTCGTTGATGCGATCCTGCCAGCCTGGGCCGTCTTCCTGGAAATACTCGAGCACGTCCTTGTCGATTCGCAGCGACACCATTTCCTTGACGCCCGGCAGCGATGGCGCGGCTTTGGCAGGCGCTTCCACCGGCTTGGCGGTCACGGCCTTGAACATCGCTTCGGCATCCTGCCTGCTGTCGCCCATGCGGCGTGGCCGATCATTCTTCATGTCGCGCTCCTTGTTCGCGGCGGCGGCACTTCCCGCCAGCCGACCACGGCTGCTTCGATTGTCTCGTTGCTGGCGCAGTTCCGCCATATGTCACCCTGCCACCGGCAGGGATAGGGCAGCACATAGGTTCCGTTATGGTCCTCGCACAACAATTGCAGAGCCACGTCCGGGGGCGGCGGGCCGCCGTTGAATTCGCTCAGGCGATGCTGCCGGGTGGCCATGATGAACGAGTCGATCCTTCCACGCGCCGAACATGGTATATACCAAACGTCATATACCAGACGTCCATATACCAGACGTTCTTGCGTTGTGACCCCTTTTGGGGCCAAAGTCGGCTTCGACCCTTCAAAACCCGAATCAGTCCGGCGCAAGGTTCGACCCAAAACGCGCCCTAAGGGTTCAGGCCCGACGGCTCTATCCAAAAACCAAAGGGGCACTTAGATGGATGAAGATGTCCGGAAATCAGTCCGGGCCAATAAGGAATTGTCGCGTATGGCCACGATGAGCATGCCCAAGAAAGAAGCGGCGGCCGAGCCTGTTACCATCAAGGCTGGTCAGAACCGCCCCACGCTCGGGCGCTTCAGACTTCAGGTCGACCGGCAGACCAAAGCCACTTATGCGTCGATGGATGAAGCCGAGACGGCCGGAAAGGCCATCAAGAAGGCGCACCCGATCGTGCAGGTTTGCGTCTACGACGCCGAGCAAAGCAAGCAGACCATGGTGGACTGACCGCCGCGGGCAATCATACCGCCCGGCGTTTAGCGTCCACGTCTGTCGAGCCGCAGGAGCAGCATGCGACGCATTGTAGTCACCGGATACGGCATTGTATCGCCGCTCGGCTGCGGCGCCGATCTGGTGTGGCAACGTCTGCTGGCCGGCCGCTCCGGCATTCGCCGGCTGTCCGATAATCTGGTGCCCGACGTGCCGGCCAAGATCGCCGGCGTGGTGCCGACGATCGCCGAAGATGCGGAAGGCGGCTTCGATCCCGACCGCACCGTCAACGCCAAAGAACAGATGCGGATGGATCGCTTCATCCAGTTCGCCATGGCGGCCGCGGATGAAGCGATCGCGCAAGCCGGCTGGGCGCCGGCGACCGACACTGAGTGCAACCGCACCGCCACCATCATCGCCTCCGGCATTGGCGGCTTCGCCACCATGAAGCAGGCGGTGCATACGATCGACCAGCGCGGCGCCCGCAAGCTGTCGCCGTTCACGGTGCCGTCGTTTCTCGTCAATCTCGCCGCCGGCCAGGTCTCGATCCGTCACGGATTCCGCGGCCCGATCGGCGCGCCGGTCACCGCCTGCGCCGCGAGCCTTCAGGCGCTCGGCGACGGCGCCCGCCTGATCCGCAGCGGCGAAGCCGATGTCGCCGTGTGCGGCGGCTCGGAAGCCTGCATCGAGCGCGTCAGCCTCGGCAGCTTCGCCGCGGCGCGCGCGCTCTCGACCCACTTCAACGATACGCCGGCGCAGGCGTCGCGGCCGTTCGACAAGCAGCGCGACGGCTTCGTGATGAGCGAGGGCTCCGCGGTGCTGGTGATCGAAGCGCTCGACCATGCGCTGGCGCGCGGCGCGACGCCGCTGGCCGAAATCGTCGGCTACGGCACGACGTCCGACGCCTACAGCATGGCGGCCGCGCCCTCCGACGGCGAGGGATTGCAGCGCTGCATGCGGCTGGCGCTCGAGGCCGCCGGCGTCGCGCCGGAACAGGTCGGCCATATCAACGCGCACGCCACATCGACGCCGCTTGGCGATGCCGCCGAACTGACCGCGATCCGCGGCGTGTTCAACGGCGCGCGCGTCGCGATCACCTCGACCAAGGCGGCCACCGGTCATCTTCTGGGCGCCGCCGGCGCGATCGGCGCGATCTTCGCCATCGGCGCGCTGCGTTCGGGCACCTTGCCGCCGACGATCAATCTCAATGAGCCGGACGATCTCGCCGCCGGACTCGATATGGTCGGACCGCAGGCGCGGGCGAAATCGGTCGACTATGCGATGGCCAATGGCTTCGGCTTCGGCGGCGTCAATGCCTCGCTGCTGCTCAAACGCTGGGCGGCGTAGGGTTCCTGTCTCGACGCCGTCGTCGATGGAACGCTCCGCGCAACAGCAAGTTGGTCTCACGTCGCAACGCGAAACGGACACCCAAATCGTGCCAGATATCGTCACCCTCACGATCAATCCGGCGGTCGACATCTTCGTTAATGTCGACCATGTCGAACCGACGGCGAAGCTGCGCTGCTCGTCGCCCAAGCGCGATCCCGGCGGCGGCGGCATCAATGTCGCTCGGGTCGCCCACCGCCTGGGCAGCAACGTCGCGGCGATCTATCCGGTCGGTGGCGCCATCGGCAAACTGCTGCAAAGGCTGGTCGAGCGCGAAGGCATCGACAGCATCGTGACGCCGTCGCATGTCGAGACGCGTGAAAACTTCACCGCCTACGAGACCGACAGCGGCAACCAGTTCCGCTTCGTTCTGCCCGGCTCGGCATTGCACCGCGCCGAATGGGAAGCCTGTCTCGAACGGCTGGTGTCGCTGCGCGACAGACCGAAATTCGTCGTCGCCAGCGGCAGCATCCCGCCCGGCGTGCCGGACGATTTCTTTGCGCAAGTCGTCAAGGCCGCGAAAAAAATGGGCGCGCAGACCGTGGTCGATACGTCCGGCGCCTCGCTGGCGGCGGTGCTCGATGAAGGCGTGACGTTGTTCAAGCCCAATCTCAACGAGCTGAGCCAGTTGACCGGCGCCAAGCTCGAAAGCGACGCGGCCTGCGTCGCCGCCTGCCGCAAACTGATCGTCAGCGGACGGGCCGAAGCGGTCGCGCTGACGCTCGGCGACAAGGGCGCCTTGCTGGTCACGGTCAAGCGCGTCTGGAAAGCCCAGCCGCTCGACATCGAAGTGGCAAGCGCGGTCGGCGCCGGCGACAGTTTCCTCGGCGGCATGGTGTCGGCGCTGGCCGCAGGCTTGCCGATCGAAGAAGCCTTCCGCACCGGTATCGCGGCGGCCACTGCCGCGGTGATGAGCCCCGGAACCGAACTGTGCAGCGAAGAAGATGTGAAACGGCTGCTGCCGCGGGTGGAGATAAGAGAGGTTGTGGAGGCTTGAACAGCCTCGCAACTTTCTGCCGCCTAATCCAAATTCTGCACCATGTGCTCGCGCAGGAACTTCGGCAGTTCGCCGAGATCGCCGGCGCCTTTGCCTTGCGCCACCGCGGCCGACAGCGCCGCCAGCGTGCCCGCCGCCAAAGGCATCGGCACGCCGGTCAGCGCGCCGGTGGCGACCGCCGACATGATGTCCTTGCGCAAGGTGCGGATATCGAGCGTCATCTCCGGCGGCTCGCCCTTGATGACGCCGATCTTGCTCTTCATCCAACCGCTGGCATACGGCGCTTCCTGCAAGACGTCGAGCATGACATCGAGGCCGAGGCCCTGCTGCATGCCGAGCGCCAGCGATTCCGAGATCGCCTGGATGTAAGCGCCAAGGCCGAGATTGACCGCGAGCTTCATCGCGTAGCCGCTGCCGGCCGGACCCATATGCATGATACGGCGCGTCAGCAGTTCGAGCACCGGGCGCGCGCGTTCGACATCCTCACGCTTGCCGCCGGCCAATGCGAACAATTTGCCGTCGCGCACCTGCGGAATGGTGCCGAGCACCGGCGACTCGATCAGCCGTGCGCCCTTGGCTTCGACCAGCGGCGCGAGCTCGCGCGCCGTCATCGGCTGCAACGTGCTCATCTCGATGAACAGTTTTCCATTGACGTCGCCGCTGAGAAAACCATCCGGCCCGTTGAACAGGCGCCGCACGCCGGCATCGGCGGTGATGATCGAGATGACGATATCCGCGTCAGTGGCGACCGCGCGTGCGCTCGCCGCGATCGTCAACCCCGCGGCGGCCAAAGCCTGCGCCGATGCTGCATTGCGGTCCCACGCCACGACGTCGCAACCGTTCTGCCGCAGCCGCTGCGACATCGCCGCGCCCATGCGGCCAAGTCCGACGATCCCGATCTTCATACAATGCTCCTATTTCATTCCGCTCATGGTCATGCTGCATGCGACACAGCGCGCATCTTGATCATACGATAATTGACAGCAATGCGTGCTACGCTACTCTGCGATGGCAGACACCAAACATCAATTCGCGCGGCGGCGATAAAATAAAATGCGGCCGCCGTCCTGGGGAGGACACGATGAAAATTCACACGCGCTACGCGATGACAAGCCTGTTGCTGGCGGCGGCGTTCGTCGCCGCGACGACGACGGCACGTGCCGCCGAATACACGATCAAGTGGGGCCTCGTCACCCGCGGCGACATGCAGCACAAGTACGGCGAAAAGCTGAACGAGGTGCTGCAGAAGGCCACCAATGGCCGCGTCGAGGTCAAGACTTTCCCAGGCGGCCAGCTTGGCAGCCCGGCGGCCATTCTCGAAGGCGTGCAGCTCGGCACCATCGAGGCTTATGCGATCCCGGCCGACTTCTACACCGGCGCCGATCCGCGCTTCGGCCTGTTCAGCATCCCGTTCCTGTTCCGCGACACCAAGCACGCCAACAAGACGCTCGCCGATCCGGAACTCAACGCCTACATTCTGAGCATGGCGGAGTCGAAAGGCCTGGTCGGCGTCGGCATCCGCGTCGCCGCCGAGTCGATGTATTTCGGCGCCAAGAAGCCGCTGAAGACGCTCGCCGATTTCAAAGGCACCAAGCTGCGCGTCAACGCGACGCCGGCGGAACGCGCCCGCATGGCCGCGCTCGGCGCCACCGCCGTGCCGATGGGTCTGCAGGAAATGATCACCTCGCTGCAGAACGGCGTCATCGACGGCACGATGAGCGGCATTTCGATTTACACCAACTTCAACCTGCAGAATGTCGGCAAGACGCTGCTGGAAACCGACGACACGCTGCTGATTGCGTTCGTCTGCCTCAGCAAGGCTTGGCTCGACAAGCTGCCGCCCGACCTCGCCAAGACCATTGTCGATGAAGCCCGCAAGTTGCAGCCCTGGGCCGAGGAGACCGCGGTCGCAGAAGGCATCGAGTTGCGCGCCAAGTGGAAGGCTGCCGGCGGCGAATTCGTCCGGCTACCGGCCGACGACCTGGCCGAACTGACCAAGCGCCTGAAGCCGATCGGCGCCGACATCACCAAGGACAACCCGGTGCTCAAGGCCTTCTACGACAAGATCCAGACCACCGCGGCGAAGTACTGAGTTCGTCGCTGAGCGACCGACCGGCGCGCCTGGCAATTGGCAGGGCGCGCCGGTCTCAATTTTGCCCCTCACATTCCATCGTGGCGCAGGCTGGCGCCGTGGACTACTGTTTCGGACGAGCGAACGCGGGGAATGCGGCCATGGCGGACGAGCAGACGCCTTCAGAACACAGACGAATTGAACAGCTGATATTCATCAGGATTCCGCATGTCCTGTCCGGCGTGCTGTTTTTCGTCGCCGTCGGCATCAATATCGTCAACGTCATCGGCCGCTATGTCTTTTCGCTGCCGGTTTTCTGGGCCGAGGAGATCCTGACTTTCATCGTGATCTGGATCGTGTTTCTGCTGGCGGGATCGGTCACCTATCGCGGCGCGCACATCACCATGGATCTCCTGTATTCGGCCTTCAGCATCCAATGGAAGCGCGTCATCAATGTCGCCGTCGTCGTGAGCCTCATCGGCTGCTCGCTGTTCACGGCGCTGCAATCGTGGAAGGTCATCGGGCTGCACTTCCGCAACGACGCCGTTACCGGCGGCACGGATATCCCGCTGATCTATCCGCATTCGGCGCTGCTGTTCGGCTTCCTCTTCATGGCGGCGGCGGCGATCGTGCGCATCCGCTCCTACGTCACCGGCAACTTCGACTGAGGGCATAGGCGTCATGTATTGGGTGATGGGGATACTGCCCTTCGTATTGCTGCTGCTGGGCTTTCCGATTTTCCTGCTGCTGCTGATCACCTCGCTGGTGGTGGTGGTCAGCTTTTTCGACATGCCGATGGCCGTCATCCATCAGAACATGTTCAACAGCCTCAACAAGTATGCGCTGCTGGCGGTGCCGTTCTTCATCTTCGCCGGCGACCTGATGTCGCGCGGCGGCATCTCGGTGCGGCTGTTGCGCTGGGTGGCGTCGCTGATCGGCGGCTTTCGCGGCAATATTCCGATGACATCGCTGGGGTTCGCCGCGGTGTTCGGGGCAATTTCCGGCACCACGACGGCCGGCACGGCGGCGGTCGGCACGCTGACCTATCCGCGCATGCGCGAAGCCGGCTACAGCGACAAGTTCGCCTCGGCGCTGATCACCGCGGGTGGCGCGCTCGACAATCTCATTCCGCCGTCGATCGCGCTGATCATCTATGGCATCGCCGCCAACGTGTCGGTCATCCATCTGTTCGCCGCCGGCATCGGCCCCGGCCTGGTGATGGCCGGACTTTTCGGCGTCTACATCTACTGGCATTCGGTGAGCGTCGGCATTGCCAAGTCGGGCAAGTTTTCCCTGAGAGAAGTGCTGCTGGCGACGCGCGACGGCGGCTGGGCGCTCGGCGCCATCGGCATCATCTTCGGCGGCATCTACTCCGGCGTGTTCTCGCCGACCGAAGCCGCCGGCGTCGCCAGCGTCTATGCGATCTTCGTCAGCTATTTCGTCTACCGCGAATCGACCTTGGCGAGCATCTTCGAATGCGGCGCGCGGGCGATGTTCTTCACCGCGCTGATTTTCATCATCGTGTCGGTCGCGGGACTGTATGCATGGCTGCTGACCATCAGCGGCATTGCGCAGGCGACGGTGTCGCTGATGACCAGCATTCATTCGGAGCCCTGGGTGGTGCTGCTGGTGATCAACGCCATCCTGCTGTTCGTCGGCTGTTTCCTCGATCCGGCATCGGCCTTGATCATGCTGACGCCGCTGCTGGCGCCGGTGGCCGCGACGCTCGGGATCGATCCGATCCATTTCGGTATCGTCGTGGTGATGAATCTGACGATCGGCACCTTCACGCCGCCGTTCGGCTTGAACATCTTCGTCTGTCAGGCTTTGTTCAAGACCCCGTCGGGCACGCTGTATGCCGGGCTGGTGCCGTTCGTGGCGATGGCGATCATCGCCCTGATGCTGGTGACCTATATTCCGGCGATCTCGCTCGCGATCATGCGCGTGTTGACCTAGATGGCGACGACGATCTTGCCCATGTGGCCGCCGCTCTGCTGGTAGGCGTAGGCGGCCTTGGCGTCCTTGAACTCGAAGACGCGGTCGATGACCGGCTTCAGGTGGGCGTTGGCGATCGCCCGGTTCATCGCCGCGAACATGTCGCGCGAGCCGACGTGGATGCCCTGCAAGCGGATCGACTTGCGGTTGATCATGCGCGGGTCGATAGAGCCGGCCCCGCCGAGCGCGCCGATGACATAGATCGCGCCACCGGGCCGGATCGCCAGCATCGACTTCGACAAGGTATTGGCGCCGCCGACCTCGACGATGTGATCGACACCGGCGCCGCCGGTCTGCCTGAGCACGTCCTGTTCCCAGTCGGGGTTTGTCTTGTAGTTGACGGTTGTGTCGACGCCAAGCGCCTTGACCCGCGCCAGCTTGTCGTCGCTGCTCGACGTCATGGTGACGACCGCGCCATGCATCTTGGCGAAAGCGAGGGCGAAACAGGCGACGCCGCCGGTGCCGAGAATGGCGATGGTTTCGCCGGCCTTGATCCGCCCGGCTTCGACCACGGCGTGCCAGGCGGTCAGCGCCGCGCAAGGCAAGGTCGCGGCTTCCTCGAAGCTGAGATGATCGGGAATCTTGATCGCGCCGGTTTCATTGAGCAGCACGTATTCGGCGAGCACACCATCGACCATGCCGCCGAGCGAATTCTTCGACGCATCGGCCGGAATGCGGCCGGCGATCCAGTTGACGAAGAAGGTGCCGGCAACCCGGTCTCCGGTCATGAACTGTGTGACGCCGGGGCCAACCTGAACCACTTCGCCGGCGCCATCGGACATCGGGACGACCGGAAACCTGGTGTAGCCATAGGCGCCCTTGATCACACCCTGATCGCGGTAATTCAGCGCGGCGGCACGCATGCGCACCAGCACCTGACCGGGGCCGGGCACCGGCTCGGCCCGGTTCGCGTTCAAATGCAGACCGTCCAGACCGGTCGTCTCGCGGACTTCGTAGGCTCTCACTTTGGCCGGCTTTCGATGATGCGGGCGGTGTTCTTCAGCGCGCTCGCCAGATTGTCGGTAATCGCCAGCCCGTCGCGGGCGGCCTTGCGGTTGGCGGCATGGCCGCGCGCGCCCGGCAGCCGTGGCGGCTCCGCGCCGGCCATCGGCTTGGCCTTGACCAGCACATCGGCGATATGGGTGGCGCGAGCGCCGTATGCCTCGGTCCCGGCAAAGCCCGCCGGATTGATCGCCATATAGAACTGGCCGATATTGCTCGGGCGTTTGACCATGTTTTCATAGGTCACCTGGAAGCCCGGCTCGGCATCCGACAGAGCGCTGCACAACAACTCGACCATCAGCGACAAAGCGTAACCCTTGGGACCGCCGATCGGCAGCACCGAGCCTTTCACGGCGACGGCCGGATCGGTGGTCGGCTTGCCGTCGGGATCGAGCGCCCATCCTTCGGGGAGTTGCTTGCCTTGCGTCAGCATCGCGCGGATGCGCGAGCGCGCGACGATGCTGGTCGCCAGATCGATGACGATCGGATCGGCGCCCGGCAATGGAAAGGCCGCGCCGATCGGGTTGGTGCCGAGCAAGGCTTCGGTCGAGCCCGTCGGCGCGATGGCCGGCATCGCGTTGGTGAAGGCAAAGCCGATCAAGCCGTGTTCGGCGGCGCGCTCGGAAAAATAGCCCGCTGTGCCGTTGTGGCTGGAGCGGCGCACGGCGACCGCGCCCATGCCGAATGTCCTGGCCATCTCGATCGCGGCGTCCATCGCTCTCTGACCGGCGACAAGCCCGAGCGCATGATCGGCATCCATGACCTTGCAGCAAGGCAGCGTGCCGGTGACCTGAATGTCAGGCTGGCTCTTGATGGTGCCGTCGAGCAAACCGGCGATGTAAAGCGGCATCTGCACGGCGCCGTGGGCATCGGACCCGTGCAGCGTGCCGTGCGCGGCGACGTCGGCGGCGATCGCCGCATCAGCATCCGACAGGCCCGCATAGCGAAACGTGTCGCGCAACAAGGCAACGAAGTCCGGCGCGTCGATACTGCGCAGGCCCGCGGTTTCCTCAAGCCGTTTGGCGATTTCCGCGGCTGTCGACATTGGCGTCATTTCTTGCCTTGGCTGTTCTGGTTGTTACTTCGGCGCGGCGCCGGGGAAGAAAGCCTCGGCGTTGCGATGGAAGACCTTCTCGTAGACTTCCTCGCTGTAGCCGAGCGACCGCCAGTCTTCAACCAGACGCTCCAGCGTCAAGGTCGGCCAGTCCCAGCCGAACATGACACGGTCCTGCATGCGCCAGCCGATTTCCTTCTTCAGCGCCGGCGTGAAGTATTTCGGCGACCAGCCATGTACCTCGTAATAGACATTCGATTTGTGCAGCAGGATCGCCAGCATGTCGTCCTGCCACGGCCAGGCCGGACGGCCGGCAAGAATTTTCAGTTCGGGAAAGCGGGCGGCGACATTGTCGACGTGGCGGGGATGACCATCTTCGAGAATGATGCCCTTGCCGCCGGGCAGACCCTGGCCGATGCCGGTGAGGCCCGTCATGATCAGAACGGGCGCGCCGATCTCGATCGACAGCTTGTAGAACGGGTCCCAGATTGGATCGCTCGCCGGATAGCCCAGTGAATTCTGGCTTTGGCAGAAACCGTAAAAGCCGGTTTTCGAATCCAGCAGGCGCTTGAATTCCTTCAGCCAGAAATCCTTCATCGCCGGATTGATGGCGACCCAGTTGCCGTAGACGATATCCTTGTTCTTGCGCGCGAAGTCGATGACGTAGTCATGCGACTTGCGGATGTCGTCCTCGTCGGTCATCCGCCAGGTGCGGTAAATGTCGAGTATGGTGCGGACGTTGCGCTTGCGGAAGCCGTCGGCCATCTCCTCCTCGGTCTCGAAGGTGCGCTTGCGCTTGAACACTTTCTGCGCCTGCTCATAGTCGGCCTGGGTGGCATGATGCAGGCCGGCCTGCGTCGAGAAATGCGAGTGGCAATCGAAATAGCGCATGGCGGTTACTTCTTCTCATACCGGTGATCGAGGATACGTTTCGGCTTGCCTTCGCGGCCACGGTTGGACCATTCCATCAGGGCGTCCTCCTCGACCAGTTCGACGGCGAGTTTCAGCCCGAGATCGGAATGCAGGCGCTTTTCGATCTGTTCTTTGAGTCCATCCCGGCCGCCGGCGTCGTCGCGCACTTCGACCTTGACGGTCATCTCGTCGCGCACCACGCCGTCGCGCACGTTGCGCTCGGCGATGCAGAGCCATTCGCCGGTGGTGCGGTTGTCGCTCTTGATCGCCGGCAGGCAGGCCTGCGGCCAGACGCTGACGCCGCGGATGCGCACCATCGTGTCGCTGCGGCCGAGCATCTTCTGCATGCGGCGGAA
Organism: Pseudolabrys sp.; assembly: GCA_030651965.1. GTDB lineage: Bacteria > Pseudomonadota > Alphaproteobacteria > Rhizobiales > Xanthobacteraceae > Pseudolabrys. Next base: position 2,080 of record JAUSBQ010000324.1, on the reverse strand, counting down.
ACAACTGCCGCATTCGCAGCGCTCGGTCGAGACGATGCGGGTGAGATCGCGCAGATTGAAGCGGATCATCGGCTGCTGGCGGCGGTGCAGGATGGTGCAGACCATGTTGCCGATGTCGCCGACCGGCGTCGGCTTCCCGTCGTCGACGCCAACGATCTCGAAGAAGGTCGAATCCTCGTGGAAATGCAGGCCGGTCTGGTGCTGGCACTCGAAGGCACCCATGCCCATCTCGTGGGTGCCGTACATGTCGTAGACCTTGCAGCCCCACATGTCCTGCAACTGGTTGCGGAATGTGTTTTCGGTGTCGGGACCGAGGCCGCAGCCGAGAAACTTGGTCTTGAGATCGCGCACGTCGAAGTTCAGTTCCTCGCGCGCGACCTTGGCGAGCTGGGTGGCGTATTCCGGCCGAACATACCAGACATTGGTGCCCCAATCCTGGGCGATTTCGATCTGGCGGCGCGAACTGGTCACCGCGCCGGTGCCGGTGGTGATCGGCAAGGCGCCGAGATAATCGTGGCAGGCCTTGTAGGCGCACCAGCCGGCATTGCCGAGCGAGGCGGTGTGCGGGATCTGCACGCGGTCGCCGGGACGGACGCCGCAGATGTAGAGATTGCGCGCGTGGGTGAGCCCGTTGAGCTCCCACTCCTGCGGCGCGTACAAAGTCGGCCGCGGCTTGCCGGTGGTGCCGCCGGACGTCTGCAGCTTCATCGGCGTCGTCTGCATCCGGCCGAAGACGTCGCCATTGATGAGGCCGAAGGGCGGGTTCTCTTCCTGGTCTTTCTTGATGTCCGAGGAGTCGAACATCGGCAGCTTGACGATGTCGTCGATGCTCCTGATGTCGCCGGGTTCGAGGCCGACGGCCTTCCAGCGTCGCTTGTAGAACTCGTTCTGCCAGCCGGTCACCATCAGATCGAGGAACTGCTCGTTCTGGAAGGCGCGGATTTCATCGCCCGACCAGCGCCAGCGGCCGCGCTCGAACACGTCCGGCACAGGATAGCGTTTGTAAAGCGCGTCCCAGTCGATCGAGCGGTGATAATTCGGCAGCGAACTTTCCGCCACCGCGCGTTGCAGAACCGTCATTCCAAGCTCCGTGTGAATTCAAGGCGCGGCGGCCCTTCGACCGGCGCGAAACTTTCGTGGCGCGGGCGCCGTGGGGCGTCAGTTCTTGTAATCGGGTGCGTCGCGGTCGAGTTTGCGCAGCATCGCGCGCCAGCTCATCTGATTGAATGGCGAGTTGCCGTCGGTGATGAGGCGGGCCTGCCCGGGCGTGACGTCGAGCACATGCTGCGGCGGGACATAGGGCTTGACGCCGCCGGCCATGGAACGCACCTGCGTCTCGCAGGCGCGGATCATCAGGAAGGCCAGCATATAGGCTTCGTGTATCGTGTGGCCCCACAGCACGAAGCCGTGGCCGCGTTGCAGCACGACCTGACTGTTGCCGAAATTCTTCGCGAGCCGGATGCCCTCTTCGTCGCTCGAGATCAGGCCCTCGTAGTCGTGATAGCCGATCGGGCCGAGCCACATTGCATATTGATTGCCGTAGATCAGCCCCTGCTCCTGCATCGCCACCGCGGTCACATATTTCGTATGCAGATGGATGATGCACTGGGCCTGCGGATAGGCATCGTAGATGCCCTTGTGAAACGGAAAGGCGAATTTGTGCGGCATCTCCTCGCTCGGCACGACGTGATTGCATTTCTCATCCAGCTTGTGCAGCCGCGAGGCGGTGATTTCCTCGAATAGCAGCGCGGCGGGATGCATCAGGTAATGATTGGGCTCGCCCGGCACGCGCGCCGATAAATGCGCGACCAGACCCTCGTCCCAGTCCTGCATCGCGGCGAGCCGGAAGGCGGCGGCCAGATCGACACGCGTTTTCCATTCCTCAGGCGACATGTTCGGCTTGGGCGTGGACGCCTGACTGGACGCTTGATTAGTCGCTTGACTGGCCGCTTGACTGGCCGCTTGACTGTCCCCTTGGGTCCGCATCGTGATCCCCCCTGTTTTGCCGTTTGTCGCGCTTTTTTTGCCGGGAAGCCCGGCCTCGCGCGCACGGCAATCTTGAGGCGATCTTACACGGTCT
>JAUSBQ010000339.1 GCA_030651965.1 Pseudolabrys sp. | reverse complement strand
GATCTCGCGGCAAATGCGGAATGCTCCCCTCCCCCTTGTGGGGAGGGGTTGGGGGTGGGGGTGCATGGCAGATTTGTCACCATTACCCCCCCCTCCCTAACCCTCCCCCACAAGGGGGGAGGGAACAGACTGAGCTCGCCTCGCCGACCACACCAATCATCGTGCCTCGAATGACCGCTCTCGACCCCCGCACCAACCCGTTCCGCCGCGACATCGCCGCCCGGCGCCTGCAAGGCCAGGTCGAGGCGGCGCAGTTCGTCGATGGCACGCTTCTCGAAGTCATCGAGCCGATCGCCGACGTGCGGCGCGAGCCGGCACACGAAGCCCCGCTCGACACCCAGGCGCTCAAGGGCGAACGGGTGACGGTGTACGAAATCAGCGACGAAGGCTGGGCCTGGGGCCAATTGGAGGCCGACGGCTATGTCGGCTATTTGTCGGCCAATGCGCTGGGGCCCGTCGGCCCATTACCGACGCACAAAGTCAGCGTGCCGCGCACCTTTGGATTTCCCGGACCCGACATCAAGCTGCCGCCGATGATCGCGCTGCCGATGGGCGCGACGATCGACATCGTGCGCGAGACCGAGCGCTTCGCGCTTGATGCCTTCAGCTGGCACTATCCACTGACGCATGTCGCGGCGCTGGCCAAAAGACAGCCGGACTTTGTCGCGGTCGCGGAAATGCTGCTGAACGCGCCTTATCTCTGGGGCGGCAAGACGTCGCTCGGCATCGACTGTTCGGGGCTGGTGCAGGTCTCATTGCATGCGGCAGGCCGCGCCTGCCCGCGCGACACCTATATGCAGGAGCGCGCGCTCGGCCAGCCGAAGACGCTCAATGAACTGCGGCGCGGCGACCTCGTGTTCTGGAAGGGCCACGTCGCCATCGCCTGCGACGCCGCAACATTGATCCACGCCAACGCCCATCACATGATGGTGGTGAAGGAGCCGGTCAACGAGGCCGTGACGCGCATCAAGCGCGCCGGCAACGACGTGACCAGCGTAAAAAGGCTATAAGAGAAAAAGTACTGGAGAAACGCCATGACCACGCCTTGCATCATCACCGTCGCGATCACCGGCTCGGTGCCGACCAAGAAGGACAATCCGGCGGTGCCGATCACTGTGCCGGAGCAGGTCGAGTCGACGCAGGCCGCATTTGAGGCCGGCGCCACTCTGGCGCATTGTCATGTTCGCAACGACGACGGCACCACCAGTTCCGACCCGGAGAAATTCGGCCGGCTGGTCGAAGGCCTCAAGAAGCACTGCGCCGGCATGATCATCCAGCTCTCGACCGGCGGCCGCTCCGGCAACGGACGCGAGCGCGGCGGCATGCTGCCGCTTGCGCCCGACATGGCGTCGCTGTCGACCGGCTCCTGCAACTTCCCCACCCGCGTCTATGAGAATTCGCCGGAACTGGTCGACTGGCTGGCGGAGCAGATGCTTCGATACAACGTCAAGCCGGAGATCGAGGCCTTCGACCTGTCGATGATCTTCCAGGCGGTGAAGATGGAGAAGGAAGGCAAGATCAAAGCGCCGCTGCATGTGCAGTTCGTCATGGGCGTGAAGAACGCCATGCCGGTCGACAAGGAGACGTTCGACTTCTACGTCACGACATTGAAGCGGCTGGCGCCGGACGCCACCTGGACCGGCGCCGGCATCGGCAAGGGCCAGTTGTTGCTGAATCGCTGGAGCCTGGAGGCCGGCGGCCATTGCCGCACCGGGCTCGAGGACAACATCCGCTGGGACGAGACCGGCAAGCTCGCGCCGTCGAACGCGGCTTTGGTCAAGCGCGTCGCCGATCTGTGCGCCGAGTATGGCCGGCGGCCGGCGACGGTGGCGGAGGCAAGGAAGCTTTTATCCTTGCCTGCTTAGCAAAACCCGTTCGTCCCCGCGCATAGCCGTCCAAAGGACGGCGTTCTTTCAGAACGCCTATGGCGGGGACCCAGGGCCACATCATAAGCATCGCTTGGAGTCTCTGGGTTCCCGCTTTCGCGGGAACGAACGGAGATTGTGGCTGCCGCCGTCAGCACACCACTTTGCCGCACTTCTCGACCGCGCCGATGACCTTGGCGAGCGCGGTCTTGCCCGGGTAACCGACGATCGCAACGCCGCCGATGACCAGGCCGGGCGTCGCTTGAATGCCGAGCGCATCACCGATGCGCAGATGCTCCTTCATGATCCTGGCGAAGGCTTCCTCGCTGGCTTTGGCGCGCACCTCGACCACATCGAGCCCGATCTTCTGCGCCGCCGCGAAAGCGCGGCTGTCCTCGATGGTGCCGCGGCTCTCGTAAACAGCGCGGTGGAATTTATAGGCGTCCTGCGGCGTCGCGAGTTTGTTCACGGCATACTCGACCCGCGCCGCCAGAATCGACGGAATGCCGAGCACCGGGAACGGCACCAGCACCAGCCGCAGGTTCGCATTGGCGCGCACCAGTTCGTCGATGTCAGCCGACGCCTTGCGGCAATACGGGCAATTGAGATCGTAGAATTCGTAGAGCGTCACCTTGCCTTGCGGATTGGCGGCGACGACGATGTTCTGCAACTTCTCGATACTTGCCACGAGATCGGCCGCGACAGCGTGGTTGGCGATGACCGTGCCATCGTCGGCCTTGATCGGAAATTCGCCCACGTCGGCCTGGGCCGCCATGGAACCGGCCCACAGGGCGAACACGGCAACGATCAGACGCAAAAAGTTCGGCATGGCTGTTCTTCGCTTAAGTGGGGATTAGATGGACGGCGCAACGCCCCGTCATGCCCGACGGGCTCATCGCATAGCGAATCACGAATGCGTCATGAGCGTGTTATGAGACCTTACTGCGCCACCACGCCCTCGGGCGCGGCTTCGATGTTGAAGGCGGCGGCGAACAGCGCGCGGGTGTAATCGGTCTTCGGATTCTTGAACAGTTCGGCGGCGGCGCCCTCCTCCACCATCTTGCCGTTGCGCAGCACCAGAAGCCGCGACGCCAAAGCGGCCACCACGCGCAGATCGTGCGAGATGAAGAGATAGGTCAGGTCGCGCTTCTTCTGCAGGTCGCGCAGCAGATCGACCATCTGCGCCTGGATCAGCATGTCGAGCGCCGAGGTCGGCTCGTCGAGCACGATGAAGGTCGGCTCCAGCACCAAAGCGCGGGCCAGCGCGATGCGCTGACGCTGACCGCCGGAGAATTCGTGCGGATAGCGGAAGCGCGTCGTGGTATCGAGCCCGACATCGTTCAGCGCCGCCATCACGCGCGCTTCGCGCTCCTCAGGCGTCAGCTTGGGGTGATGCACCCACAAACCTTCCTCGATGATGTCGGACACCGACATGCGCGGCGACAGCGAGCCATACGGGTCCTGGAACACGATCTGCATCTGGCGGCGGTGCGGCCGCATTTCCTTGAAGGTGAGGCCCTGGATGCTCTCGCCCATGAACACCACCGGCCCGTCCGACGAGATCAGCCGCAGGATGGCAAGTCCCAGCGTGGTCTTGCCGGAGCCCGACTCGCCGACGACGCCGAGCGTCTCGCCTTTGCGCACGTCGATGGTGACGCCGTCGACCGCCTTGATGTGACCGACGGTCTTGCGCAGCACGCCGCGCTTGATCGGAAACCAGACTTTGAGATTATCGGTCGAGACCACTACGGCTGCGTCCGGTTTCGGCGGCGCCGGATCGGGCTTCGGTTCGGCGGCGAGCAGCGCCTTCGTGTAGGGGTGTTCCGGCGCGGTGAAGACGCGCTCGACCGGGCCCTGCTCGACGATCTTGCCGCGCTGCATGACACAGACTTTGTCGGCGATCTTGCGCACGATGCCGAGGTCGTGGGTGATGAACAGCATCGACATGCCGAGCCGCTGCTGGATTTCCTTCAACAGCTTGAGGATTTGCGCCTGCACCGTGACGTCGAGCGCCGTGGTCGGCTCGTCGGCGATCAGCAGGTCGGGCTCGTTGGCCAGCGCCATGGCGATCATCACGCGCTGGCGCTGGCCGCCGGACAACTGGTGCGGATAGCTTTGCAGCCGGCCTTCCGGGTCGGGAATGCCGACCTGGCCGAGCAATTCGATGATGCGGGCGCGCGCGGCCTTGCCGGTGATGCCCTTGTGCAGCAGCAGGATCTCGCCGATCTGCTTCTCGATCGTGT
>JAUSBQ010000318.1 GCA_030651965.1 Pseudolabrys sp. | reverse complement strand
GAACGCCTGATCGGCCTGGCGCCGAGCGACAAGGCGGTCGCAGACGCGGTCGCCGACGTGCTCAAGCGGTAACGGAGACAGGCCCCATGTTCATGGCAGCTGAAACCTGGGTCGCCCTGGCCTTCCTCGTGTTCATCGGTGGCCTCGGCTATCTCGGTGTCCACAAGATCCTCGGCAAATCGCTCGACGATCGCGCCGCCCGCATCAAGGCGGATATCGACGAAGCCCGTAAGCTGCGCGACGACGCCGCCCAGTTGCTGGCCGACTACCAGCGCAAGCGCAAGGAAGCCGAGGGCGAAGCCCAGGGAATCGTCGCCGGCGCCAAGGCGGAAGCCGAGCGCATGGCCGCCGAGGCCAAGGCTAAAATCGAGGAATTCGTCGCCCGCCGCACCAAGATGGCCGAAACCAAGATCGCGCAGGCCGAAGCCCAGGCGGCCGCCGACGTCCGCAGCGCCGCGGCTGAGGCTGCCATTGCCGCCGCCGAGAAGATCCTCAGCGCCGAAACCAAGGGCAAGCTGGCCGGCGAACTGATCGCCAGGGGCATCGAAGACGTCCGCAAGAAGCTGAACTAGGCCGCGTAAGGCCTGACCCGGGAGCTACGGGCGCAAAGTCCGGGCTTTTCGGCCCGCCGGCAACGCATCGCCCGCGCCCGGCTTTTCCCCCGCTAATTTTATTAGCCCGGCCTCCCGCTAATACCTCCCGGTCTTTGCGTATTTCCGTGCAGCGATTATCCTCGCACCTACTGATTCGTCGCGTTGGTAGGCGTTTCCGTCGGCGTATCTGACAAATCCATATTTACGAGCAGGCCGGTCAACCCGGCCAACGCATCGGGGGACCCGTGGTCATCTTCGATTGCAACGGCGTACTCGTCGATAGCGAGCCGCTGGCAACCGCGATCGTATCGCAAGAGTTCATCCGCGCCGGCTTCGCGCTGACGCCGGACGTGGTCGCGCGCTATTTCACCGGCCGCCGCCAAGTCGACATGTTCGCCGAGGTTGAGATCGCCGCCGGCCGCAAGCTGCCGCGGGATTTTGCCGCCACCGTCGCCAACGCGACCTTACGCCGGTTCCGCAACGAACTGCGGGCGACCGCGCATGCCGTCCACGCGTTGTCCTGGCTGCGCGGACCGAAATGCGTGGCGTCGTCCTCGACACTCGACCGCATGCGCGTCAGCCTCGAGACCACCGATCTGATCCGCTTCTTCGATCCCAATCTGTTTTCCGCCGCCGATGTCCCGAACGGCAAGCCGGCACCGGACCTGTTCCTGCACGCCGCCGCCAAGATGCGGGTCAATCCGCGAGACTGCCTGGTGGTCGAGGATTCGCCGGCGGGCGTCGCCGCCGGCGTCGCGGCCGGCATGACGGTGATCGGCTTTGTCGGCGGCAGCCATGCCGGCAGCAAGCTCGGCGGCAACCTGAGCGCCGCTGGCGCCCGCGCAGTAATCTCCGACTTGCGCGCGCTCAAGGGCACGGTGATCGATCTCAGGGGGTGGTAGCCTCGGCCTTCCCCGGACGCTGGCGCGTCACCATAAGCGCGTTCACGCGCGTCTTAGACGCGCTATGGTGATGCGCCGGCGAGCCGGGGCCTTACCAACTACCGAATTCTAGAAAGATCCCGGGTCTGCAACGCACCGTTCGCCATGGCGCGCTGCGCGCTTATGGCTCACGCTGCATTGCGCCCGGGAAAGACTAACTCTGCTTCGGCTTCGCCGCAGGCTTGCGCCTGGCAGGTGGCGGCTTCTTCTCCGGCGCGGTCAGCGTGTCGAAGCCGACATAGACGACATAAGAATCGATAGCCCCGGCCGGCACCGGCATCGGGAAACTGATGTTGGATTCCACATGCGTGAAACCGACGCGGTCATTATCGCTGGTCACCGTCACCGGTATGCGGGTGAATTTCGAGGTGATTGGCTTCGGATTGACGCCCTCATGCACCACCGCGATCCTCAGCGGCACGTCGACATTGCCGGGCCCACCAGCCGGGCCGGTGATGATGCGGCCTTCGACACCGACCTTCATGGTCATCACGCCGGCGCTGACATTGCATTCGCGCGCGGTGCGGATGATGGTGCCTTGGTAACGCAGGCTGAGGGCGCCGGGATCGGCATTCTTCGAGTTGTCGCCGATCATCAGCGTCGATGCGCCGCTGCGCACCGTGACGCCGGGACATTCGATATCGGACGATTCCGGGGTGGCGGCGGCGGCGCTGGTTGTGGTCGCCTTGTTCGAATCGAAAATATTCAGTGACGACAGCGACGAACTGGACAAGGCGCCGGAGCCGCAGCCGGCCAGCACCACCGCCAGCACCGGCGCGATCAGGAGAGCGCGGCTGGCGCCCTCGCCCGCCGCTCGTTGGTTCGGTTCCCCACGCATTTTCTTCACTCGCGTTTCTTTGACAAGAATTCGTTTGGCGTGGAGAGGCCCCCGCCCGGCGTCGCTCTTTATAGCAAACCAAGCGTGGCAACCCCAAGGCACCTGAAAGGCATGGTCGATGGTGCCTAAGCCACGGGAAGCACCGTCATTTCGGGTCTTCGGCAAGCCGGGCATAGAGCAGGTGGTCGTGCCAGACGCCGTTGATGCACAAATAGCCGCGCGCATAGCCCTCGCGCTGAAAACCGGTCTTTTCCAGGAGGCCGACCGAGGCGGCGTTGCCGGGGATGCAGGCGGCCTCCAGCCGGTGTAGCCGCAACGCGCCGAAACAGTACGGGATCACCGTGCGCACCGCCGCGCTCATATAGCCCTGCCGGGCAAAGGGCGCGCCGACCCAATAGCCGATGCTGCCGGTCTGGGCGACGCCGCGCCGGATATTGGCCAAGGTCAGGCCGCCGACCAGCGCGTTGTCCTGAGCCCGGAAGATGAGAAAGGCATAGGCCAGATCGCTGCGCTGATCCTCGGCGTAACGCTTGATCCGGCGGCGAAACGCGCCGCGCGTCAGATCGTCGGCCGGCCAGATCGGCTCCCAGGGCGTGAGGAAATCGCGGCTGGCCTGGCGCAGCGCCGCCCATTCGGCGTGGTCGCCGGCATGCGGCGCGCGCAACACGACGCCGTTGCCGGTGATGGCCGGGGCCGGTTCGCTCAGACTGACGGTGCGGAAGAACGCCATGGCCCTTGATCCGCCGGCAGTCATCAGGCCGCCGGACGAACCAGACTTTCGGCAATCGCGGCGGTGCTTTCAAGCCCGTTGCCGGGCCCGAGCGCGGCGATCGCCGGCCGTCCGCGCGCGATGAGCGCGCGCCCGGCGGCGCGGGCGCTGTCGACGGTGACGGCTTCGACCTTGGCAACGATTTCATCGAGCGGCACCGGACGGCCGAAAGCCAGCATCTGGCGGGCGATCTGGCCGAGACGCGCCTCGGAGCTCTCCAGCGCCATCAGCAGGCCGGCCTTCATCTGCGCCTTGGCGCGGGCGATCTCGGATTCGTTCAAGGTCTCGGTGGCGTTTTCGATCTGGTCGATGACGACGCGCATCAGCTCCGGCGCGTCGGCCTCGTCGGTGCCGGCATAGAGCCCGAACATGCCGGTGTCGGAATAAGGCATGTGGAAAGCCTGGATCGTGTAGCAGAGGCCGCGGATCTCCCGCACTTCCTGAAACAGGCGCGAGGACATGCCGCCACCGAGCACGCTGGTGAAGACCTGCAGACTGTAAAGCGACGGGTCGCGCACCGGCACGCCTTGCAGCGCCAGCGCAATGTGAACCTGTTCGAGATCGCGGGTCTCGACGCGCGTGCCGCCGCCGAATTTCGCCGGCTGAGGCTTGGGCGAATCCGGGCCGATGAAGCTCGAGAACCGCCGTTCTGCCTCGGCAACGATCTGCGCGTGATCGACGCTGCCCGCCGCCGCCACCAGCATATTGGGCGCGCGGTAGTTGCGGCCGAGATAGGTGCGCAGGCTCTTGGCGCTGAACGAACGCACGGTTTCCGGCGTGCCGAGGATCGAGCGGCCGATCGGCTGATCGGGGAACGCGGTTTCCTGCAAGCGGTCGAACACCAGATCGTCAGGCGCGTCCTCAGTCGCGCCGATTTCCTGGGTGATGACGTTCTGCTCACGGCGCAGCTCTTCCGGATCGAAGGCCGGCTCCGAAAGGATGTCGGCGAGCACATCGAGCGCCAAAGGCACATCAGCCTTCAGCACGCGGGCGAAATAGCCGGTCGATTCGACGCTGGTCGCGGCATTGAGATCGCCGCCGACCGCTTCGATGGTCTCGGCGATCTGCCGCGCGGTGCGCTTCTTGGTGCCCTTGAACGCCATGTGCTCGAGCAGATGCGAAATGCCGTGCTCGTCGGGCAGTTCGTCGCGGCTGCCGGTGCCGACCCAGACGCCGAGCGAGGCCGACTCCAGATGCGGCATGCGGTCGGTCACCACCGACAGGCCGGAGGCCAGGCGCGTTACTTCGACGGTCATACCGCAGCTCCTTGACGCGCCGCGCGCGACGCATTCGACACAAATTTTTCGACCTGCCCCTGGTCGGCCGGCAGCACGGTGATGCGCTCGGCCTTCTTCGGCAGGTCAGACAACCAATCTGGGAGCCCGGGGTTCACACCGCAAGCGGCTTCGACGGCATCGGGGAACTTGGCCGGATGCGCGGTCGACAGCACCACCATGGGAATAGCCGGATCGCGGGTTTCCTTCTCGGCCACCGCCAGCGCGACCGCGGTATGCGGGTCGGCGCAATAGCCGGCTTCCTTCAGCCAGGCACGGATGGTGGCGGCGGTTTCCTGCTCGTCGGCGCGGTCGGCCGTCAGCAGCGCGCGCATGTCCTTCAGCGCCGCGCCGGGCACGGTGAAGCGGCCGGATTGCGTCAGCGAACCCATCAGGGCCGCGACCTGTTTCGGGTCGCGCTGGCAGGTCTCGAACAGCAACCGCTCGAAATTCGACGACACCTGAATATCCATCGACGGCGACGAGGTCGCGGTGACGCCGCGCGTTTCGTACTCGCCGGTGGCGAAAGTGCGCGCCAGAATGTCGTTGACGTTGGTCGCCACCACCAGCCGGTCAATCGGCAATCCCATGCGCGAGGCAACATAGCCGGCATAGACGTCGCCGAAATTGCCGGTCGGTACGGTGAAGGCGATCTTACGGTGCGGGCTGCCCAGCGCGACGGCGGCGGTGAAGTAATAGACAGTCTGCGCCACGATGCGCGCCCAGTTGATCGAGTTGACGCCGGAGAGGCGCACGCGATTGCGGAAGGCATGATGATTGAACATCGCCTTCACCAGAGCCTGGCAGTCGTCGAAAGTTCCCTCAATGGCGAGCGCATGCACGTTGTCGTCGGGCGCGGTCGTCATCATGCGGCGCTGCACCTCGGAGATGCGGTCGTGCGGATAGAGCGCGACGACATCGACCTGGGCGCGACCGCGGAACGCTTCAACCGCCGCACCGCCGGTATCGCCCGACGTGGCGACGACGATGGTAGTGCGTTCGTTGCGCTTGATGAGCACATAGTCCATCAGCCGCGCCACCAGCTGCATGGCGAGGTCCTTGAAGGCCAGCGTCGGACCGTGAAACAGCTCGAGCACGAACAGATTGGAGTCGAGTTGTACGAGCGGCGCGGTCGCCGGGTGGCGGAACGTGCCGTAGGCTTCGCGCGCGATACGGGCGAGATCGGCTTCCGGGATGCTGTCGCCGACGAAGGGTTTGATCACCTCGACCGCGACCTCGGCGTAAGGCCGGCCGGCAAAGCCGGCGATGGTGTCAGCCGAGAACTTCGGCCAGCTTTCCGGGACGTAGAGCCCACCGTCACGCGCGAGGCCTGACAGCATCACTTCGACAAAATCGAGCGGCGCGCCCTCGCCCCGCGTTGAGATATAACGCATTGATATAACTTGACTTTTTGTTCAAGACGGTCCGGGATTTGACCGCACCCTAACCCCGCTCCGGGTCTTGCACAAGAAAGGCTGGCGATGGCCTCAGCCGGCCGGCAGCGCCGGCCGGGGGCGCCTCTACGGCGGCAAGAATTTTTCACTAGCCAAGAATTTTCTTCACAAGCCAAGAATTTTCTTCACAAGCACTGTGCCGTGGCGCCGCTTCGCGGCAGGCCTGCCTCTGCTAGGTTTTTCCATTCATCCGACGAGGTGCCGATGTCCGACAATTCATCCAAGTTCAGCGTGTCCTACGCCAAGGACGCCGTGTTCGCGCCGCAGGGGCTGTGGTCGCATTTCGAATACCGCAACCTCGGCATCGCCGACGCAACCGGCGGGCGCTTCGGCGCGCATGTGATCCGCGCCAAGGAGGCGCGCGAGGGCGGCTTCAAGCGGCACAAGCATGAACTCGAATTTCAGATGTTCTACATGCTGAAGGGCTGGTTCAAGTTCGAATGCGAGGGCCAGGTGATCACCGTGAAAGCCGGCGACAGCGTGCACCAGCCCTCCGGCATGCCGCATGTCACGATCGCCTGCTCGGACGATCTCGAGCTGATCGAGATTACGTCACCGGCGGAATTCCCGACGATTGATGTGGACTGATATTCTTCCGTAGCCCGGGTGGAGCGCAGCGCAACCCGGGATCGGTGTCGGACATAACCCGGGTTTCGCTGCGCTCCACCCGGGCTACAAGTGAAGCGCGTTTAAGTTCGCAACCCGTCGCGGTAAGACCCGTTCTCGATGTCGTCGAGCAACGCCGGCTTGGTTGGCTTCCAGTCCAGCATCTTGCGCGCCTTATGCGCGCTGACGCGGCTGTTCGACGCGAAGGTGGCGTGCGCGGAGATGCCCCACTCCTTCAGCGCCTCCGCCATCGGCCAGCTTTCGGTCTTGCCGCCATAGCCGAGCAACCGGCTGATCGATTGCGCCACCGCGCGCATGCTGCACTCGCCATTTTCAGCATAAAACAGCGAGCCGGGCGGCGCTTTCTCCAGAATCAGCAGATAAAGGTCGGTGACGTCGTCAATATGCACATTCGACCAGATGTTCTCACCGGGCCCGATGTGCAGCGCCTTGCCCTTGTCGACCGCCAGCTTGAGCATGCGCGGAACCTGCACGCTGTGTTTGTGCAAGCCCAGGCCGGTGCCGTAGATGAGTGACGGCCGGATAACGCAACTGCGCACGCCGCGTTGTCCGTACGACAGCACGAGCTGCTCGACCGCGAGACGGCCCTGCCGTTCCGGCAATGATTTGTATGGCGTGTCCTCGTGGAAAATCAGATCGCTGGCGGAGCCTGCGGCGCGATCGGCGATAATGCTGGAACCGCTCGTATGAATGAACGGCTTGCCGGTACCTTCAAGCACCGGAAAAATAGCTTCGACAGCGAAAGGATCGTCCGAATTTGCGGCGTTGATCACCGCATCGACGCCACGCGCGGCATCGGCGAGCAGATCCAGGCTGATCAGCGACCCGACCAGAGGTTCGATGCCGAGGGCCTTGAGACGCGCCGCGCCATCGTCACTGCGCGTCAAACCGACAACCTTGTGGCCGGCCGCCATCAGCTTCGCCGACACGGAACCGCCAATGTAGCCGGTCGCGCCCGTCACCAAGATCTTCATCCGCAAAGCCCTCTTCGTCTGCCTGCCACATTCTACCAGCAAGCCTCTATCATTGCTGAGGCGGAGAAAGCGGCATAGGATTTATGATCACCGGTCACAGAACGGGAGCCAGGCGTCAATGGCCGATAAATCGGGAGAAATGGAGCTCTTCGTTCGCGCCGTCGCGCTGGGGAGTTTTTCGAGCGCGGCGCGCATGCTGCATGTCACGCCTTCCGCCGTCAGCAAAGCCATTGGGCGTCTGGAGGACCGGCTCGGCGTTCAGTTGCTTGACCGCTCCACCCGCAGCATCCGTCTGACCGCCGAGGGCCAGGTCTATTACCGCGAATGTCTGCGCCTGACCGTCGAGATCGAGGAACTGGAGCGCACGCTCGGCTCTCGCCGCAATGTGCCGCAGGGGCGGCTGCGCGTGAATTCGTCGGTTTCCATTGCGCGCCAGCATCTTCTTCCGATTCTGCCGAAGTTTCTGGAGCGCTATCCGGAAATTGAGATCGACCTCTCTTTGTCGGACGAAGTCGTCGATCTGGTCAGCGGCCAGGCGGATGTCGCGGTGCGGATCGGACCGTTGCAGGACTCCTCGCTGCGCGCCCGCAAAGTTCTCGATTTTCACCGTATCGTCGTCGCCTCGCCGGCTTATCTCGCGCGCCACCCGGCGCCGCGGAAGCCTGCCGACCTTGCAGCGCACAATTGCCTTGGCTTCAATATCAAGGCCAGCCTGAACGAATGGCCGTTCATCGAGAACGGGCGCTCTTTCGCGCAGCCGGTGTCCGGCAACTTCAGAGCCAATAACGGCGACACATTGCGCGAATCCGTGCTTTCGGGTGTCGGCATCGCACGGCTTGGCAGCTTCATGGTCGATAATGACATCCGCGCCGGACGGCTGGTGCCCTTGCTGGAAGATTACCACCCCAACGACACGCTGAGCGTGTTCGCGGTTTTCTTCCGGCAGAAATATATGCCGGCACGCATCCGATGTTTCGTCGATTTCCTGATCGACGGACTTGGCCACATTTCGGGAACCGAAGCGCAGACCGTCGCGCGCCGCACTGCACCACAGGCCGCATCGGCGCCGCCGGCTTGAACCTCGTCACCTGTTCCATTCGGGAAAAGATGCTGTGACGCTCAAGCGTCCCAGCGGCTGTTACACTGACCTCCTACGCCGGCCGTTTTAAGCGCGGCGGCTTTGCAACGACAAAACAACAATCACTCTGCAAGCGAGGGACAGATGCGTCAGGGATGGAAAGCTTTGCTAAGCGGGATTGCGATGATCGCGCTCGCGATCACGGGTTTCGCCGCGCCGGCAGCGGCGGCGTTTCCGGAACGGCCGATTACGTTGGTCGTGCCGTGGGCCGCGGGCGGCGGCACCGACGCGGTGTCCAGAATGGTCGCCATTCTGCTCGAGAAGGAATTCGGGCAACCCGTCAACGTCGTCAATCGAACTGGCGGCAGCGGCGTTGTCGGCCATCAGGCGATCGCAACGGCCAAGCCCGACGGTTACACGATCGGGCTGATCACGCTCGAGATCAACATGATGCATTGGGTCGGGCTGACCGACCTCGACTACACCGGCTTCACGCCGCTGGCGCTGATCAACACCGACCCGGCGGCGATCCACGTCAAGACCGACTCCAAGTACAAGACGATGAACGACCTGCTCGATGACATCAAAGCAAACCCAGGCAAGCTGAAAGCCTCCGGCACCGGCCAGGGCGGCAGCTGGCATCTGGCGCTCGGCGGTCTGTTGAAGTCCAAAGGTATCGACCCGAAGACCGTCGGCTGGGTGCCGGCGACCGGCGCGGCCACCGCGCTGACCGATCTCGCCGGCGGCGGCATCGACTTCGTCTCGTGCTCCTTGCCGGAAGCCGAGGGCCTGACCAAGGCGGGCCGCGTTCGTACGCTGGTCTATATGGACAGCAAACGCTCGAAAGTGGTGCCCGATGTTCCGACCGTGAAGGAAGCGACCGGTTCGGATTGGACCATGGTGCTGTGGCGCGGCATGACGGGTCCGAAGGACCTGCCGGCCGATATCGCCGCGAAGTATGAGGCGGCGTTCAAGAAAATCTACGACAGCAAGGAGTATCAGGAGTTCATGGCCAAGCGCGGCTTCGGCGCCGTCTGGGGCAACGCGGCCGAATTCAAGGCGTTCCTGGCCAAGAACAACAAGGACATGGGCGAGAGTCTCAAGGATCTCGGGCTGGCGAAAGCAAAGTAGTCTGCCATCATTTCGCGATTCACGCGGACCGGGCGCTGCCAAGCGCCCGGTCCGTTGCGTTTTCAGAGCAGGTCGCGCCGCCGCCGCAGCCGTGCGGCCAGCCAGCCGACGTAGACGCCGCCAAGCGCCAGCGCCAGCCCGAACCAGGTCAGCGCATACTCAAGATGCTTATTCGGCATTTTGACTTCGATCTTGCCCGGCTTGGGCAGGCCGCCGGGCGGCATCGGCGCTTCCTGATCGATGTAGAACGGCGCGGCCACCGTCCATTTGTGCGCTTCGGCCATGGCTTTGGGATCGCGCACATACCAGACGTTGTTCTTCGGGTCGTCGGCCGGTGTGAACAGGCCGCGCGCCTCCGGCCAGCGCATGTAGCCCACGATGTCGACGCTACCGCGCGGCGTGCCTTCGACGCGCGTCGACGGACTCTTGCGATCGGTCGGCACGAAGCCACGATTGACCAGCACGATGCTGCCGCCCGCGAGCCGCGCCGGCGCAAACACCCAGAAGCCCTGGCCCTCGACATCGGCGCGCAATGACGAGCCGGCGGTGTAGGCGTAGGCCTCCTGCCCTTCGAGGAATTCGGCCGGGAAAGTCACGCGGGTATATTCATTGCCTTCCGGCACCAGCCGTTCCCAGCTCGCGCGCGGCGGTAAGGCTTCCGGCGCCCGTTCGGCGCGCGTCGAGACGGTCAGGATCAGATTTTCTTTCCAGACCTTGCGGTCGAGCTGCCAGAGGCCGAGCCCGACCAGAATCGCCATGGCAACGACGGTCGACACCGTCGCGGTCAGTATGCCGCCGCGGCGCCTCTCGCGCGGCAGCATCATGCGCCGCCCTTGCGCGCTTCGTCGCTCGGCGCCAGGCGGCCCGGCGCGGCCTTGTGGTGAAACTGCAAGGCGATCAGCAGGCCCTTGACCATGCGCAGCGGCAGCAGCGTCACCAGCAGGATCAGCGGCAGCCACAAAGCCGCGTGCAGCCAGTAAGGCGGCTGATAGATCACTTCCGTCATCAGCGCGGCGAAGACGACGATCGCGCCGCCGACCAAAATGACGAACACCGCCGGGCCGTCGCCGGCATCGGCGAAGCCGTAGTCGAGACCGCATTTCTCGCAACGCGGCCGCACCGTCAGGAAACCCTGGAAAAGATGGCCCTCGCCGCATGCCGGGCAGCGGCCGCGCAGGCCGCGCGCGATCGGCAATGGCTTGGGCGTTGTCGAAGATGTCGGCGTCAGCTGCTCGGTCATGGCTCAGTCTCAAAACAAAAGGGCGGCGTTGCCGCCGCCCTTTTTAAAGGTACGTATCGGGCGGTCAGTGCGCTGCCACGGTCCCTGCGCCCCACACATATATGCAGGCGAACAGGAACAGCCAGACCACGTCGACGAAGTGCCAGTACCAGGCGGCAAATTCGAAGCCCAGATGCTGGGTCGGCGTGAAATGGCCCCGATAGACGCGAACCAGGCAGACGATCAGGAAGATCGTACCGATCAGCACATGCGCGCCATGGAAGCCGGTCGCCATGAAGAACGCAGCGCCATACATGTTGCCGCTGAAGGCGAAGGTGGCGTGGGCGTATTCGTAGGCCTGCACGCAGGTGAAGAGCCCGCCGAGGAGAACGGTGAGCCACAGCCCCCACTTGACGCCCTGCCGGTCGCCTTCGAGCAGCGCATGGTGCGCCCAGGTCACGGTCGTTCCCGAGGTCAAAAGGATCAGCGTGTTCAGAAGCGGCAGATGCCAGGGATCGAAGGTCTCGATGCTGGCCGGCGGCCAGATGCCCTTGGTGAAGGCGAGCTTGCCGATCTCATTGGCTTCGCCGGGAAACAAAGCGATGTTGAAATAGGCCCAGAACCAGGCGACGAAGAACATCACTTCGGAGGCGATGAACAGGATCATGCCGTAGCGATGTGAAATCTGCACCACGCGGGTGTGGAAGCCTTCGTACTGGGCTTCGTTGATCACGTCGCGCCACCAGGCGATGAAGGTATAGAGCACGCCAATGACGCCGACACCGAATACCAGCGGTGCAGCGGCGTACATATGGTGCATCCAGGAGACGGCGCCGACCGCCATGACGAAGACGGAAACGGAGCCGACCGCCGGCCACGGGCTCGGGTCGACCAGGTGGTAGTCGTGATGCTTGGTATGAGCCTCGGCCATCGTCGTCTCCGTTCAGGTCTCGTTCGTTCGGGCGCGAGTGGCGCCCCCCAATTATTCTAAAGTTTACTCGAATTCTTGTCCGGCGCCGCGGCGAGCGGACGATCCGATTCCCGCATCGGGAAGAAGGTATAGGACAGCGTGATGGTGTTGAGCGAGTTCATGTCGCGATCCTCGACGATTTTGGGATCGACGTAGAACACCACCGCCATCTCGCGCGTCTCGCCGGCCTTCAGGGTTTGCTCGGTGAAGCAGAAGCAGTTGATCTTGTTGAAATAGCCGCCAACCTGCGGCGGCGCCACATTGTACGACGCCTGCGCGGTGATCGTCCGCGCGGCCCGATTGATGACCTTGTAGTTGACGGTCACGACGTCGCCGATGCGCACGTCGATCGTGTTCTGCTCCGGCACGAATTTCCACGGCAGCCCGGGCGTCACGTTCGAATCGAAGCGGACGGTGATGACGCGGCCGAGAATCTGCTCCGGCGCCTTGTCCGAGACCTGCGGCGTGCCGCCAAAGCCGGTGGTGCGGCAGAACCAGTCGTAAAACGGCACCGAGGCATAGGCGGCGCCGACCATCAGCGCGACAAACGCGCCGCAACTTCCAGCGAGGATGACATCGCGGCGGAGTTTTCTGTTGGCGGTTTGCGGCTCGGTGGTCATCGGTTCTATTCGGTTAGAGCGGACGTACAAGGATCATGGGACCCTTCACCAAAGTCATCATGTAAAACAACACGACCAGCACGATGAGCGACACGGCGATGGCGATTGAACGCGAACGCCGGGCGCGCTTCTGCGCCTCGGTGAGCACGATGCCCTTGTCATTGTCTTGCTCGCTCATTGCTACTTCCACGCTCACGCGGTCAATCGGGCGATCAGCCCGCCCCAGCCGCGATCGATCATCAGAACGGCAAACAGAAGGAACAGATACAGGATCGAAAAGGCGAAAAGGTGCCGGCAGGCGCGCTCGACCGGGCGGCGCTCGCGGAACACCTGTACGGCCAGCATCACCATGATGGCGCCGGTGATCGACGCCACCACGCCGTACAACGGCCCGGCATAGCCGAGCGGCCACGGCGCGATGCCGATCGGCGCCAGTACGAAGGTATAGAGCAGGATTTGCAGGCGCGTATGCGCGTCGCCGGCGACCACCGGCAGCATTGGAACGCCGGCGCGCGCGTAGTCGGCGGTCTTGTACAGCGCCAGCGCCCAGAAATGCGGCGGCGTCCAGAAGAAGATGATGAGGAACAGCAGGATCGGCTCGAAAGACAGCGAGCCTGTCACCGCCGCCCAGCCGATCATCGGCGGGAAGGCGCCGGCGGCGCCGCCGATGACGATGTTCTGCGGCGTCGAGCGCTTCAGCCACATCGTATAGATGGCGACGTAGAAGAAGATGGTGAAGGCGAGCAAAGCCGCCGCCAGCAGATTGACCAGCAGGCCGAGCACGGCGACGGCGAACACCGACAAGGTCATGCCGAAGGCCAGGGCCTCGCCTGGCTTGACGCGGCCCATCGGCACCGGACGGCGCGCGGTGCGCGTCATCAAGGCGTCGATATCGGCGTCGTACCACATGTTGAGCGCGCCGGACGCGCCGGCGCCGACCGCGATGCACAGCAGCGCGGTGAACGCGGTGACCGGGTGGATCGCACCGGGCGCAACGGCAAGTCCGACCAGCGCGGTGAACACGACAAGCGACATCACCCGCGGCTTCATCAGCGCGATGTAGTCGCCGACGCTTGCCATGCTCGGTTCGGCAAGCGTCCCGTTGAACTCCGCTTCGCTGATCAGCGACATCGTACCCGTTTCGCCTTCTTGCCTTGCGTTACTTGATCCGCGGCAGAGTTTCGAACTGATGGAACGGCGGCGGCGAGGACAAGGTCCACTCCAGCGTCGTTGCGCCCGCGCCCCACGGATTGTTGCCGGCGACGCGCTTCTTCGAGAAGGCTTCGGCGACGCCGATGAAGAAGATCACCATGCCGATGCCGGCAATGTAGGAGCCGTAGGACGAGACTTCGTTCCAGCCATGGAACGCATCGGGATAATCGACGGTGCGGCGCGGCATGCCGGCGAGGCCGAGGAAGTGCTGCGGGAAGAAGATGATGTTGACGCCGACGAAGGTGACCCAGAAGTGCACCCGGCCGATGGTCTCGTTGTACATGTAGCCGGAGATCTTCGGGAACCAGTAGTACCAGCCGGCGAAGATGGCGAACACGGCGCCGAGCGACAGCACGTAGTGGAAGTGCGCGATCACGTAATAGGTGTCGTGCAGCACGCGGTCGACGCCGGCGTTCGACAGCACCACGCCGGTGACGCCACCGACGGTGAACAGGAAGATGAAGCCGATCGCCCACAGCATCGGCGTCTTGAACTCGATCGAACCGCCCCACATCGTGGCGATCCAGGAGAAGATCTTCACGCCGGTCGGCACGGCGATCACCATCGTGGCGGCGATGAAGTAGGCCTGCGCGCCGGTCGACAGGCCGACCGTGTACATGTGATGCGCCCAGACGACGAAGCCGATCGCGCCGATCGACACCATGGCGTAGGCCATGCCGAGATAGCCGAACACCGGCTTCTTCGAGAACGTCGAGACGATCTGACTGATCATGCCGAAGCCGGGAAGAATGAGGATGTACACTTCCGGGTGGCCGAAGAACCAGAACAGATGCTGGAACAACAGCGGATCGCCGCCGCCTTCGACGGCGAAGAAGGTGGTGCCGAAGTTGCGGTCGGTCAG
>JAUSBQ010000306.1 GCA_030651965.1 Pseudolabrys sp. | reverse complement strand
TGTTGGCGATGCCGCCTTCATAGATCAGGTCGACGATCAGCTTCACTTCGTGCAGGCACTCGAAATACGCCATCTCGGGGGCGTAGCCGGCTTCGCACAGGGTTTCGTAACCAGCCTTGATGAGTTCCACGAGGCCGCCGCACAGCACGGTCTGCTCGCCGAACAGATCGGTCTCGCACTCTTCCTTGAAGGTCGTCTCGATGATACCGGCGCGGCCACCGCCGATGGCGGAGGCATAGGACAGGCCGAGGTCATGCGCGTTGCCGGAGGCATCCTTGTGAATTGCGATCAGGCACGGCACGCCGGCGCCGCGCGCATATTCCGAACGCACGGTGTGGCCCGGGCCCTTCGGCGCGATCATCAGCACGTCGAGATCGGGACGCGGATCGATCAGGTTGAAATGCACGTTGAGGCCGTGCGCGAACAACAGCGCCGCGCCCTCCTTCATGTTGTCGGCCAGGCTCTCGCGGTAGATATCGCCCTGCAATTCGTCGGGGGTGAGCATCATCATCACGTCGGCCCACTTTGCGGCTGCCGCCACGTCCATGGTCTTGAAGCCCGAGCCCTCGGCCTTCTTGATGCCTTGCGAGCCCTTGCGCAGCGCAATGACAACGTCCTTGACGCCGCTGTCGCGCAAGTTGAGCGCGTGGGCGTGGCCCTGGCTGCCATAGCCGATGACGGCGACCTTCTTGCCCTTGATCAGGTTCAGGTCGGCGTCGCGATCGTAATAAACTCGCATGTTGATCCTCTATTTTTACACTTGTCTTGGAGGCGCCTGGAGACGCCCCTGCCCCGGGAAATTCGGCCTTGCTTCTAGGACGCCCGGGGACAGCCGACAAGTCCCCGCGCTTTAAAGTCGTTTTTCACCGCCTCACAGCACCATCGGGACGATGCTGGCGACCAGCAAAAGTGCCATGACGACGTTGAAAATCCGGGCGCGGCGCGGGTCGCGCAGCACGCTGCGCAGGGCGACGCCAAAGCCGGTCCAGGTGACGACCGTGAGCGCCGTGAACAGTCCAAACAGAACCAGCACGACCAGGACATCGGCAACGCGATGGTCCGGCCGCACATAGAGCGAGATCGCGGTAAGCCCGATCACCACCGCTTTCGGATTGACCCACTGGAAGGCCGCCGCCTGCAGGAAAGTCAGCGGCCGGGCCAGCTCGTCCGGCTCGTCACTGGCCGGCCGCGCATTGGCAACCTTCCAGGCCAGCCACAGCATGTACAAACTGCCGATGATCTTGAGCGCAAGCTGCAACGCCGGCACCGCCGTGAACAACGCGCCGAGGCCGGCGGCGCAGGCGGCCACCAGCACCATGAAACCCACGGTGATGCCGGCCATGTGCGGGATGGTGCGCGCGAAACCGAAATTCACGCCCGACGCCGTCACCATGATGTTGTTCGGCCCCGGCGTGAACGCGGTCGCAAAGGTGAACAGCGCCAGCGCCAGCAATACGTCGAGCGGCACGTCATGTCTCTCCGCGCCGGCGCCTGATCTGCCGCCGCCCGGCATAGAGCAGGCCGAAGCCGATCGCGACGCTGCCGTATTTGACGATCTCGGGCATCGAGGAGCCCTGCTCGAAGCAGAAAGGCTTCTGATTGACCGAGAAGCAGCGTTGCGACGGCTGATCGTATGGCTTGACGAAAGCGCCGAAGAAAATGAACGGGATCGATAGAAGCGTCAGCAGCATCTCACACCTTGCTCAATCACATTCCCTCGGGGCCGCGCGCGATCGCCGCGATGCCGGTGCGCGAGACTTCGACCAGGCCGAGCGGCAGCATCAAAGCCACGAACTGTTCGATCTTGTCGCTCTTGCCGGTGATCTCGAACACGAAGCTTTCGGTGGTGGCGTCGATCACGCGGGCGCGGAAGGCATCGGCCAGGCGGAGTGCCTCGACCCGGTTGTCGCCCTTGCCGCGCACCTTGACCATCGCCAGTTCGCGCTCGATCGAGCGGCCGGACAAAGTCATGTCGACGACGCGGTGGACCGGGACGAGTCGATCGAGCTGGTTCTTGATCTGCTCGATCACCATCGGGGTGCCGGTGGTGACGACGGTAATAAGCGACAGGTGCTTGGCGTGTTCGGTTTCCGACACCGTCAGCGACTCGATATTGTAGCCGCGGCCGGAGAACAGGCCGATGACGCGCGCCAGCACGCCCGGCTCGTTGTCGACCAGCACCGACAAAGTGTGCGTGACATCCGTCTGCGCCGTCGGCGCGGTCGGGTAATGCGAGGTACTTGAGGGCACGTTTGCGTTCACGGTCGTCGTCCTTGCTTGCTTTCTTTGCCCTCTCCCCTTGTGGGAGAGGGAAGAAAAACACTAAACCAGCATCTTGCCTTCCTCGGTGATGGCGTCGTCGAGAGACACGCCGCTATCGCCGAGGATCATTTCGTTATGCGCCTTGCCCGACGGAATCATCGGGAAGCAGTTTTCGGTCTTATCGACGATGCAGTCGAACAGCACAGGCCGGTCGACATTGATCATTTCCTTGATGGCGTGGTCGAGATCGCCCGGTTTCTCGCAGCGAATGCCGACCGCGTGCATGGCATCGGCCAGCTTGACGAAATCCGGCAGCGCTTCCGAATAGCTTTCCGAATAACGGCTGCCGTGCAGCAATTCCTGCCACTGCCGGACCATGCCCATATAGCCGTTATTGAGGATGAATATCTTGATCGGCAGCCGGTACTGCACCGCCGTCGACAATTCCTGCATCGTCATCTGCACGGATGCCTCGCCGGCGATATCGATCACCAGCGATTTGGGATGCGCGAGTTGCACGCCGACCGAGGCCGGCAGGCCATAGCCCATGGTGCCGAGGCCGCCGGAGGTCATCCAGCGGTTCGGTTCCTGGAAGTGGAAGAACTGCGCCGCCCACATCTGGTGCTGACCGACTTCGGTGGTGATGTAGACGTCCTTGTCCTTGGTCATCTCGTACAGCCGCTGGATGGCGTATTGCGGCTTGATCACCTCATTGGATGCGCGATAGGCCAGCGACTTGCGGTCTCGCCATTTGCCGATCTGCTTCCACCAATCGCCGAGCGCTTTCTTGTCGGGTTGCTTGGCGGTGCTTCGCCACAGCCGCACCATGTCTTCGAGCACGTGCGCGCAGTCGCCGACGATCGGGATATCGACCTTGACGTTCTTGTTGATCGAGGACGCGTCGATGTCGACGTGGATTTTCTTCGAGCCCGGCGAGAAGGCGTCGATGCGGCCGGTGATGCGGTCGTCGAAACGCGCGCCGATGCAAACCATGACGTCGCAATCGTGCATCGCCATGTTGGCTTCCAGCGTGCCATGCATGCCGAGCATTCCCATCCACTGCGGATCGGCGGCGGGATAGGCGCCCAGCCCCATCAGCGTCGACGTGATCGGGAAGCCGGTCAGTTTGACCAGTTCGCCGAGCAGGGCGCTGGCGTGCTTGCCGGAATTGATCACGCCGCCGCCGGTGTAGAACAGCGGCCGCTTGGCGTGCGCCATCAGCTCGATGGCGGCCTTGATCGCTTCGAGGTCGCCCTTGAGCCTGGGCTTGTAGCCGGTGTGGGGGAATTCCTTCGGTTTGGAATAGACGCCCTTGGCGAACTGGATGTCCTTCGGAATGTCGACGACCACCGGGCCGGGCCGGCCGGTCGAGGCGATGTGGAACGCCTCGTGCAGGATGCGCGGCAGGTCCTCGATGCGCTTGACTAGATAATTATGCTTGGTGCACGGCCGGGTGATGCCGACGGTATCGCATTCCTGGAAGGCGTCATTGCCGATCAGATGCGTCGGCACCTGGCCGGTGATGCAGACGATCGGGATCGAGTCGCACAGCGCGTCGGTAAGGCCGGTGACCGCGTTGGTGGCGCCGGGACCGGAGGTGACCAGTACGCAACCAACTTTCCCGGTCGAGCGCGCATAGCCTTCCGCCGCGTGGACGGCGCCCTGCTCGTGCCGCACCAGAATGTGCTGCACTTCCTTCTGCGCGAAAATGGCGTCGTAGATCGGCAGCACCGCGCCGCCCGGATAGCCGAACAGATGCTTCACGCCCTGGTCGGCCATCGCCTGGATCACCATTTCGGCGCCGGTCATTTCCCGTGTCATGGTCGTCGTCCTTGCTGATCTCAATCGGTCAATCTTTGGTATCCGCATGATCTTGTCCGAAAACCGGTTCCCACTTTTCGGGATCATGCGGGCGCCAATAAAAAAGGCCCGCGAAGGGCCATGTCCGGACACTACCTGAGGCGCCCTGCGGGCTACCTGGCCAGTGTCCGAACTCTTACTACGAGAGTAATAATATTGCGCATCGCTGTGTCTGCCCGTACTTTCGTTGCGCGGTTTATAGGGGGGCTGCTTTCCCCGGTCAAGCGAGAATTCATAAGCTAACGGCCCGCATAGCGGGCCGCGAGCAGGGTCTCGGGCCTTGCAGGGCGATTTAGGCTGCGCGGGATTGTGCCCGTTGGCTCGGCTGCCGCTCGGCGACGGCCGGCCTCGAACGATGAGCGGCTGCGCCCTGCCCGCTGGCGGTACCCGCGGCGTCAATCCGAAAGAACCCGACCTGATCGTCCATGTTCTGCGCTTGCAGTTCGAGTGCCTTCGCCGTCGCGGCGCTCTCTTCGACCAAAGCCGAGTTCTGCTGCGTCACGCCGTCCATCATGGTCAGCGCCTTGTTGACCTCGTCGACGCCGGTCGATTGCTCCATGCTGGCCGCCGCGATATCCGAGACGATAGCGGTCACGATATTGATCGACTTCGTGATCTCGGCGAGCGCGCCGCCGGCCTGGTTCACCAATTGCACGCCCTCCTGCACCTGGTTGCTGGACTTGGTGATCAGGTTGGTGATGTCCTTGGCCGCCTGCGATGAGCGCTGGGCCAGGCTGCGCACTTCGGATGCCACCACGGCAAAGCCACGGCCGGCTTCGCCGGCGCGCGCGGCTTCCACCGCCGCATTGAGCGCCAGCAGGTTTGTCTGGCGGGCTATCTCGTCAATGACCACGATGATCTCCGAAATATTGTGCGACGACTCTTCGATCCGCGCCATCGCCTCAATGGCCTTGGCGACGACCGCGCCGCTCTGGTCGGCAATCTGCCGCGTCTGGCTCGCCGACTGGCTGGCCTGCTGGGCGCTCTCGGCGTTCTTTTTGACGATAGCCGAAATCTGCTCCATCGACGCCGACGTTTCCTCCAGGCTCGCCGCCTGCTCCTCGGTGCGTTGCGACAGATCCGTCGTCGCGGTGGCGATTTCGGCCGACGCATTGGTCACTTCGCGCGCCGACGACTTGATCTCGACCAGCGCGTTGCGCACCTTGCCGGCCATCGCATCCACGGCATTGGCGATCTGGCCGATTTCATCGCGGCGATCGAGACCCGGAACGTTGGTCGCGAAGTCTCCAGCGGCAAAGGCATTGAGCGGCGCCGTAAGCGCGCGCAACGGCCGCACGATGGTCTGGACCGAGAAGACGATCGAGCCGACGAACAGCAACGCGCAAGCACCCAGCAGCACGATCGCCAGAATGACGTTGTTCCAGCTCGAACGTTGCAACGCGTCGGTGTGCCGTTCGCTGGCCACGCTGGCGCCGTTCATGACATCCAGGATCGTCGCCAGCAGCGGCGTCGAGGTGTCGACCCATTGCGGCAACGTAATGGGATACTGGCCGCCATCCATCGAGACCTTGCGCATCTGGTCGCCGAGCGGCTGGAATTTCGCAAAGTAGCCATTGGTGGCCGACTGCACACCTTTGGTAACGCTGTCATGCTCGTCGGCTCTGAGATTGGCCTGGAGCAACTGCCACATCATATCCACTTTCGCGCGCGTCTCGCTGATTGTCGTCAAACCCTGGGGCGGGATGACCGTTTTGGCGGACAGTGCTTGCGAAATAGTGGCGCGCTCCCGGCCCGCCGTGTCGCGGATGTTCCAGGACAGAATACGAATGTTCGACAGGCGCGATAATTCCGGGTCCATCGCGCTCGTGCTGCTCAGCACCCGGTTCCAAAGCTTCTGCGCGGTGCCAACAAAGGCGGACAGGACGGCATAGGAATTCTTGACGGCATCGGCATCGCGATCCGCTTTTGCCAGCTTGATGGCTTCGTCCGATTTACTTCGATACAGATTGGCCTTGTCACGCGCTGCATTGAACTCGGCGACGAGCTCCGCCTTGTTTGGAAAGTCCTGCGTGAGCAGAACGTCATACGCGGCATCGATTTTGGATCTGGCAGGCGCCCGATAGGTCTCGATGTTCTTGAGGTCGCCGGCATTCGCAGGTTGCGTCGCCTGCAATGCGTTGTTCACGAACTGCCGCTCGATCAGGATTTCGTACACGCCCATGATGAGCGCATTGGCCGCGGCATTCTGCCGGTCGGCGACCTCGGCCGTGCGATAGACGTTCCACGAGCGATGCAGCTCGGTCGACAGCGCCCAGATGGCGATCGGAATAATGAGCAAGAACGCAAGCGCGATCCGCGTCGAAATGCTGTTCAGTCCAAGTCGTGACATATCGCTATCTCCACCCGCGCTCGCGCCAAGGCGACCGCACCCCTTTCGATCAAGGTGATCGTTGTGCATTAAGGAGGAATAAATCGCCGCGGGCGTTTTATCCAAACCAGATTGCAATACTGGATGAAGAAATGCGACTTCGAACGGCGTGACGGCAGCTTTATGCCTGCAAGTTGCGCGACAGCATCTCGAGCGCGGTATCGGGCTCCGCCGCCGGCCAATCCTTCATCTGGCCGCGAAACCAGGTGAGCTGACGCTTGGCGTAGCGGCGGGTGTCCATGATGCTGCCTTCGGTCGCCTCCTTGAGCGACAGTTCACCCTTGAGATGGCGGATCAGCCAGGGCACGCCATGCGCCTTCATCGCCGGCAGCAACGGGTTGAGCCGGCGCGCGGCCAGCGCCTTCACTTCGTCCAGCGCGCCCTTCTCCAGCATGACGCCGAAGCGCGTCTCGATACGCGCTACCAACTCCTTGCGATCACAGGTGATAAAGACTTTCGCGGTGCGATCCGCATCGAGGAGTGGCGGCAGCCCGTCTTTGTGCCAATCGCTGAGCGAACGCCCGGTTGCCAGCACCACTTCCAATGCGCGCGCGATGCGGGCGCGGTCGAGCGGCATCAGCCGCGTCGCGGTGACGGGATCGCGTTCGATCAATTCGGAATAGAGCGCGGCGACGCCTTCGCTCTCCAGCCGGTCCCGCACCGTCGCGCGGATATCGGCCGGGATCGCCGGCACCGCCGCCAGGCCTTGGGTCAGCGCCTTAAAATACAGCCCGGTGCCGCCGACGATGATCGGCAGGCGCCCCTCGGCGGCGATCGCGGCCAGCGCGTCGGCGACGTCAGAAAGCCAGCGGCCGGTCGAATAGATTTCCCCGGCGTCGACATGACCGTAGAGCCAGTGCGGCGCCTGCGCTTCCTCTTCGTCCGAGGGCCTCGCCGTGATGACGCGCAATCCGCCATAGACCTGCATGGAATCGGCATTGACGACGGTGCCGCCGAACCTGTCGGCCAATTCCAAAGCCAGCGCCGACTTGCCACTGGCGGTCGGCCCGGCGATAAGCACCGCTTTCATGGCAACTGGCATCGCATGACTCATATCGCAACCCTTATCGGCCCCGACGCACTCAACGCTCTCCGCCGCGCCAGCGCCGCATTTCCGCGCGCCGGCGAGCCGGTCGCGCTCGGCCCGGACGCCGCCGACATTCCCTTTACCCCGGATATGGGCACGGACCAACGCGCCGCCGCCACGGCGCTGCGCGAGGCCTTCGGCGCGCCTTACGATGTCGTCGTGCAGCCGTCCGCCAACCGGCGCAAGAAGCTTTTCCTCGCCGACATGGATTCCACCATGATCGGCCAGGAATGCATCGACGAACTGGCCGATTTCGTCGGCCTCAAGGCGCATGTCGCGGCGATCACCGAACGCGCGATGCGCGGCGAAATCGAATTCGAGCCGGCCTTGCGCGAGCGCGTCGCGCTGCTCAAGGGACTGCCGGTCAGCGTCGTCGACGACGTCATCGAAAAGCACATCACGCTGACGCCCGGCGGCCGTGCGCTGGTCAACACCATGCGCGCCCATGGCGGCTTCACCTGCCTGGTCTCCGGCGGCTTCACGCTGTTCACCGGCCGCATCGCTGCGATGATCGGTTTCGATGAAGCCCGCGCCAACGTATTGATGCTCGATGGCGACAGACTCGCCGGGCAGGTGCGGGAACCGATCTTCGGCCGGCAAGCCAAACGTGCGACATTGATCGAGCTGCGCGACCGCCTTGGCCTCGCGGCGCACGACACGTTGGTGACCGGCGATGGCGCCAACGATCTCGACATGATCGTCGAAGCGGGACTGGGCGTCGCCTACCACGCCAAGCCGAAAGTCGCGGCCGCGGCCCCGGCGCGCATCGAGCACAACGATCTCACCGCGCTGCTGTATGCGCAGGGCTACCGGCGCGACGAATTCGTGCAGGGCTGAGCGGCGTTCGCGGCCCTTGAGCGGCCGCCCGTCGATTGCTATCTGATTATTTTGAGGCCACGCCCTCGCCCATCATGGGCCGCAACGACCGGGACGACCCGGCCCTTTAAGAGGAGGGCCGTCATGGCCTGGATCATCCTTTTCGCCGCCGGTGCGCTTGAAATCGTCTGGTCCTATTACATGAAGCAGTCGCACGGCTTCACCCGGCTGACCCCGACCGTCATCACCGTGGTAACCAGCCTGGCGAGCTTCGGCCTGCTGGCGATTGCCATGAAATCGCTGCCGCTCGGCACCGCCTATATGGTCTGGACCGGCATCGGCGCCGTCGGCGCCTTCATCGTCGGCGTGGTGATACTCGGCGAACAGGCCAGCGCCATGCGGTTGCTGGCAGCGGCCCTGATCGTGTCCGGACTGCTGTTGATGAAAGTCTCGACCACCGCGTAAAGCGCGGCGGCAATGCAGCACGTCGCCTCGAAAAGAAAAGGCCGGGACTTCCGGCCCCGGCCATAACATCATATTTATGGTATCGCGCTTACTGCAACGTAATCGCGACGAAGTTCGGATCGCCGTCGGGCGACACGATCAGCAGCACGACGGCTTTCTTGCCGTCCTTCTTCAACTGGTCGATGCGTTTCTGCAAATCGGCGGCATTCGACACCGGCTGCTGCTGCACCTCGGCGATCACCATGCCGGGCTGCAACCGCTTCTCGGCGGCTGGCGAATTGGCGTCGACGCCGGTGATCACCACGCCCTTCACGCTTTCCTTGATCTTGTATTTCTTGCGCAAGTCGGCGGTGAGATTGCCGAGGTCGAGACCGAGCGCCTTCTTGACCACCGATTTTTCTTCCGGCGCGTCCTTCTTCGGCGTCAGAGAGGCCTGCTTCTCGCCGTCGTCGAGGCGGCCGAGCTTGACGGTCTTGGTCTCTTCCTTGCCCTTGCGGATGATCAGCACTTCGACATCCTTGCCGACCGGCGTATCGGCGACGATCTTGGGCAGATCGCGCATTTCCTTGATGTCCTTGCCGTCGAACTTGACGACGATGTCGCCGGGCTCGATGCCGGCCGGCTTGGCCGGGCCCTTCTCGTCGATGCCGGCGATCAGCGCGCCGCGCGTCGGCTTGATGTTGAGGCTGTCGGCGATCTCGTCGGTCACCTGCTGGATGCGGACGCCGAGCCAGCCGCGCCGCACTTCCTTGAATTCGCGCAACTGGTCGAGCACCGCCAGCGCCGTCTTTGACGGCACGGCAAAGCCGATGCCGATCGACCCGCCGGACGGCGAGATGATCGCGGTGTTGACGCCGATTACGTCGCCGTCGAGGTTGAACAACGGCCCGCCCGAATTGCCGCGATTGATCGCGGCGTCGGTCTGGATGTAATTGTCGTAAGGCCCGGAATTGATGTCGCGGTTGCGCGCCGAGACGATGCCGGCGGTGACAGTGCCGCCGAGGCTGAACGGATTGCCGATCGCGATCACCCATTCGCCGAGCCGCAACTTGTCGCTGTCGCCGAACTTCACGGCCTTGAGCGGCTTCGTCGGCGTTACTTTCAACAGCGCCAGATCGCTCTTCTTGTCGGTGCCGAGCAGTTCGGCTTTCAGCGTGGTGCCGTCATTGAGAATGACGCTGACCTCGTCGGCGTCGGCGATGACGTGGTTGTTGGTCACCACCAGGCCGGAAGCATCGATGATGAAGCCGGAGCCGAGCGAGTTGACCCGGCGCGGCGTCGGCGTGTTGCCGTTCGGCCCGCCGGGAGCGCCATTCGGCCCGCGCCGGTTCTTGAAGAACTCTTCGAAGAATTCCTCGAACGGCGAGCCCGGCGGCAATTGCGGCATGGTGCCGCTGCTTTTCATGTCCACCGTCTGCTTGGTCGAGATGTTGACCACCGCGTCGATCACCTGCTCGGCGACGTCGGCGATGCCATCGGGCCCGCGCGCTTGAACCGGTTCGGTCAGAACCGGCAAGGCGATCGCGGCGGCGGTCAAAATCGTCAGTCCGGCGCGGCCGGCACGCAGAAATCGCGAAGGGGAAAAGGCGCCCATGGGCGTCGGTGCTCCTGGAAAAAAGCCGGTCTCTAGCGACACTGCCGCCGACTTCGCGGCGATTCAAGGGCGTTTCACAGCATGGCCATCAATACACTGCGAGCGACCGTCGCATCAGAGGCCGATTCGGCAGCAAAAGCGATAGGTTGCCGGCCTCCGCGGGTGAGGCTCAGGCACGCACCAGCCATACCAGGATCACGCCGACGACCGCCGAACCGACGCCGACGATGCGCAATGTCGCGTCCGGCGTCGCCAGCACGCTCTCCATGGCCCGCTTGGCGTGGCCCGGAAACGCGGCAAAGACCAAGCCTTCGATGACGAAGACCAGCCCGAGCGCGGCCAGAAAGTCGGTCATGCTGGCCGCGCCGCTTGGTTACTGAGCCGCCGGCGCGGCTGGAGCTGCTGCTGCCGGCGCCGGCGTAGGCTTGCCCGACGGATCGTTGAAGTAACGGAAGAAGTTGGTGTCGGGCTTGAGCAGCAGGCGGGTGTCGCCGGCCTTCAAGCTGGCTTCATAGGCCTGCATCGAGCGGTAGAAGGCGAAGAAGTCCGGATCCTGATTGAACGCATCGGCGAAGATCTGGTTTCTGGTGGCATCGCCCTCGCCGCGGATCTGCTCGGATTTCGACGTCGCTTCGGCGACCAGCACGGTCACCTCACGATCGGCGCGCGAACGGATTTCCTGCGCGCGCTGAGTGCCCTGCGCGCGGAATTCGGCCGCCTCGCGCTGACGTTCGGTCTGCATCCGCTGATAGACCGCCTGACTGTTCTGTTCCGGCAGATCGGCGCGGCGAATCTTGACGTCAACCACGCTAATGCCGTAGCCAGCCGCTTCCCTGTCGACCAGCCCGAGAATGCGCTCCATCAACTCCGCGCGCTGATCGCGCACGACGTTGGTGAAGGTCGCCTCGCCGAGCACCCGGCGCAGTGCCGAGTTCAGCAGGATGGTGAGCTGCGAGTTGGCGCCCTGGATCGAGCC
>JAUSBQ010000335.1 GCA_030651965.1 Pseudolabrys sp. | reverse complement strand
CCTGCCACGGACGCTGTCGCCTGACAATTCTTTAAGGTTGCCCGGCGATTTGCCTATATAAGCAGGTTTTCTTACGTGTGGCACAGATGGTTGAAACAAAAAACGACCTGCGCGCTTTTCTCGCATCTTTGTATCGCATTGCGGTAGAAACCGCGCACCCGGCGGCATTCCTGCCGCGCCTGTTGCCGTCCCTGCCGAAAGGCCGCGTCATTATATTGGCGGCGGGAAAAGCGGCCGGCTCCATGACCGAGGTTGCGGAGAATTATTACCTCGACGAACTCAGTATCCCGGCCGAACGGCTCCGCGGTGTCGCCGTGGCGCGGCATGGCTATGGACGGCCGACGCGTGTGATTTCGATGGTCGAGGCCGGACACCCGGTCCCGGACGCGGCCGGGCTCAAGGCGGCGGAGCGCGCGCTCGAACTCGCCGACGGCGCCACCGCCGATGACCTGGTGCTGGTGCTGATGTCGGGCGGCGCCTCCGCCAACTGGATCGCGCCGGCGGAGGGCGTTTCGTTTGCAGACAAACAAGCGGTAACGCGCGCGCTGCTGCGCTCCGGCGCGCATATCGGCGAGATCAATACGGTGCGCAAACATCTCTCCCGCATCAAGGGCGGGCGGCTGGCGCGACACGCCAGACCGGCCAGCCTCGTCACCATCGCCATCTCGGATGTGCCCGGCGACGACCCGGCGGTGATCGGCTCGGGGCCGACGGTGCCCGACCCTTCGACGCTCGCCGAGGCGCGCGCCATCGTCGCCAAATACAGGCTCGATCTTCCGCCCGCTGTCATCAACGCGCTCAACGACACTGCTAATGAATCGCCGAAGCCGAACGATCCGGCTTTCGCGGGCTCGCGCTTCGTGCTGGCGGCGCGGCCGGCGGATTCGCTGAAAGCCGCGGAGGCTGCCGTGCGCGCGGCCGGCTACGACTGCATCTCGCTCGGACCCGACGTCGAGGGCGAGGCGCGCGAGGTCGCGCGGGCTCACGCCGGCATGGCGCGCACCTTGCGCGCGCAAGGCAAGCGCGCCGTGATCGTATCGGGCGGAGAATTGACGGTGACCATGCGCGGTAAGGGTTTAGGCGGGCCGAACCAGGAATACGCGCTGGCGCTGGTCGAGGCGCTGGCCGGCATGCCCGGTGTGGCGGCGATCGCCGGCGATACCGACGGCACCGACGGCGGCGGCGGCAACGCCACCGACCCGGCCGGCGCCATCGTCGACGGCAACAGCGCCACGCGGGCCAGGGCCCTTGGCCTCGATCCTGCCGCCTTCCTCGCCAATAACGATTCAACCGGGTTTTTCAGCAAAATGGGCGATTTGCTGGAGCCCGGGCCGACCTATACCAACGTCAACGACTTTCGTGCCATCGTCGTCGAGAAGCCCTGACCGGCCGTAAGCGATTCGGCCCACCAGACCCTATAAGCGAGCGCGTGACCGCATTGCTCTCCACCCCCGTCCGACATTGTGTTTCCTTGCTGACGCGGCGCGCTTTGCTGCCGGCGCTGCTGCTGGCCGCCTTCACCGCTCCGGCGCTGGCCGACTTCCGGCTCTGCAACAACACCGGCGGCCGGGTCGGCGTCGCGCTCGGCTACAAGGACTCCGAGGGCTGGATCACCGAAGGCTGGTGGAACGTCTCGGCACGGACCTGCGATACGCTGCTGCGCGGCGAACTGGTTGCGCGCTATTATTACATTTATGCTGTCGACTATGACCGCGGCGGCGAGTGGTCCGGCCACGCCTTCATGTGCACGCGCGAGAAAGAATTCACCATTCGCGGCATCGAGAACTGTCTGGCGCGCGGCTATGACCGGACCGGCTATTTCGAAGTCGATACCAACGAGCAGCGCTCCTGGACGGTGCAACTGACCGACACCGCTGAACAACCGCCCGACCGCCCGCTGCAATCGCGCACGCCGAGCGGCCCGTCACGACCGCCGTCCAATGCGCCGCAGGCGCCGGTGGACGGCAGAGAAGGCCTGAAGCGATGAGACGTCTGCGCCGCGCCAAGATCGTCGCCACCCTCGGGCCCGCCTCTTCCACTGTGGAGATGATCGGCAAACTGTTCGACGCCGGCGTCGACGTGTTCCGCATCAACATGAGCCACACCAGTCAGGATCGCATGCGCGAGCTGATCGCCATGATCCGCAGTGTCGAAGCCGACAGCGGCCGGCCGATCGGCATCCTCGTCGACCTGCAAGGCCCGAAACTGCGGCTCGGCACCATTGCCGGCGGTTCGATTGCCGTGAAGGCCGGCGATGCCGTCGTGCTCGACTCCAATCCGGACATCGGCGGCACTGAGCGCATCTATCTGCCGCATCCGGAAATTCTCGCCGCCGTGCAGATCGGCCACACGCTGCTGATCGACGACGGCAAGGTGCGCCTCACCGTCACCGCGGTCGAACCGAACCGCGTGACGACGCGCGTCGTGGTCGGCGGCAAATTGTCCGACCGCAAGGGCGTCAGCGTTCCGGATTCAACCATCCCCCTGTCGGCGCTGGCGGCGAAGGATCTGTCCGATCTCGAAGCAGCCCTTGAAGCCGGCATCGACTGGGTGGCTCTGTCCTTCGTGCAGCGGCCGGAAGACGTCGCCGAAGCCAAGAAGCTGACGCGCGGCCGCGCGCTGCTGATGGCCAAGATCGAAAAGCCGCAGGCGGTGTCGCGGCTCGCCGAAATTCTCGAAGTCGC
>JAUSBQ010000295.1 GCA_030651965.1 Pseudolabrys sp. | reverse complement strand
CAGCGCGGTTTCCACCAGCTTCACCCAATACGATGTCCCGAGCGGGATCACGTCGTCGTTGAAATTATACGACGGGTGATGCAGCCCGGCGCTGTCGCCATTGCCGACCCAGATGAAAGCGCCAGGCTTTGTGTTGAGCATGAAGGAGAAATCCTCCGCGCCCATCATCGGCGGCAACGCCGTGTTGACGCGCTCAGCCCCGGCAATCTGACCGGCCACGCCGGCGGCGAAATCGGTCTCGCGCCCGTGGTTCACCAGCACCGGGTAGCTGCGCTTGTAGGTGAGCTGCGCCTTGGCGCCATAGGCCGCCGCCGTGTGCTCGACGATGCGATGCAGGCTCTTCTCCAGCAGGTCCTGCACGCCGGCATCCAGGCTGCGCGCGGTGCCGCGCAACTGCACGGTCTGCGGAATGACGTTGTCGGTGTTGCCGGCCTGAAACATGCAGATCGATACCACCGCCGATTTCAGCGGGTCGACATTGCGCGACACCACCGACTGCATGGCGTTGATGATCTGCGCGCCGACCAGCACGGTGTCGATGCCCAAATGCGGGCGAGCCGCATGCGCGCCGACGCCTTCGATGTCGATCGTCAGGAAGTCCGCCGCCGCCATCATCGGCCCCTTGCAGATGCCGAATTCGCCGACCGGCATGCCGGGTGCATTGTGCATGCCGTAGAACTCGTCGATCTTGAAGCGGCCGGCCATGCCATCGTCGAGCATGGCCTTGGCGCCGGCGCCGCCTTCCTCGGCCGGCTGGAAGATCACCACCGCCGTGCCGTCGAAATTGCGCGTCTCGGCGAGGTAGCGCGCCGCACCCAGCAACATCGCGGTGTGGCCGTCATGGCCGCAGGCGTGCATCTTGCCGGGAACCGTCGACTTGTACGGCAGGTCGTTGGCCTCCACGATCGGCAGCGCGTCCATGTCGGCGCGCAGCGCGATGGTCTTGCCGGAAGTGCCTTTGCGGCCGCGAATGACGCCGACGACGCCGGTGCGGCCGATCCCCGGCACCACCTCGTCGCAGCCGAATTCCTTCAGCCGCGCGGCCACCGAGGCCGCGGTGCGGTGGACATCGTAGAGCAGCTCCGGATGGGCGTGCAGGTCGCGCCGCCAGGCGGTGATGTCGGCATGGAGGTCGGCGACGCGGTTGACGATCGGCATGGTCTCAGGGCTCCTGACGGCGCTTGAAGGGGCTTTCGCGCAGGGCCCCGGGTGACGGAGGTGCGCGGCCTTGGGCGCCAGTGTAGCAAACCACGGCGGTGAGGGGCGAGTTGAACATAGGGCCAAGGGAACCGCCATTTGGCCGGCCAAACGGAGCGAAATGCCTCCCCGGAATGCGGATTGCCGCCCTATTGACCTCTCAAGCCCGCCCCCCTACACACCGGCAGCGCATGATCCGACTTGGGACCCCGCTTTGGGACGCCTCCCCGCCTTCGCTTAACCCGCTCCTCGCGGGGCAATCGGATAAGATCATCGCATGGTGACGAGCGCGTAGCTCAGCTGGTAGAGCACACGACTTTTAATCGCGAGGTCCTGGGTTCGAGTCCCAGCGCGCTCACCACTGCCC
Source organism: Pseudolabrys sp. (assembly GCA_030651965.1). Lineage (GTDB taxonomy): Bacteria > Pseudomonadota > Alphaproteobacteria > Rhizobiales > Xanthobacteraceae > Pseudolabrys. Next base: position 6,785 of record JAUSBQ010000295.1, on the reverse strand, counting down.
GATCACATTCAGCCTCATGATTTGTCGAGCGGGGCGCGCGTGGCGCGATCCGCTTATGAAAAATGTTGCGCAACCAATCCGCTCTTGCCTTGACTTAATGTTCTCTTTTTGTTCTATATAGGCGCCCGCCCCCGTTCAAGGATTCGCGCCATGACCGACACCGAAATCGACAACCAGGCCAGCTACATCGCCGAGAGTTTTGGCATTCCACTTGAGAAAGCCCGCGAGATCACCAAGGCCGTCGCGGCCCGCAAAGCGCGGAAGAAGCGGTAGGCGTCCCTCATCGCGTCGCCCTGCCCTTCGTCCGGCCGGAAGACGGGTCGGCACCGCGTCAGGCGATAGAATCTCAGAGCGGGTCACCGGCGCCTTAAGCCGCGCGCGGCGTGACGAAATCGCGCACCCGCGCGGCCCAAAAACACAAACCAGTTGCTGTTAAGCGCCGCCTCCGCCCGCGTGGGAATCGGATACCTCCGATTAAGCGCCACCACGCGGGGAGCGATCCGTGATCGACAAACTGCTCGACTTTCTCGACGTTGATGCCGCCACCAAGCGTTCGGGCAAACTGCTGTCCGATCTCCTGGAGCCGCAGTTAGAGGCCATCATCGACCGCTTCTATGCCCGCGTGCAGGAATTCGACATCAACCCGCATGTCACCAACCGCGCCATCGGTTCGCTGAAGATCAGCCAGAAGAAGCACTGGATCGAGCTGTTCAATTCGCAATTCGACGAAAGCTATCTGCGCAACGTGCGCCGCATCGCCGTGCGCCACCGCGATGTCGACCTCGATCCGATGTGGTATATCGCCGGCTATATGCGGCTCAAGCTCGCTTTCATCGAAGTGATCATCCGCTCGGCATTCCCGGTCGAGGTCAAAGGCCAGTTGATCAAGACGCTCGACAAATACATCGCCATCGACATGGCGCTGGCGCTGGGAACCTACGACACCGTCGTGCACGACTGACCGGCGTCCCGCCTCGGTCACGCGGCCTTTATGGTTTCCGTTTTGTTAATGAATTTCCGGCAATGAAAGGGAGGTGTCCCCGGGGGGTCGGAGATCAACATGCAGTTGAACGAAGAGACCTGTCCTGTGCCCGAGAGCATTCTCGGCCAGCTTTACCGCGCCAGTCCGCACGGCCTCGATGCGCTGATCGACCTGGTGCCGGCACAGACCAGAGCCATGCTCGCGGTCTACTGCTACCGCCGCGCCCATCTCGCATCGGTGGGCTTGGCCATCGCGGCGAGCTGCGAGGAGGACGATCTGGCGCAATATGGCGGCAATCTCGGCGCCGACCTGTTCGTCAAATCGCGCACGGCTGAGGCGGTGGCGGAGACCTATCTGTCGCAGCGCCGCAAGATCAGCCTGTCCAGCGGACCCATCCGCCAGTTGCCGCCGCTCCAAGACATCGACGACGAATAACGGACTGGAACGACATCGCGCTCCGGTGCTTAATAAGGCGCCGGGAGAACGACTGCGATGAACACCAATCTATCCGCCGCCGATCTGCGGCGCTGGGCCGCGCAGTGCGATGCACGCGCCAAGGACCCGCTTACCAGTGGCGACGAATACGAGCGGCTGCGGCTGATGCGCGACGGCCTGCTGGCGGTCGCCGAGCAGCAGGAATGGCTGGAAGGTAATACCGCCGCGCAAACAAACGCGGCCAAGAAAGCCCGCTAGCCGAGTCTCACGCCGCTTACCTCCGTCCCCCGGCGACGTTTGATTCGCGCTCAAGCGCAGTCGCGGCGCGCTTTAACGAAATGGTCGAAACTTTGTTCACCACCGCGGCGGATCGCAGTTGTGCTGCACTGCGACGGCGCGCGACAATGACTCTCAGACGCTCAATAGCGGCCTATTTGCCGCTCTGCGTGGCCCGCGCACTGTCACGAAACATTGTTCGGCCGGCCACCACAGCTTCACCAAAGCGTCTCGCCCTCGCCATTGTTCGCCCCTACGACAAGGATCACGACGACGAACAAGACGACGAACAACAGGAGGCTCGCCATGCAGATCCACTGCCATCCGGACACGCTCTCCTCGATCCGCGCTTTCGCCGCCCCCTTGGGCTGCCCGCATTGCGGCGACCTGATGATTGCGCCCTTCATGTCGGAGTTCGTCGTCGGTGGGGAAATCCGCCACCATTGGGAATGCGACGCCTGCGGCGAGCCGTCCTGCACCTCGATCGAGCTTTCCGTCGAGCAGGCGCCGGTGCGGCTCTAGCGCGCCAAGGCCACCGTCAGACTCATAGCGCCAAATCTCCCGCCGCCGTGGAATAGCGCCGCGCCGGCGGGGTTTGCCTGTTTGGTTGCACGCTAACCAACGCCAGGAGCATCCCCATGACCCCGACATTCCTGCGGTCGGCTTTCGCCGCCGTCACCTGCTTCACCGCCCTCGCGCTCGCCGGCCCGGCCTTCGCCGAAATGGTCAATCTCAAGGCCGCCTTGAACGGCGCCGCTGAAGTGCCGCCCAACCCGACCACAGCCACCGGTACAGTCACCGCCACCTATGACACCGTCACCAAGAAGCTGAGTTGGAAAGGCAGCTACACCGGCCTGAGCGGCGTGCCGAGCGCGGCCCACTTCCACACCGGCGAAGCCGGCAAGAATGGCGGCGTCGCTGTCCCGATTTTCGCCGGCGCGACCGCCAAGTCGCCGTTCGAAGGCGAAGCCACGCTGACCGACGCCCAGGCCGCCGACCTCCTGGCCGGCAAGCTCTACGCCAACATCCACACCGAGGCGAACAAGGCCGGCGAGATCCGCGGCCAGTTGGTCAAATAGACCGCCCGTCGATCCGAATTATAGTTCGCCAAGCCAGGCCCGCCGGCACAACCGGCGGGCTTTTGCCGTTGGCACGCCCGGCCGGAATGCACGGCAGACGCGCTTTGCTTCCGGCCGGTCGGCGCATTAATGTGCGGCGAAATTCGAAGCCGATGAAAAAGCGACGAGGACAAGCATGGCTGCGACGAACGGAAAAACCGCCCCTATTCTCATTTCCGGCGGCGGCATTGGCGGGCTGATCGCAGCCTACGCGCTGGCGCGCCAGGGCCTGCCGGTGCACGTGTTCGAACAGGCCGATGAATTCCGCGAGGTCGGCGCCGGCATCCAGCTCGGCCCCAATATCTTCCGCGTCCTCGAGAAGGTCGGCCTCAAGGACGAAGTCCTCGCCGACGCCCACATCCCGCCGTCGCAGGAAATGCGCAACGCCGTCACCGGCGACCTGATCACCAATATTCCGCTCGGGGCCGAATTCTCCGAACGCTTCGGCGGCCAGCCTTATGCCGTCATCCATCGCGCCGATATTCACGGCCGCTTCCTCAAGGCCTGTCAGGGCAGCAACCTGATCACGCTGGAAACCAGCCGCCGCGTCGACGATTTCGAGGACACCGGCGACGGCGTCACCGTCACGCTGGAGGGCGGCGACAAAGTGCAAGGCCGCGCCTTGATCGCCTGCGACGGCATGTGGTCCAAAATCCGCGAGCGCATCGTCGGCGACGGCGCGCCGCGCGTCTCCGGTCACATCGCCTATCGCGGCGTGCTCAAGCGCGAACAGGTGCCGCAAGATCTCTGGCGTCCCGACGTCGTCTTGTGGGCCGGGCCGAAATGCCATTTCGTGCATTACCCGCTGCGCCGCGGCGAATTGTACAATCTCGTCGCGGTCTTCCATTCCGATCACTATGAGGAAGGCTGGAACGCCGAAGGCAGCAAGGAACTGCTGTTCAACCACTTCAAGGGCCTGCGGCCGGAAGTCACCCGCCTGCTGGAGCTGATCGACACCTGGAAAATGTGGGTGCTGTGCGACCGCGAGCCGGTGAAGAACTGGTCGCAGGGCAATGTCACCTTGCTCGGCGACGCCGCGCATCCGATGCTGCAATATCTGGCGCAGGGCGCCTGCATGGCGACCGAGGACGCCGTCACGCTGGCCGAGAAAGTCGCCGAACAGCCGGACAACCTGCCGGCCGCGTTCAAGGCCTATGAGCAGGCGCGCTATCTGCGCACCGCGCGCGTGCAGATCATGGCGCGGGTCTATGGCGACTTCTATCACGCCCGCGGCGTCACCGCCGAGCTGCGCGATATGGCAGTCGGTGGCCGCACCACCGCGCAGAGTTATGAAGGCATCGCCTGGCTGTATGGCGGGCCTTAAGTCCCCTGGCGTCCGATCATCGCCGCGCGCAGCAGCAGATAGAGCGCCAGCCCGTTCAGGCTGTGCCAGAGGAAATGCGTGCCGAGCGGCCACGCGTCGCACACCGCCATGTCGATTGAGCGGAACGTCAGCGACACGACAAGCGTACCGGCGGCGGCGAACAGCCAGCGCCCCGCCCGCTGCCGCCGCACCGGCCAGGCCACCGCGAGCAGCGCGGCCAAAGCCGGAAGGTAGGCGTGCGATCCGTTGAGCGCGCCGCGCGGCACGATCATCGCCTCGGCGTAGTTGAACGCCGAGAACGCCACCAGCACGCCAAGCGAGACGATCCAGGAAAGCCCGAGAAACCGCCGCAGCGCCAGCAGCAGATAGCCGTAGATGAACACGGCGATCGGGATGGTGTCGAACTTCGCGGCGCCGCTGGTGGCGATTGTATGGAAAATGAACGAGCCGACGCCGATGGCGGCGGTGACGGCAATCAGCGCCAGCACCGGCCAGTCACGCGCGCCAGCGCGCCGCCACTGCACGAAGGCAACCAGCGCCGCGATCAGAAACGCGGCGTTGGTGACGGCGTTGACCGGCTCGGCCCAGAACGACGCATCGGTGCGTTCGCAATAGAGATCGACGGCGCGGCCACAGTCCATCGTTGCCCCTCATTCAGCCGTCCCGATCAGGTCCTGTTCACGCGAAACCATACAGCCTGGCCGGATTGTCGACCAGCAACCGCGCTTGCGTCTGCTCATCGACGGCGTAGTGCGGAACCAGATCGACGAGATCGGCCTCGTCACATTCATGCGTCGGGTTCGGATGCGGAAAATCGGTGCCCCACAGCACGCGCGACGGGTTCACCTCGACGAGAATGCGCGCAATGGGAACAGCGGCGCTGTAAGGCGGCATCGAAATGCGCTCGGCGCCACACACTTTGATCCAGCAGTTCTCCAGCCGCGAAAGCTCGATCAGTCTGCGCAACGGCTCTTGGTCGATGCCGGCGGCGGACGGCACCCGGCCCATGTGATCGATGACGAAAGGCAGCGGCAGTTTGCGCATCATGCCGGACAACGGCACGACGTCGGGCGCGTCGACATGCAGAACGACATGCCAGCCCCGCCCCTTGATCCGGTCGATGACGCGGTCGAACACCGCCATGTCCGGCGCGCCGCCGAGATGCTTGACGAAGTTGAAGCGCGCGCCGCGCACGCCGCCGTCATGCAGCCGCTGATAGTCGGCGTCGGTGAAACTGTCGTCGACGATGGCGACGCCGCGATAACGCTTCGGATCGGAGGCGATGCAATCGAGCATCGCCGCGTTGTCGGTGCCGTGGCAGCTCGCCTGCACGATCACCGCGCGGCCGACGCCGAGAAAATCGTGCAGCGCGCGCAGCATTTCCTTGGGCGCGTCCTCCGGCGTGTAGCGGCGGTTCGGCGCGTAGGGAAACGTATCGCCCGGCCCGAACACATGGCAGTGCGCGTCGGTCGCGCCCGGCGGCAGCTTGAAATTAGGCTTGCGGCGGCCGTTCGGAAAATCGGGTTTCAGCACCATCGGCATTCCTCGAAATTGTGCCGGCCCGGCATAGCCAAGCCGGCTGCGCGGGACAACCATTGTCAAAGCGGAGCAATGTCCCCCTTCGCCCAGCCCGCCATGGTCGCGGCGTGAAAGTCGGCAAAGGTCCCCGCGGCGATGGCCTCGCGCATGCCGGCCATCAACTGCTGGTAATAGGCAATGTTGATCGTCGACAGCAGCACCTGGCCGAGAATTTCGTTGGCCTTGGTCAGATGATGGAGGTAGGCGCGCGAATAGGTCCGCGCGTCCGGGTGAACGCTCTGTTCGTCGAGCGGTCGTGGATCGTTGGCGTGTCGGGCATTGGCCAGATTGATCGAGCCGAACCGCGTGAACGCCGTGCCGTGGCGGCCATTGCGGGTCGGCATGACGCAGTCGAACATGTCGACGCCACGCGCGACCGCTTCCAGCATGTCGTGCGGCGTGCCGACACCCATCAGATAGCGCGGCGCATCCGCCGGCAGCGACGGCGTCGTCTCCTCAACCACCTTGAGCATGACGTCTTGCGGTTCGCCGACCGCCAGCCCACCGATCGCGTAGCCATGGAAGCCGATATCCGTGAGCGCTTTCGCGCTCTGCTGGCGGAGCGCAATGTCGTCGCCGCCCTGGACGATGCTGAACAGCGCGTAGCCATCACGAGCGCGGCTCTCGAAAGCGCGCTTCGAGCGTTCGCCCCAGCGCAGCGACAATTGCATGGCGCGTTCGATTTCCTCCCGCGCCGCCGGCAGCTTGAGGCATTCGTCGAGCTGCATGGTGATGTCGGTGCCGAGCAGCGCCTGGATCTCGATCGAGCGTTCCGGCGTGAGCTCGTACATCGTGCCGTCGAGATGCGAGCGGAAGGTGACGCCCTGCTCGGTCAGCTTGCGCAAGGTGGCGAGCGACATCACCTGGAAGCCGCCTGAATCGGTGAGGATCGGGTGCGGCCAGTTCATGAATGTGTGCAGGCCGCCGAGCGCGGCGACGCGTTCTGCTCCGGGCCGCAGCATCAGGTGATAAGTGTTGCCGAGCAGGATTTCCGCGCCGGTCGCCTTCACCGCTTCGGGATAAAGCCCCTTCACCGTCGCTTGGGTGCCGACCGGCATGAAGGCCGGCGTCT
>JAUSBQ010000294.1 GCA_030651965.1 Pseudolabrys sp. | reverse complement strand
GAGGAGATTCCACTCGCTTGTTTTTGAAGTCTTCTTGGTCGCTAAGTTCGCCCTTCCGTTTTCGGCGTCCGATGGAACAATCTTAACTCAATGCGGACGAATAAAAAGCCCCCACGGCGGCCGGCGCACACATCATCATGTTGCGGTGCAGCTAGATTTTTCTAGCCGAACCGAAACGCCAGTAGATTATCGAACGAGCGCAGCTCGATCAGGATGCGATGCAGCAGATTGGTATCGCGGGTGGCGATGGCCGTCGGGATCAGATCGAGGCCGGCTTTGGCGCCGTCGACCAGCCGGCGGAATTCCGGACTGTTATGCACGGTCGCGCCGGCGATGCCGTCGCAGCGTTCGAGAACGTAACCGTAGATCGACGCCTTGTTGGCGATTCCAAAGCGGATCTGCGACTTGGTCCAGTCGAGCGCCTTGTCATTATAGACCATAATCGCGTCGGCGGCCGCGTTGGCATCGCGCACGCAGTCGGCCAGTACAACGATACCGGCCGACTTGCGCAGGTCATAGAGATCGCTGCGGATGGCGGTGAGCGATTGGCTGGTGGCCTCGGGCCGGCCCGATTTCAGCATCATGTCGGCGGCGACCAGCCGTGCATTGACGTTGACCAGAGTCGTGCCGAACAGCGCGTTGCCATCGAAGGCGTCCGGCGCTTTGCCGGAAAAGCGCGCGGCAAGCGCTCCCCAGGCCTGGCGCAGACGGTCGAGTTCGAGCGAGGCGAGGTCGGTATTGCCGGTGCGCAGATAGCCGATCGCCACCCGGTTATGGCCTGCGGCCTTCTCCACCGCCATGTTGAAGTCGGCCAGGTCGCCGGCATTGGCACTGCTCAGGCTCGTCAGTACGGCAAAGCCCAAGGCAAGACTGAGGGCTGCGATACGTGCAAAGCTGGCCGGCATATTTGTTCACCGCACTGTGAGACGAAGGTATCATCTATTATGAATATAAGAGGCGTGTAAGAGGCTTGGCGTCTAAGAGTCTTGGCCTCTAAGAGGCTTGGCGGCGAGTCCCGTTCTCGCCGGTTTAATTTACGGCGGACGAACATGGTCTTATCACGACGGCAATTGATGGTGGGGGCCGCGGCCGCCTCGCTCCTCGGGACGCGGGCGGCGCGCGCCGAAGACCCGATTCTTACCGATGACGGGATCTACAAACAGTCGTGGTTCCTGGAAAGCTTCCTCGACCTTGCCGAGGATCTCGAGGACGCGCGCAAGGCGGGCAAACGCTTCGTTGTCATGTGGGAACTGAAGGGCTGTCCGTATTGCAAGGAAACGCATTTCGTCAATTTCGCCCGGCCGGAAATTTCCGGCTACATCAGGGCCAATTTCGAGGTGCTTCAACTCAACATCATCGGTTCGCGTATCGTTACCGACTTTGACGGCGCCAAGTTGTCGGAAAAGGACATGGCGGCGAAGTACGGCGTGCGATTCACGCCGACCTTCCAGTTCTTCGCGGAAAAGGCCGCCGGCCTTAAGGAATTGCAGCCGCAGAAGCGCGAAGTGGCGCGCGCGCCCGGCTATCTGCGGCCCGAGGATTTTCTCGCGATGTTTCGCTACGTCCGGGAAAAGGCCTATCAAGACAAGAGCTTCCGCGACTTCGTCAAATCCCAGCCGAGTTGACCGGTCTTATTTCGCCGCGCGGCGCGGTGGATGCCATATTCTTTTTTGTGAATATGATTTGACCTGATCGCAGCCGTGGTTATGGTCGGTGCTGAAACGGGGCACGGCGCCCCAGAATGTTTTTCGGGAGGACTATCGATGCGACACCTGTCCCGTCGCGCAGCCTTGGCGCTCGGCGCCGGAAGCGCCGCGATTACCGTTCTCGGCTGGGGCAAGGGCGCTTACGCCACCCCGCAGGCCGCTGCCGGCGACGTTGCCAAGTTCACGGGCGGCGCCAAGCCGGAGAGCGGCAAGATTTCAATCGAGCTGCCGGAGATCGCCGAGAACGGCAACACCGTGCCGCTGTCGTTTTCGGTCGATGCGCCGATGACCGACGCCGATTATGTCAGCGACGTGCTGGTGGTCGCCGAAGGCAACCCGAACCCGGGCGTCGCCACCTTCCACTTCACGCCGCTCTCCGGCAAGGCGGAAGCCTCGACCCGCATCAGGCTCGCCACCACCCAGAACATCGTCGTGGTCGCCAAGACCAGCGGCGGCAAATATTTCACCGCGAGCAAGCTGGTCAAGGTCACCATCGGCGGCTGCGGCGGCTGATCCGACACGCCAGACACATAGCGGGCAATCGAATTTCAGGAGATTATCATGGCTGAAACGCCGAAGATCAGAGTTCCCAAGACCGCCAAGAAGGGCGACGTCATCGAGATCAAGACGCTGCTGCCGCACACAATGGAAAGCGGCCAGCGCAAGGATCGCGACGGCAAGACCATTCCGCGCAAGATCATCAATAAATTCGCGGTCCAGTTCAACGGCAAGCCGGTGTTCTCGGCCACCATCGAGCCGGCGGTCGCCGCCAATCCATATCTCCAGTTCTTCGCCAAGGTGGACGAGAGCGGTACCTTCAAGTTCAGTTGGACGGACGACGACGGCTCGGTCACAACCGCGGAAGAAAAAATTACCGTGGCCTGACGAAACGTTGAAATAAAATACCCGGGCGCGGTCTGGCGCCTGAGGTATATAAGAAAACGAATTTTCGCGTGGGGAAGGATGACGACGATGCGGGCAGGGATTCTGACGGCGGTCGCGATGGGCATTTTTGTAGCGGCTGGCGGTTCGGACGCCAACGCGCAGGCCAAAAGGCCGGCTCCGCTCGACACCGGGCCGAGCGCAGCGGCGACGCCGTGGAAACGCTATCCCGGCTGGCCGGCGGCCGACTACTCGAAATACAACACGCTCGGCAAGCTGGCGACCGCGCCGGCGCCGAAAGAGCCGATAAAGCTGACTGGTCCAGTCGAAGGCGATGCTGCCAAGGGCGCCAGACTGGTTGCCGACCGTTCGCGCGGCGGGTCCTGTCTGGCGTGTCATGTGATGGGCCCGGCCGGCAACGCGGATTTGCCTGGCAACGTCGCGCCCGACCTCTCGGAAATCGGCAATGCCGGCCGCGAAGACGAGTGGCTCTATAACTATGTCTTCGACGCGCGCGTCTATAATCCGGAAACCGTGATGCCGCCCTGGGGCAGCCACGGCTTTTTCTCGGACGCCGAAATCAGGGACATGGTCGCCTTTCTGAAGACGCTGAAAGCGCCGGCCGTGTTCAAAACCGTGCTCGATGATCCCGAGAAGCGTCCTCAGCCGATCGAGAAGCGCGACAATCTCGATCCGCTCGAAAACCCCGGCATGTGGTCGATCGACAAAGGGCAGGAGCTTTGGAAAATCAAAACTTCTGCCGGCTTCTCGTGCAACACCTGCCACAGCGACCCGGCGGCGTCGTTCAAGACCTGGGCTGCCTCGATGCCGAAATGGGAGCCCCGGCTCAACAAGGTTCTGGGCGTCGAGGAGTTCGTGACGCGCCATGCCAAAGCCACGACCGGCGACAACTGGCTGATGGAAACACCCAATAACCGGGCGATGTCGGTCTATCTGAATTTCCTCGCCAACGGCGCGCCGATCAAGGTCGACACCGAGAGCGCCGAAGCCAAGGCCGCCATCGCGCGCGGCGCGGAACTGAGCAAGCGCAAAGTCGGCGCGCTCAACCTGGCCTGTACGGATTGCCACGGCATCGCGGTCAACAAGTGGATTCGCGGACAGTGGATGGGCGAACCAAAAGGGCAGGCGGATCACTTCCCGACCTGGCGCACCAGCCTTCAAACGGTTTGGGACATCCGCCAGCGCTTCCAGTGGTGTTCGGTCAATATTCGTGGCGATGAATTGCCGCCGGACGCCAAGGAATATGGCGATCTTGAACTGTACGTCAAAATGCAGAGCCAAGGTCTCAAACTGAGCGTGCCGGGCATTCGCCACTGAGATAGATCATGGCCGGGCGCGGGCCCGGCCATCCACGCATCGCGCTGCGATGAAGTCAGGCAAATCCGGCGTCACGCCCGGGATTGCCACCGATGGATCACGAGTCGTACCGAGCGGAACAGAGAGCCAATCCATGATCACACGCCGTGAAATGCTTCAGGTCAGCGCCGCCACCGCCGCGCTTAGCATCGGCAGCGGCGGCATCATGCGCGCTTTCGCGCAGCAGCGCCTGACGCAAGACGACCTCACGCGGTTCGATGCGCTCGGCAATGTTACGCTGCTGCATGTCACGGATATTCACGGCCAGCTCATGCCGGTCTATTTCCGCGAGCCGAGCGTCAATCTCGGCGTCGGCGAGGCAAAAGGCCTGCCGCCGCATCTGACCGGCACGGATTTTCTCACCAAATTCGGCATCGCGCCGAAGTCGGCCGCGGCTTACGCGATGACCGACCAGGACTTCACCGCGCTGGCTGCGAGCTACGGCAAGATCGGCGGCCTCGACCGGCTGGCGACCGTGGTGGCGCAGGTGCGCGCCGAGCGCGATGGCAAGGTGCTGCTGCTCGACGGCGGCGACACCTGGCAAGGCTCGCTCGGGGCCAATGCCAGCCGCGGCCAGGACATGGTCGACTGCATGGCTCTGCTGAAGCCCGATGCGATGACCGGCCATTGGGAGTTCACCTACGGCGAGGCCCGCCTCCAGGAACTGATCAAGAGCCTGGACTTCCCGTTCCTTGCGCTCAACATCCGCGACACGGAATGGAACGAGCCGGTGTTCGATGCGGTCAAGATGGTCGAGAAGGGCGGCGTCAAGATCGCCGTGCTCGGCCAGGCGTTTCCCTATACGCCGGTCGCCAATCCGCGCTGGATGATGCCGAAATGGTCGTTCGGCATTCGCGAGGAGGAAGTGCGCGCGCAAGTCGACAAGGCGCGCAAGGGCGGCGCGCAACTGGTGGTGCTGCTGTCGCATAACGGCTTCGACGTCGACCGCAAGCTGGCGTCGCGCGTCGACGGCATCGACGTGATCCTCACCGGCCACACCCATGACGCGCTGCCGGAAGCGGTCACGGTTGGCAAGACCCTGCTGATTGCCTCGGGGAGTCACGGCAAATTCGTGTCGCGGCTCGACCTCGACGTGCAGGGCGGGGCGGTGAAGGCCTGGCGCTACAAGCTGATCCCGCTGTTTGCCGACGTCATCAAGCCGGACGCGGCGATGACGGCGGCGGTGACCAAGGCGCGCGCACCTTATGCCAAGGAACTGTCGCGGGTCGTTGGCCATTCCGACTCACTGTTGTACCGGCGCGGCAATTTCAACGGCACCTTCGACGACCTGATCTGCGCGGCGCTGATCAAGGAGCGTGACGCCGAGATCGCGCTGTCACCGGGGTTCCGCTGGGGTACCAGCGTGCTGCCGGGGGCGCCGATCACGGTTGAGGACATCCACAACGCCACCGCGATCACCTATCCGCAGGTCTATCGCATGGCGATGACCGGCGAGCGTCTCAAGGAGGTCCTCGAGGACGTCGCCGACAACCTGTTCAATCCCGATCCCTATTACCAACAGGGCGGCGACATGGTGCGCTGCGGCGGCCTCGGCTATTCCATTGATATATCGAAGCCAATCGGCCAGCGTATTTCCGGCATGACCCTTCTCAAAACCGGCAAACCGATCGCGACGCGTGATGAATACGTGGTCGCCGGCTGGGCCAGCGTCAACGAAGGAACTCAGGGGCCGAACATCTGGGACGTGGTCGAGCGCCATATCGCCGCCGAGAAGACGGTGCGGGTGACGCCGAATTCTTCGGTGAAAATATCCGGCATTTAACGCACCCCATGGGACGGGGCTGTCTGAAAAAGAGCGTGCGCAACGCGAGGTTTTTGTTACATTCAATATTTAGAATGTGATAGGAAGCCAACGGGAGAGAATACGCCGGGAGTTGATGATGACGGACTCGAACGACGAGGCGCGCACCTCGCGTCGCCGCTTTCTGGCGGGCGCGGCAACGGTTTCCTTGGGTGGCTTGGCGGCTGTGGGCGCAACGGGCAGCGCGCTGGCCGACGACAAGAACCTGCCGCCGAATGTCGCCGACTGGAGCAAGCACCTCGGCGACGGCGTCG
>JAUSBQ010000276.1 GCA_030651965.1 Pseudolabrys sp. | reverse complement strand
GAACTTGATCATGTCGGAGTCCTGGCCGAAGGCGTAAATGCCGCGCTGCGCGGCCACCTGCATCGCCGCCGGACTGTCGGTGTGCTGCATGATGATGTCGGCGCCCTGGTCGGCGAGCGCCTTGGCGGCGTCGGCTTCCTTGCCCGGATCGAACCAGGTGTTGACCCAGATCACCTTGATCTTGATGTCGGGATTGACGGTCTGCGCGCCGAGGATGGTGGCGTTGATGCCGGAGATCACTTCCGGAATCGGGAACGAGGCGATGTAGCCGAGCACACCCTTCTTCGACATCTTGCCGGCGATCACGCCCTGGATGTAGCGGCCTTCGTAGAACTTGCCGGAATAGGTGCCCATGTTCGGCGCGCTCTTGAAGCCGGTGGCGTGCTCGAACTTGATCTTCGGATACTTCTTGGCGACCTTCAGTGTCGGGTCCATGTAGCCGAACGACGTGGTGAAGATGAGCTGGTGGCCGGTGCGCGCGAGCTGCTCGATCGAACGCTCCGAGTCGGGACCTTCGCTGACATTCTCGAGATAGGTCGTCTCGACCTTGTCGCCCAGTTCCTTGACCATCATCTGACGGCCGAGTTCGTGCATGTAGGTCCAGCCGAGATCGCCGATCGGGCCGAGATAGATAAAGCCGATCTTGAGCTTCTCGGCGGCCGAGGCGCTGAAGCCTGTCGCCAAAATCGAAATGCTCGCCAGGGCGGCGGCCGCGACTGTCATCATCGTTTTTTTCATCGTTTCAACTCCGGTTTGTCAGACGGGTGGGTTCTCAAAGTGAAAGCTATCGGTCAGGCACGAACACGACGCCGAGGGACGCGGGCGCCACCGAACCGGCGCTGCCGCGCGCGCGTGAAATCAGAACCAGCACGATGATGGTCGCCAGATAAGGCAGCGCCGTCATCAGTTGCGACGGAATGCCGAGGCCGAAAGCCTGCGCGTGCAGTTGCAGGATGGTCACCGCGCCGAACAGATAGGCGCCGGCGGCGAGACGCCCCGGCATCCATGACGAGAACACCACCAGCGCCAGCGCGATCCAGCCGCGCCCCGCGGTCATGCCGGGAATGAAGAATGGCGTGTAAGCCAGCGGCAGGAAGGCGCCGCCCAGGCCCGCACAGCCACCGCCGAACAGCACCGCCAGCAGACGGATTTTCAGCACGGGATAACCGAGCGCATGCGCCGAGGTGTGGCTGTCGCCGACAGCGCGCAGCACGAGACCGGCGCGGGTGCGATACAGAAACCACCAGATCGCCACGACCAGCGCGACCGAGAAATAGACGAAGCCATCCTGGCCGAACAGAATCTTGCCGACGAACGGAATATCGGTCAGCACCGGCAGATACAGATGCGGCGCTGGCGTAATGCGCTCGCCGACGAAGCCGGCGCCGATCAGGCCGGACAGGCCGACGCCGAGAATGGTCAGCGCCAGTCCCGCCGCCACCTGATTGACCGCCAACCCCAGCGTCAGCGCCGCGAACACCAAAGACAGCGCCGCGCCCGCGGCAATGCCGCACAGCGCGCCGATCAGGGTCGATCCGGTGAAATAGGCGCCGGCAAAGCCGCAGGCCGCGCCCATGATCATCATGCCTTCGGTGCCGAGATTGAGCACGCCGGAGCGCTCGACGACGAGTTCGCCGGCCGCCGCCAGCAGCAACGGCGTCGAGGCCGCGATCACCGAAATGATGATGGCTTCAAGCAGTCCCATGAGAGGCTTTCTTCGGTGAACCGATCAGACGGATGCGATAGAGAATCAGGGAGTCGCAGGCGAGCACATAGAACAGCAGAATGCCCTGGAACACTTTGGTGAGATCGAGCGGGATCTTCATCGAGATCTGCGCGCCTTCGCCGCCGATGAAGGTGAGCGCGAGAAAAAGTCCGGCGATCAGAATGCCGACCGGGTTCAATCTCCCGAGAAAGGCGACGATGATGGCGGTGAAACCATAGCCCGGCGAAATGCCCGGTTGCAGCACGCCGACCGGTCCAGCGACTTCGATGATGCCGGCCAATCCTGCCAGTGCGCCCGATACCGCGAAGGTGAACAGCACCAGGCGATTCGAACTGAAGCCGGCAAAGCGCGCCGCCCGCGGCGCCGCGCCGACCACGCGAATTTCAAAGCCCTTGATGGTGCGCCCCAGCATCACCGCCGCCAGCGCCACCACGATCAAAGCCACCGCGGCGCCCCAGTGGACACGGCCGGTTTCGAACAGAGTCGGCACCGTCGCCACCGGATCGAACGAGGCCGTGGTCGGAAAGTTCATGCCCTTCGGGTCGCGCCACGGCCCGCGCACCAGATAGTCCATGATCAGGTCAGCGACATAGACCAGCATTAAGCTCGTTAGAATTTCGTTGGCGCCGAAGCGCACCTTGCAGATCGCCGGGATCAGCGCCCAGAGCGCGCCGCCGAGCGCGCCCATCACCAGCATCGCCGGCAGCACCCAGGGCCCGGCATCGGTGCCGTTGGTGACCACGGCGAGATAGCTGCCGCAGACCGCGCCCATGATGAACTGGCCTTCGGCGCCGATATTCCAGACATTGGCGAGATAGCAGAGCGACAGGCCGACCGCGATCATCACCAACGGCGTCGCCTTCACGGCGATTTCCATCAGCGTGAATGAATCGGTCAGCGGCTCGACGAAATAGACATAAAGCGCCATGACCGGATTCTTGCCGAGGATGGCGAACAGGATCGACATCGTCACCAAGGTCAGCGCGATGGCGAGCAGCGGCGACAGGATGGCGATCTTGGTCGAGCGCTCGGCGCGCTTCTCAAGCACCAACTGCATGGCTCGCCTCCTTCCTGCCGGCTTCCGCTTCCGCGGCCGAAGCGCCGCCCATCAGCAGGCCGAGCTTCTCGCGCGTGGCGTCGGCGGCCGCGATCGGCTCTGACAGATGGCCGTGGAACATCACCGCGATGCGGTCGGCGATCTCGGCCAGTTCATCGAGGTCCTGGCTGATCACCAGCACCGCACTGCCGCGGCTGGACAGATCGAGCAGCGCCTGCCGGATCACGGCGGCGGCGCCGGCATCGACGCCCCAGGTCGGCTGGCTGACGATGAGCACGCCCGGCTCGCGCAGGATTTCGCGGCCGACGATGAATTTCTGCAAATTGCCGCCGGACAGGCTGACGGCTTCCGGGTCGCGCTTGGCCTTGCGCACGTCGAAGGTCTTCGTGGTCCTGTCGACCGTCTCCAGCGTTTTCGGTTTGTCGACGAAGCCGCGCCGCACC
>JAUSBQ010000272.1 GCA_030651965.1 Pseudolabrys sp. | reverse complement strand
GGACGGCTTGGCGCGATGGCCGGTTTTGTGCCGGCGACAATCACGCCGGAGCCGCCCGCGCAGGCGGTCGAACCGGTCGGCGGCCGGATCGAGATAGTCAGCGCGAAGGGCCGGCGGGTCATCTTCGATCGTGATGCCGATATCGGCGCCGTGTTGCGGCTGGTCCGCGGGCTTGAGGCGCTGCCGTGATTCCGCTCCCGAGCGGGGTGCGGGTTTGGCTGGCGACCGGCCATACCGACATGAGGAAGGGCTTCCCGGGCCTGTCTTTGCTGGTGCAGCAGGTGCTCAACCGGGATCCGCTGAGCGGGCATCTTTTTGTCTTTCGCGGCCGTGGCGGCGATCTGTTGAAGGTGATCTGGCACGATGGTCAGGGGGCTTGCCTGTTCACGAAGCGACTGGAACGAGGCCGCTTCTTGTGGCCGAGTTCGGCGGGCGGCGCCGTGACCATCTCTTCGGCCCAGCTTGGCTATCTGCTGTCCGGAATCGATTGGCGCAATCCGCAAGAAACCTGGCGTCCGACGTCGGTTGGGTGACGGATTTTCTTTGCGGTTGCTGACGAATATGATTCTCTCGGGCCTATGATATCGGCGTCTGAACCGCTGCCATCCGATCTTGCCACCGCTCATACGATGATCCTTGCTGAGCGCGCCGCGCGCGTGGAGGCGGAGGCGCTGGCCGCGCGGGCGGTGGCGGAGAGTTCCAGCACGGAAGCGCTGATCGCCCACTTCAAGCTCGAAATCGAGAGGCTTCGGCGTGCGCTTTACGGTCGGCGCTCCGAGCACAAGGCGCGGCTCCTGGAGCAGATGGAGCTCCAGCTCGAAGACCTGGAGGCGGGAGCGACCGAAGACGAGTTGGCGGCCGAGAAGGCGGCGGCCCGGACGCAGCCGGTCAAATCGTTCGAGCGCAAGCGGCCTTCGCGCAAGCCGTTCCCCGACCATCTGCCGCGTGAGCGCGTGGTCATCGCGGCGACCGAGAACTGCCCCTGCTGCGGATCGGCGAAGCTGTCCAAGCTGGGCGAGGATATCACCGAGACGCTGGAGGTGATCCCGCGGCGGTGGAAGGTGATCCAGACGGTGCGCGAGAAGTTCTCCTGCCGGGAATGCGAGACGATCACGCAGCCGCCGGCGCCGTTTCATGTCACGCCGCGGGGCTTTGCCGGGCCGAACCTGCTGGCCATGATACTGTTCGAGAAGTTCGGCCAGCATCAGCCGCTGAACCGCCAGAGCGAACGCTACCGGCGCGAAGGCATCGATCTGAGCGTATCGACGCTCGCCGACCAGGTTGGCGCCTGTACGGCGGCGCTGCAGCCGCTGCACGTACTGATCGAAGCCCACGTGCTGGCCGCCGAGCGTCTGCATGGCGACGACACGACGGTGCCGATCCTGGCCAAGGGCAAGACGGTCACGGGGCATATCTGGACCTATGTCCGTGATGATCGGCCCTTTGACGGTCGCGCGCCGCCGGCGGCTCTCTACTACGCCTCGCGCGATCGTCGGCATGAGCACCCCGAGCGGCATCTTGAAGGCTTCACCGGCATCCTGCAGGCGGACGCCTATAGCGGCTACAACGGCCTCTACGACCCATCGCGGCTTGCCGGGGCAATCACGCCGGCGCTGTGCTGGGCCCATTCAAGACGGCAGTTCTTCGAGCTCGCCGACATCGCGGCCAATGCCCGGCGCGGCAAGGACGCGGCGGCGATCTCGCCGATCGCGCTGGAGGCGGTCAAGCGCATCGACGCGCTGTTCGATATTGAGCGAGGCATTAATGGGATGAACGCCGACGACCGTCTGCGCGTGCGCCGTGAGCAAAGCGCACCGCTTCTGGCCGCTCTGGAAGCATGGCTGCGTGATGAGCGGTCCCGTTTGTCGCGCTCTGCCTCCGTCGCCAAGCCAATCGACTACATGCTCAAGCGCTGGGATCGGTTCGCCCGCTTCCTCGACGACGGCAGGATCTGTCTCACGAACAATGCGGCCGAGCGCGCCCTGCGCGGCTTTGCCCTGGGACGAAAGTCTTGGTTGTTCGCCGGCTCCGAGCGTGGCGCCGATCGGGCCGCGGCTATGGCGACGTTGATCACGACGGCCAAGCTCAATGACGTCGATCCGCTCGCCTGGCTCGCCGACGTGTTGACGCGTATCGCCCAGATTCCACAGTCGCGGTTGCCGGAGCTGTTGCCATGGCGCTGGGCTGCCGAGCATGGGCATCGTAAACTGGCGGCATGAGCCCCGAGACCATCGCACGCATCAAAGTCACCTTGAACGACGTCGAGCCTGAGGTTCTGCGCCGCATCGAAGTGCCGTTCGATATCCGCCTCGATCGCCTTCATCTGACGATCCAGGCGGCAATGGGCTGGAGCAACATGCACCTCTATGAGATCCGCGGCCGGGATGTCGGATGGGGCATTCCCGACCCGGATTGGGGCGACGGTCCTCTCGACGCCCGCAAGGCCCGCCTCGACGACGTCCTTGAAGATCTCGGCACCAAGACGCTGCGATACCTCTACGACTTCGGCGATGGCTGGGAACACACGCTCAAGATCGAGCGGCTCGCCGATCCGCAGCCCGGCGTGGGCTATCCGCGCCTGATTGAGGTAAGCGGACGAAGCCCTCCGGAAGATGTCGGCGGCCCCCTGGGGTTATGCCGAACTCATCGAAGCAATCGGCGACGCCAGCCATGAACGTCATGCCGAAATCAAGGAACGGCTGCCGGAAGACTTCGATCCCAACAAGGTGGATGCTGATTGGCTCGTCCGTGAGGTCGCTCTCCTCGCAAAACGATGGTCCCGAAAGCCAAACAAGAAGCATCCGCGTCCTGCCTGAACCGCGGCCCTCACCGGATGCTTACCTGTCACGCACCCAGGCACTATCCGCATTTCTGTGACTCCCGTCACAGCGCGTCCTCGTCCAGCGGCCTAGTTTCCAATCATCGGGAACGGATTTCCCAACCGCGAACAGGAGGGACGACAATGCCGAAGACCATCATTCTCGCGATTTTCACCCTGGCTCTCGCGGTTGCCGCGCTCGTGACCAACGTGGTCAGCCCCTATCCGGGCGGTGTCGACAGCGCCGCCTCGGCTACCCCCACGCAAATCCAGACGCCGCAGCCCGTCCGCTCCCCACTGCGCGCGCCGGTACGCGGCCAGATCATGCAGGCGTCGAACGGTTCGACCTACAACGCGCTCTAACCACCCCCAGGGCTTCCTTCCCCAAAGGAAGCTTTGGACCCGAGGGGCCTCTCCCCCAAGAGGCCCCTCCCCCAAATACCCGGACTCTTGAACCCACCCCGACTTGAACGGCCCGCTTGCGGGCCGTTTTTTTTAGCCCGCGCGGCCCGCCCGAATGCGGCTTTTTGTGACCCGGGTCACAGCGCCGGCCGGCCGCCACTTGTAGCTTGTTAACCATGGCAGCCGCCCGACCGATCGGCGCGGCGCCACAAGAACAAGGGAGCGACGTCATGCGAAGTATCATCCTGATCGGCCTCACCTTCTTCGTGCTGGTGTCGACCGCTTTGGCCATCGACATGGTTCGCTATCACCCGCAGCCGCTCAACGGCATCGACCCGCTGGCGCCGATCACCATCAAGATCGCCTTGAACTGAAAATAAACGACATTGCCCCGACTTCGCGCGCCCCCGCTCTTTTCTGCTAAACAGTCCGGCATGCCATCCGCTCGGCCCGCCGGTACCAATCTTTTGTCCGACCTGCCGAGCCGGCTTGCCGCGCCGCTGCTGGCCGGAGCGACCGCGCGCAACCTTGCCGCCGACGAAGTGCTGTTCATGGCCGGCGATCCGGGCGACGGGCTGTACCGCGTCGACGAGGGCCTGCTGAAAGTCAGCATCGCCTCGGCGAGCGGCGCCGAGCGCATCCTCGCCATTCTCGGACCGGGTTCGATCGTCGGCGATCTGGCCATCATTGACGGCCTGCCGCGGTCGGCCACGGTGACGGGCTTGCGCGATTGCAAACTTCGTTTTTTGAGCCGCGCCGCTTTCGAGAAGTTCGCCGCCGCGGAGCCGGCGATCTACAAATATCTGCTGACCGTCATGGCGGCGCGCCTGCGCGACACCGATCAGATCGTCGCGGCGGGAAGCTTTCTGCCGCTGAAGGGCCGTGTGGCGCGCGCGCTGCTCGATCTGGCGCACGCCTTCGGCAATGACGTCGGCTCGGGCCGCATCGTCATCCGGCAGAAGCTCAGCCAGACCGATCTCGCCAGCATGGCCGGCATCGCCCGCGAGAATGTCAGCCGCATCATGAACGAGTGGATCCGCGCCAAGGTGGTAACGCGGCTATCCGGCTATTACTGCCTGGAAGACCCCAGAAAGCTTCAGCGCGAGATTGATGTGTAGTCCCGGCGCACTTCACCCCCCAAATCACTGTCCCAGCGCCTGCTTCACCGCCGCGCCCAAAGCCGCGAAATCGTTGCCCCGCGGCGAGGTGCGGCGCCAGGCGAGGCCGATGCCGCGGCCCGGCTCCGGCTCGGAGAAGCGCAGCAGCTTGACGCGCGCATCGCGCAGCTCGGCGTCGATGGCGACTTCCGGCACCAGGGTCACGCCATAGCCGTTCGCCACCATCTGCATCACCGTGGTGAGCGACGTTGCTGCGAGCGCCGCTGGCTGGTCGCGCCTCTTGGTAGCGCAGAACGCCAAAGCCTGGTCGCGCAGGCAGTGGCCTTCCTCCAGCAGAATAAGACGGCGCTGATCGACGTCGACGATGTCGACGCGCGAATGCGCCGGCAATGGATCGCCGGCCGGCACCGCCAGCAGGAAGGCGTCGGTGAACAGCGGCAAGGTTTCGACATCGTCGCGCTCCGCCGGCAAAGCCAGCATCACGCAATCGAGTTCGCCGCTGACGAGTTCGTCGAGCAATTGCCGGGTCAGGGTCTCGCGCACTTCCAGCCGCAGCATCGGGTAGCTTGTCTGCAACAGCGGCAGCACGCGCGGCAGAATATACGGCGCCAGCGTCGGAATGATGCCGAGCTTGAGCGGTCCGCTGAGCACGTCGCGATGCCGGGCAAAGTCGACCAGATCGCGGGTCGATGCGAGGATATGCTCGGCGCGCCGCGCCACGTCCTCGCCAATGTCGGACAGGGCAATTTCGCCCGGGCGGCGCTCCACCAGTTCGGCGCCGATCTCGCGCTCCAGCTCGCGGATCTGCATCGAGAGCGCCGGCTGGCTGACGGCGCAATCCTTCGCCGCCCGGCCAAAATGCTTGTGGCGGGCGAGCGAGCTCAAATAGCGAAGCT
>JAUSBQ010000270.1 GCA_030651965.1 Pseudolabrys sp. | reverse complement strand
CTGCGCTCACCGGCGAGGCCGTGCCGGTGCAGGGCGCCGGGCGTACCGATGCCGGCGTCCATGCGCGCGGGCAGGTGGCCAGCGTCGAACTCAGCAAGGATTGGGAAACCGACACGGTGCGCGACGCGCTCAACGCGCACCTGCGGCCGCGTCCCGTCGCGGTGCTCAAGGCCGAGCGCGCGGCCGACGATTTCGATGCCCGCCGGTCGGCGGTGAAGCGGCATTACTACTACCGGATCGTCAACCGCCGATCCGACCTGACCTTCGACCGTAAATATGCCTGGCGCGTGGTGCGCCCGCTCGACGCCGAGGCGATGCACGCGGCGGCACAGCGCCTGCTCGGCAAGCACGACTTCACCACCTTCCGCTCGACCGAATGCCAGGCCAAGTCGCCGGACAAGACGCTCGACCAGCTCGATGTCGTGCGCGCCGGCGACGAGGTGCATGTCTTTTCCTCGGCGCGGTCGTTCCTGCACAACCAAGTGCGCTCGATGGTCGGTTCGCTGGTCAATACCGGGCTGACCGGGCCGGGCGCGTGGACCGCCGACGATCTGTGGAACGCGTTGCAAGCGCGCAACCGCGCTGCCTGCGGGCAGGTCGCGCCGCCGGACGGGCTGTATTTGATGAAGGTCGACTATTAAGCGAAATACGTGTCGATGATCTTGCGATAGATCCCGGTCAGCGCGCGCAGGTCGGCGATAGGCACGCGCTCGTCGACCTGGTGCATGGTCTGGCCGACGAGGCCGAACTCCACCACTGGGCAATGATGCGTGATGAAGCGCGCATCCGAGGTGCCGCCGGTGGTCGACAGTGTGGGCTTGCGCCCGGTCACCGCTTCGACCGCGCCCGACACCATGTCGGTGAACGGGCCCGGCTTGGTGACGAACACGCCGGCATTCGACGGCTGGAATTTGAACGCAAACTTGATCTCGCCGCCGGCGGCCTTCTCGGCGCGCTGCTGCAACAGCGCTTTCAGCGAGTCGAGCGTGTGGCAATCGTTGAAGCGGATGTTGAACATCGCCCGCGCTTCGCCGGGAATGAGATTGACCGTCTTGTTGCCGACATCGACCGAGACGAATTCCAGATTGGACGGCGGGAAATTCTCGTTGCCGCTATCGAGCGGCTGCGACTGGATGGTGTCGATCAGTCTGACGATGCCGCGCACCGGGTTGATGGCGCGCTCGGGGTAAGCGACGTGGCCCTGCTTGCCGGTGACGATGAGATGGCCGTTGAGCGAACCGCGGCGGCCGATCTTGATGGTGTCGCCCAGGTCATCGACATTGCTCGGCTCGCCGAGCAGACAGTGATCGAACTTTTCCCCTTTGTCCGCGCACCATCGCAGCAGCTTCGGCGTGCCGTTGACGGCGATGCCTTCTTCGTCGCCGGTGATCAGAAACGAAATCGAACCCTGCTTCGGCCTGCCGCCATTGGCGGTGATGTGGTCGAGCGCCGCGGCCATCATGCAGGCGATGCCGCCTTTCATGTCGACCGCGCCGCGGCCATACAGCATGCCGTCATCGACCGCGCTGGCGAAAGGCGGATGTTTCCAGGCGTGCTCATCGCCGGGCGGCACCACGTCGGTATGACCGGCCAGCACCAGATTGGGCCCGGTCGTGCCGATGCGGGCATAAAGGTTCTCGACGTCCTCCGCGCCCGGCTCGCTGAAGGTCATGCGGTGGACGGTGAAGCCGGCCGCTGCAAGCGTCTTTTCCATGAACGCCAGCGCGCCGCCTTCCGCCGGCGTCACCGACGGGCAGCGCAGCAGGTCGCGGGCAAGGGCAAGGGGATCGGCGAACATGGTCATTCAACGCGCCTCAGTCGCGGAGCAGCTCATTGATGCTGGTCTTGCTGCGCGTCTTCTCATCGACGCGCTTGACGATGACGGCGCAGTACAGGTTCGGGCCCGGGTCGCCGTTCGGGAATGGCTTGCCCGGCATGGTGCCGGAGACGACGACCGAGTAAGGCGGCACTTCGCCGTAAAAAACCTTGCCGGTGGCGCGGTCGACGATCTTGGTCGACTGGCCGAGATAGACGCCCATGCCGAGCACCGCGCCTTCGCGCACGATCACGCCTTCGACGACTTCCGAGCGCGCACCGATGAAGCAATTGTCCTCGATCACCACCGGTCCGGCCTGCAACGGCTCGAGCACGCCGCCGATGCCGACGCCGCCGGACAGATGCACATGCTTGCCGATCTGCGCGCAGGAGCCGACGGTGGCCCAGGTGTCGACCATGGTGCCGGTATCGACGCGGGCGCCGAGATTGACGAAGGACGGCATCAGCACCACGCCGGGCGCGATGAAGGCCGACTTGCGCACGACGCAGCCGGGCACGGCGCGGAAGCCTTCTTTGCGGAAGCGCGCGGCAGTCCAGCCCTTGAACTTCGAGTCGACCTTGTCCCACCAGACGGCCTTGCCGGGGCCGCCTTGAATGACGCTCATGTCGTTGAGCCGGAACGACAGCAGCACGGCCTTCTTCAGCCACTGATTGACCTGCCACATCCCGTCGCTCTGGCGCTCGGCGACGCGCGCCTCGCCGCTGTCGAGCAGGCCGAGCGCGGTATCGACCGCCTTGCGCACCGCGCCTTTGGTCTTCGGGCTGACGGCGTCGCGGTTGTCGAAGGCGTCGTCGATGATTTTGGCGAGTTTTTCGTTTGACATGCGGTCCCCGGCGTTCTTTGACCCCGCCTTGTCGGGGGCGAGGGCGGGGGCTGTCAAGCCGGGCCGGGTGGGCTAGCCTGACTGGGACTGGAGATTTTCCCGATGAAGCGCTTGTTGATCGGATTTGGCCTTGCCCTGACGGCATTTCCCGCGCTGGCGCATCACCCGATGGGCGGCGTCACGCCCGCCACATTCGGCGACGGCCTGTTGTCCGGCCTCGGTCATCCGGTCATCGGCCTCGATCATTTCGCCGCGGTGGTGGCGGTGGGCTGTCTCGCTGCTGCACACCGAGCGGCGACCGGTCTCGTCA
>JAUSBQ010000259.1 GCA_030651965.1 Pseudolabrys sp. | reverse complement strand
AAAGAAATAAATCTATGCGGTGTGGATCAATGAAGCCGCCGCTTGCCCACCTCGCTTGGCCCTTTTTCGATGAGGCGCATAGGAAGTTTGGTCCAGCTCTAGCGGATTGGGCCAGCCAAACGGTTGGCGGGCATATCGATCACGCAAACGTGGACCAGTCCTGCCGATTGCTTGTTCGCGCTTTAGGGGATGCAGGTTGGTTAAGGGCCGTTGTCCCGGCGGCATACGGCGGACTGTCGGAAAAGCTCGACGTGCGAACGCTGTGCGCGGCGCGAGAGATCCTCTCCTGGCATGACAGCCTCGCCGATTTTGCCTTCGCCATGCAGGGCCTGGGAACTGGATCGATATCGCTTTTCGGCAGCGACCAGATAAAAGCTAAATACCTGCCGCCGGTGCGCGACGGCCGTCATATCGCGGCGTTCGCGCTCTCGGAGCCCGAGGCCGGTTCCGATGTCGGCGCGCTCGCGACGACCGCAACCAAGGATGGACCGGCGCATGTCCGCATTGACGGGGTCAAAACCTGGATATCCAACGGAGGGATCGCTGACCACTATGTCGTATTTGCACGAACCGGCGAGGGGCCGGGTGCGAAGGGGCTTTCCAGTTTCATCGTTGATGCCGATACACCGGGGTTTGAGATAGCCGGTCGCATTGACGTCATTGCTCCGCATCCACTCGCGACCCTTCGGTTCACCGGCTGCCGTGTGCCGTTGTCGAACCGACTAGGCGGCGCCGGCGAGGGTTTCAAAGTCGCGATGGCGACACTTGATATCTTCCGGTCTACCGTCGCAGCCGCGGCGCTCGGTTTGGCGCGCCGCGGCCTCGATGAAATGGTCGAGCGCGCGGCGACGCGCAATTTATTCGGGGCGCCGCTAGCGGATATGCAGCTCACGCAGGCCGCGCTGGCGGACAGTGCTATCGACATCGACGCCGCGGCGCTGCTTATTTACCGCGCGGCCTGGGAAAAGGATCGTGGCGCAGCGCGCATTACCCGCGAGGCATCGACGGCAAAGGCCTTTGCCACCGAAATGGCGCAGCGAGTCATCGATCGCGCGGTGCAGCTTTTCGGCGGCAACGGCGTTCGTGTCGGTGTCAAGGTCGAAGCGCTTTATCGTGAAATTCGCGCGCTGCGCATCTATGAGGGTGCGACCGAAGTTCAAAAACTCATTGTGGCGCGGGAACTGCTCAAGATGCGTGACATCACGCGTCGCGATGCGGCCGAGTAGGCATGATGTTGCTGACCGAAGAACAGGAACAAATGCGAAATACCGCACGGGAGTTTTCTCGGCGAGTCTTGACGCCCCATTCGGCCGAATGGGATAGCCAAGCAGAGTTTCCACGCGATGCGATCCGTGAGTTGGGAAAGCTGGGCTTCATGGGAATGACGGTCCCCCCGGAGTGGGATGGTGTTGGCGCAGACTACATCGCGTATGCGCTTGCATTGGAAGAAATAGCAGCCGGCGACGGAGCCGTCTCGACGATCATGAGTGGCCATAACTCAGTCGGCTGTATGCCGCTCGTTGAGTACGGTACGCCGAAGCAAAAGGAGAAGTACCTACGACCGATGGCGCGTGGTGAGTTGCTGAGCGCGTTTTGTCTCACGGAACCGCAAGGCGGTTCGGATGCCAGTGCGATCCGAACACGTGCCGAGCATCGACGGGGAACCTATGTTCTCAACGGAACAAAGCAGTTCATTACCTCGGGCAAAAACGCCGACGTTGCACTGGTTTTCGCCGCGACGGACCTCGGGCTGGGAAAACGGGGCATCAGTTGCTTCATCGTTGAAACAGAACAATCCGGCTATCGCGTCGGCCGGATTGAGAGAAAGATGGGACAGCACGCCTCGGACACATGCGAAATTAACTTAGAGGAGCTTCACGTACCGGAGGAGAACCGGCTCGGCGCCGAAGGCCAAGGTTATCGTATCGCGCTTGCCAACCTGGAAGGCGGCCGCATCGGCATCGCGGCGCAAGCCGTGGGCATGGCTCGCGCGGCGCACGAGATTGCACTCGCCTATGCGCAAGAGCGCACAAGCTTCGGCAAAGCGATTTTCGAGCATCAGGCCGTTGCATTTCGGCTTGCTGAAATGGCGACACAACTCGAAGCTGCGCGCCAACTGGTGCACCACGCTGCCGCTTTACGTAGTCAAGGATTGCCGTGTCTTAAACAAGCCTCGATGGCGAAATTATTCGCCACCGAAGCCGCCGAACGCATCTGTTCCGACGCGATTCAGACACTTGGTGGTGCGGGCTATATGACCGACCACAATGTCGAGCGAATTTATCGCGCCGTGCGCGGGAGCAAGATCTATGAGGGGACAAATGATATCCAGCGGCTGGTTATCAGCCGTGCGCTCGCCGCCGAAGTAGAGCAAGAGAATCGGGCCCACTTATGATCCTGTCGAGCACCAGCGACGCCGTGACCACCTTGACGCTGAGCCGTCCTCCAGTGAATGCGATCTGCGAAGAATGGGTGCGGGCATTTGATGCAAAACTCGACGAACTCACCAATGGCCCGCCTTGCACCGTCCTGCATATCCGATCGGAGCAAAAGGTGTTCTGTGCCGGCGCCGATTTGAAAGAGGTAGGCGCGCACATGGGCGCGCCTGACGGTGCCGATCGCATGTATGCGTACGTGGCGGGAATCCAACGGCTCTATGCTCGGATCGAGCGTTTGCCCCAGGTTACCCTGGCGGAGATTGGCGGCGCAGCAATGGGCGGGGGGCTAGAGTTGGCGCTGGCGTGCGATTTGCGAATTGCGGCGGCGGAAGCCAAGCTTGGATTGCCGGAAGCCAGACTTGGATTGATCCCCGGCGCGGGCGGTACGCAGCGTCTTACTCGGCTATGCGGTCCGGCGACCGCCGCCCGCATTATTCTCAGCGCCGAGATTCTTGATGGCACGGCAGCGCGCGCGCTCGGCGTCGTGCATTGGGCGGTGCCGTTGGCCGAACTGGCGCAACGCGCCGCCGAGATAGCGCGTGGCATCGCGGATCTCCCCGCCGCGGCGCTTGCCGCCAGCAAGGCGTGCATCGCAGTGGCGGCACATGGTGACCGCGGCGGATATACCGACGAATTAGAATTCACCCGGACGCTCCTTAACCAGGCTGAGACGCGGCAACGCGTTGGCGCGTTCCTGGCTAGTCCGGTCCAATCTTTGATGCAGACAAAAAATGGAGCGGCGCGATGAAATTCGACGGCAAGATTGCACTGGTCACCGGCGGTGCCTCCGGTATCGGCAAGGCAACGGTTATGGAATTCGCTCGCTGCGGAGCAATCGTGATTTGCGCCGATATCGATGAGAAGAAAGGGATCGAGGTTGAGCAAGAGGCAAAACGGACAAACTTCAAGGTCGAATACGCCCAAATCAATCTTGCCGACCCGGCCGCCGTTCGTCGCAGCGCAGCGGTTATTCTCGCGCGCCATCCTCGCATCGATATTCTGGTCAATGCCGCGGGCTGGAACGATATTCAGCCGTTCGTGGAAAATCCGCCCGACTACATGGACCGCGTCGTCGCGATCAATCTGGGTGGCACGCTGCATCTGACCCAGGCCTTGCTGCCGGCCATGATTGCCGCCGGCAAGGGCAAGATCGTCAACGTTTCGAGCGACGCCGGACGGGTTGGTAGCAGCGGCGAAACCACCTATGCCGCCGCCAAAGGGGGCGTAATCGCATTCACCAAGTCGCTCGCCCGCGAAGTGGCGCGCAACGCGATCAACGTCAACTGTGTGTGCCCGGGGCCGACTGATACGCCCATGTTGCAGACACGGCCGGAAAAACTGAGAGAGGCGTTTCTCAAGGCAATTCCTTTCCGACGTTTCGCAAAGCCGCAGGATATCGCGGACGCGATCGTGTTCTTTGCGGGGCCCCGATCCGACTACATCACCGGCCAGGTGATGAGCGTGAGCGGTGGGCTGACTTTTGCCGGTTAATGGAGAGAATGATGTCCAATCTCGAACATGCTGCCGCCCAGGGCGTGGTCGGCGAAACCACCACCGCGCGTTTTCGCCCAATGCGCGTCGACTTCGGGACGTTCAAGCCGCGACATTTTCTGTGGCAAGTGGAGGGGGCCGTTGCGACCATTACGCTCAATCGGCCAGAGCGAAAGAATCCGCTGACGCTGGAATCATACGCCGAGCTGCGCGACGCGTTCCGCGATCTCGTCTATGCAGATGAAGTTAAGACCGTGGTGATCACCGGCGCGGGTGGAAATTTTTGCTCCGGCGGCGACGTGCACGAGATTATCGGTCCGCTGGTCGAGATGCAGCGCAAAGGCGATATGGCCGGATTGCTTGCGTTCACTCGCATGACCGGTGATCTGGTCAAAGCCATGCGTGCCTGTCCGCAGCCGATCATTTCGGCCATTGACGGCATCTGTGCTGGAGCGGGCGCAATTCTGGCGATGGCGTCGGATCTGCGCTACGGCACGGCGCGCAGCAAAGTCGCGTTTCTGTTCGTCCGTGTCGGCCTGGCCGGCGCCGACATGGGAGCGTGCAATATGCTGCCGCGCATTGTCGGCGCGGGCCGCGCCGCTGAGCTGCTCTATACTGGCCGTTCCATGGACGGCGCTGAGGCCGAGCGCTGGGGTTTTTACAATAAACTCTGCGAGCCGGATGCTGTGCTTGCGGATGCGCAAGTACTGGCGAAGTCGCTCGCTGCAGGCCCGACCTTCGGCCACGCCATGACCAAGAGCTGCATCCATCAGCAATGGAGCATGGGCATCGACGATTCCATCGAAGCGGAAGCGCGTGCGCAGGCCATCTGCATGCAGACCAAGGACTATGAGCGCGCCTACGAGGCTTTTGTCGCCAAGAGTAAGCCGGTATTCGAAGGCAACTAGGGAGGTGATCACATTGGCTAGGCGCTATTCGGCCGCATCGGCACGGCTGTCCCGTAGCCGCAGCGTCTCAGTGTTGCCGACATGCGTTTGCGTGATCAAATAATCATGTGCTTTTGGCGGCTTGGTGACGAAGTATTTCAATCACGCGGCGTGGCAACATGGCGATAAAGCTCGGCCAACTTCGAAATCTTGCCGCCGTCATCGAAGCGGGTACGGTCAGACAGGCGGCCAAGACTCTCAACCTTTCACAGTCATCGGTTACCAAGAGCATCCAGCAATTGGAGGCCGATCTCGGCGCTGAGCTGTTGCACCGTGGCGCGCGCGGTGTTGCTCCGACCGAAGCGGGCAAGGCGCTATTGGTGCGCGCCAAGTTGATTGAGGCGGAGCTGCGCCACGCCCGCAACGACGTCGAAACGGTTCAGGGGGCAGGTATAGGCGAAATTCGCGTATGTGCCTCGCCGACGGTCGCCACCGGGTTGCTTCCGCGCTCGGTCATTGCCTTCCAGCGCACGCATCCGCGTGTGAGCTTTCACATCTTGGAAGGCGTCTATCCGGATGTCCTGCCTGCGATCCGCACCGGCGATCTCGACTTCGCCATCTGCCTGGTGCCCGGTCGTCCCAGGGACGAGACTTTGAGTTTCACCAGCCTGGTCAAGGATCGGCTGGTACCGGCGGTGCGTGCCGATCATCCTTTGCTCAACAAGCGCAAGCTGCGGCTCGCCGACCTCATCGATCTCGATTGGATCATCTACCGTCGCAGCCATACCGGACTTGACGTGTTCGAGCAGACCTTCATCGCCAACCGGCTTGAGCCGCCGAAAAGCACGATTGAATGTACCTCGTTCTCTTGCGCGCTCGCTTTGGTCGAGAACGGTGATTATATCACGCTCGTGCCCTCGCAGATTTTCGCCGGCAATCGCCGGACGCCGTCGATCGCCCCGCTTCTGCTCGATTCGCCCATGCAGCCATGGCAGGTCGCCGTAATTTCGCGCGCCAATCATGAGCTTTCCGCTGTGTGCCTGGCATTCCTCGCCGAGTTGCAGCGCACCGCGGCGAAGATCGACCTTCCCATGACGAACGTCCGGCGGGCCGCGCGCGTCCGGACATGAGTGGAATTTTGTTCCGCTCGCTGATCGATTTTATCGATCACTCTCTCGTTAAAATGTAGCAACAGGCGATAACCAGAAATCCTATACTGGCCAACAAACGGCTGTCGCGCCCACTAGGGTGTGGGGCGAATGGCGGTCTATATTCGCGCCGATCGGGCGCGCGCATCGATCACGGTGAGGAACGCACGATGTTCTCGCAGCTGAAATTCGCGGTCATTCTCTTCGGGCTCACGCAGCTCCTCAGGTTCACCGCCTGGCGGCATCCGCATTTTGCGGCGCGCCTCAAAGAGCGAAATCTGACGGCGCAGTTCAAGGCGCGCGACGAGGGCACCGGCCGCTGGATCGAAATCCGCGACGGCAAGATCAGATCGCAGGCCGGCCAGCATTCGGAACCCGATGTCACGCTCTTCTTCAAGAATGCCGCGACCGGCGCCTCCTTGCTGACGCCGCCGATTAACTGGCTCAAACAGATCAACGCCCAGAAGGATTTTACCCTCACCGTCGATGGCCGTGAGGACCTGACCAACTGGTTCGCGCAGACCTTGATGATGAGCCAGACCGCGGGCTGGAAGTTCGGCACGCCGATGCCCGACGGCTCGATGCGCTACTGCAACATGACCAACGGCGGGCCGGTCTTTATCTATGTCAAGGATGACAAGATCGTTCGCATGACGCCGATCGATTTTGACGACACCGACCCGCAGCCGTGGACGATCGAGGCGCGTGGTTTGAAGTTCACACCGCCGCGCAAGACGACACTCGCTCCTCATGGCCAGAATGCCAAATCGATCGTCTATTCGCCGGATCGTCTGCTTTATCCGATGAAGCGTGTCGACTTCGATCCCGACGGAAAGCGCAACCCGGAGAACCGCGGCAAGTCGAACTATGTCCGAATTTCGTGGGAGGAGGCGATTGATCTCGTCGCCGGTGAAATCAAACGGATGAAGCGCGACTATGGGCCGGGTGCGATCGCGACCTCGCACGGCTCACACCACACCTGGGGCAATATCGGCTACTATCTTTCCGCGCTCTATCGCTTCAGCAATGCGGTCGGCATGACGCGCGTCCATCACA
>JAUSBQ010000255.1 GCA_030651965.1 Pseudolabrys sp. | reverse complement strand
TTGCGGCGGGCCGACGAAGAAGACGCCGCTGCGCGCCGGCGAATTGACGATGCGCCACATCTGCACTTCGCCCGATTGCATGCTCACGGTCGGTTGCGGCCGGCCGTTGACCTGCAGCGGCAGAGGACCGCGCGTGCCGGTGAAAAGATTGGGGCTGACGCCGAGCTGATTGATTTCGATGATCGGCTGCGTGCGCGTCCAGTTGGCGCCGTAATAGGCGTTGAGGTCGTCGTCATACTTGCCTTCGATGATGAAGGCGCCGGTCATGCCGTTCGACACGTTGATCGTGGTCGAGCCGTGCTTGTGCGCGTGATACCAATGCGTGCCCGGCGCCTGGCCCATGATCAGCGGCCGTTCCGACAGCGGCTGCATGTGCAGTCCGGCATGGACAACGTGGCTTGACGGCACCATCGGCGCGGCCGGCGGCCATTTCGTTTCGGTATAAGCGGGCAGGCGGAAGCAGTACGGGTATGCGCCGATGTAATATTGCGGCCAGGCGCCTTCCTTGAGCTGCCTGAGATCGGTCGGCAGCAGCTTTTCGCGGTTGGCCGGATCGCTGTCGTATTTCTTGAGCAGCGCGATCTGTTCGTCCACCCAGGCCTTCGGCAGATCGTTCCAGGTTCGCGGCCATTGCGACAGCACTTCCTTGCCGAGGACCTGCTCGCAGGCCTTGAAGAACTGGTCGAAATTCTTCTTGACGCTCGCTTCCGTCACCACCGGCTTGCCGTTGCGGCGCAGCGACGGCCGCACTTCGATGAAGATGTTGTCGCCGGTGGTTCCCGGATTGGTATGCGTGCCGTGGAAATGGATATTGCCGGTGCTCGAGCCGTGGAAGCAGTCGGGGAATTTGTCGATCGCCGGGTAGGGCGCCGAACTTTCATCGCAGCCCAAGCCGCGCTCGGCGCGGTCGATCGAGCCGCCGAACAGACCGGTGTCGATCTGGTTGAGGAACGTCAGTTCGACCAGATCGCCGACGCGCGCGCGCAAGGTCGGCCCCGGCATCGGGTCGGGATATTGGCTGGCGGGCGCCGGCGGCACCGCGCCCGGAAAGCCTGCCGGAATCGTGCCCTGATATCCGGGCAGCGTCGCATTCAGGCCGCGGAAGGTGCGGACATATTGCGGCACGCATTGATTGCCGGTTTTGCCGAGATTCATGCGGTCGGCTTCGGCGCTGAGCAGGATCGAACCGCGCAGTTTCCCGTTCTGGCTGACCAGTTCCGGAATGCGCAGCAGCGGCTGGCCGGGATCGATGCACTGGATGAACTGGCCCTGCGCTTGCGCCGGGCTCGCCGGCATCAGCAGCGCCGTGGCGGCGAGACCGATGAGGCTCGTTACGACCTTCACGCCGGATATCGTCATGACGTCACCTTTGCGATGTCGGTTCAGCTTGAGGGTGGCGGCGGATTGGCGACGCTGAGGACGCCCTGCACGTCGCTATGGCCCTTGGCGATGTAGTTGACGGTGTTGGGGACCGGCGATCCGGGCGCGATCCAGCTCGGCCGCGATGAGTGATCGGGCGCGATAGGATCGGACAGATAGCTCGATGTGCCGCGCACCACCTCATTGTCCGGCAGTGGCTGGAAGTTGGCGTCAGCCGGCCAGGGCTGCACCTGCTGCGAGGTGGTGTTGTTCCAACTGCAACTGTCGCCGGGCGACATAAACAGGACGTTGGTGCCGCCGGACTGGAGTTGCGGCTGGAAAACGGTCTTGCCGTTGACGACCGCGATCTTGACCGACCAATCCGCCATTGCTCCCTCCCCACATCTCAGGTGAGGAAGAATGCCAAAACACTTATAGGTTGGCTATAGAAAGAAATACAACTTAATAGGGATTACCAGAATTCCTTGCTGGCGATGCGGGCGCCCTCGGCCATTGCCGCCAATTTGGCAAAGACGACCTGCGGATCGACGGCGGCCTGGCCGACCCAGGTGCCGTAGCCGCAATCCGAGCCGGCGATGACGTTTTCGCGGCCGACCAGTTTGGCGTAGCGACCGATGCGCTGCGCGATCAGCTCCGGGTGCTCGATGAAATTCGATTTCGATTCCAAGACGCCGGGGATCAGCACCTTGCCGTCCGGCAGCTTGACCGTCTCAAACACCTTCCATTCATGCGCGTGGCGCGGATTGGCGGCCTCGAGCGAGATCGCGGTCGGCTTGGCCTTGAAGACGAGGTCGATGATGTCCTTGAGCGGCACGTCGAAGTGGTGCGGGCCTTCGTAATTGCCCCAGCACAGGTGCATGCGCAATTGCTCGGCCGGAATATTGGCGACGGCGTGGTTGAGCGCCTCGATGTGCAATTGCGCCCGCTTGCGGAAAGCCGCGAGGTCGAGATCGGCATATTGAATATGCCGCCCCATGGCCAGATCCGGGCAGTCGATCTGTAAGACGAAGCCGGCCTTGGCGACGATCTCGTATTCGTAACGCATGGCGTCGGCGATGGCGTAGATGTAGGTCTCGAAGTCCTTGTAATGATCGTTGCGGAAGAACAGCGACACCACGCCCGGCGAGGCGGCGCTCATGAAGCCGCCGGTCGATGTGACGCCGTTCAGCGCGGCTTTCAGGTTTTCGGCATCGTCGATCGGCGCTTGCCTGTCGCGCACCGTAATCGGCGCGTTGCAGGCCGGCGTCTTGCGGCGCGAGCGGCCGGGATCGCCGAACACCTTCTTCTCCAGCGCCGGAAATTCGTGGACATCCTGGTAGACGAAGGTGTTGCCGGTGCCGCCAAAGCCATTGAGCCGGTCCTTGACGTAGGTGGCGTAGCTCGGCTTCGACATCTCGCCGTCATTGATCAGGTCGACGCCGGAATCGGCCTGCTTCTTGACCAGTTCCGCCACCGCGCTCCTGACCCGGGCGGCCAGCGCCACGGGATCGACCGGAACGCCTTCCTCCTTGGCGTACATCATGCGGATGAGGTCTTCCGGGCGGGGCAAGCTGCCGGTATGCGTGGTCAGAAAGCGGTCGCGGCTACGATGCATGGCTAAAGGCCTCCCCAGGTATTATTTGCGGGGGACTGTAGTGCAGGGCGGCAGCGCCTGCCACCAACGGAACGCGCGTTGACAGGGCGGCGTCAGACCCTTATGAACCCTCCAAACCTGCATTGAGAGACTGTGATGAAAGTTCGTAACTCATTGAAATCGTTGCGTGGCCGCCACCGGGACAACAAGATTGTCCGGCGCAAGGGACGCGTCTTTGTGATCAACAAGACGAATCCCCGCTTCAAGGCTCGCCAGGGTTAAGGTTTCCGCCGTCAAGCCCTCCCGGCCATAGCGTCGAAGACGCGCTTATGAGGCCGGATTTCCTCCCCCCGTCGCCGCTTTAGCCGCAGATTTGCCTTAACCGGCGGAGAGACTAATCTCCGCCCATGCGCCTACGATTCCTCGCGCCCCTATTTGCCGCGGCTTTGGCCGCCAGTCTTGCCGTCCCCGCTGGCGCGGAGCCGGGCAGCTGGCTTGAGCCGCCCGCCCCGAAGTCGCTGCCCAAGGCCGCGCGCGGCGACCGCACCCAGAATCTCGAATTCCTGTTCGGCGCGCTGAAGGTGGCGCCCGACGAGACCTCGGCCAAGGCGATCGAGCAGCGCATCTGGGCGCTGTGGATGGTCTCGCCGAGCGACACCGCCACGCTGCTGATGACGCGCGTGCGCACCGCCATCGAGGCCAAGGACACCGATCTCGCGCTCAAGTTGCTCGACGGCATCGTCAAGATCAAGCCGGACTACCTCGAAGCCTGGAACCGGCGCGCCACGCTCTATTACATGAAGAAGGATTACGGCCACTCGCTCGCCGATATCCGCGAGGTGTTGCGGCGCGAGCCGCGCCATTTCGGCGCGCTGATGGGCTTCGGCATGATCATGCAGGACATTGGCGACGACAAGCGGGCGCTCGAAGTCTATCGCCGCGTGCTCGGCGTCTATCCGAAGATGCAGCGCGTTCCCGATCTGGTGAAGACGCTGCAGGAAAAGGTCGAAGGCCGCGATATTTAATTTATTCGCCGCGGCGGTACATCCAGATCAAGTCGTCTGCGCTCAGGCCGCGGGATTGGGCCTGCGGGTCTTGGCGCGAACCGCGTGGGAATTTTCGGCTTCATCCTTGCCGGCGGCCTGCTGCAGTTCGCGGCGGAACTCGTCGCGCTTTTCATGAATCGAGGCGATGACCAATCCGGCGGCGCGGCCGAGGCCGAACAGCGCGGCTTCGGACAATTGCAGGCTGGCTTCGATGGTCTCCGGCACCGCGTCGGTGACGCCGATGCTGTAGAGATGGCGCGCATGGGCGGCGTCGCGCGCGCGCGACACGATCACCACATCGGCGCGTAACGCCCGCACCTGGCGCACGATTTCGTCGATCTCGGTCGCGCCGGCGACCGTGACGATGATGGCCTTGGCGGCCATGACGCCGCAGCTTTTCAGAAACTCCGGATTGCTGGCGTCGCCGTAATAGACTTCGCGGCCGCTGCGGCGCTGCTCCGGCACCGCGCGGGCATCGTTGTCGACGGCGAGATAGCGAATATTGTGCCGGTCGAGCAGCGAGCAGACGACCTGGCCGACGCGGCCGTGGCCGATGACAATGGCATGGTCGGTCAGGCGCTCCGGCGCCACCGTCAGCTCCGGATCGAGCACCTTGGCCGCGGCGAATTTCGGCGCCAGCCGCCGCGCCAGCAGCGCCAGCCCCGGAATGAGCGCCATGGTGATCGACGTCACAGCCAGTACGAAGGCCGCCACCGGCGCTTCGATCAACCCCAGCGCGGCCGCCATGCCGACAGCGACGAAGGCGAATTCGCCGCCGGGACCGAGCAGAATGCCGGTCTCGATCGCCGCCGGCCAAGGCAGGCGAAACAGCCGGGCCAGGCCGATCAACAGGACAGCCTTGATGCCGATCAAACCGGCAACCGACGCAAAGAGCCAGACCGGATCGCGCGCAATTTCCCGCACGTCGATATTCATGCCGACGGTAAAGAAGAACACGCCGAGCAGTAGCCCCTTGAAGGGAGCGATGGTCGTTTCGATGGCCTTGCGAAATTCGGTCTCGGCCAGCACCAGTCCGGCGATGAAAGCGCCGAGCGCCATCGACATGCCGGCCATGGCGGCGATGACGCCGGTGCCGATGACCACGAACAAGGCCGCGGCGACGAACAATTCGTTGGAGCGGGCGGAGGCGACGAGGCGGAACAGCGGCCGTAACAGCAGGCGGCCGACAATGAAAATTCCGACCACCGCGATGGCCGCGTTCATCAAGGCGAGCAGCAGGCTGCTCACCAGCGAGCCGCCATTGCTGGCGCCGAGCAGGGAGACAAACACCAGCAGCGGAACCACCGCGAGATCCTGCGCGATCAGGACCGAGAAACTCGTGCGGCCGGTCGTTGTCGCCAAACGGCCCTGGTTGGAGAGAACCTCGATGACGATAGCCGTCGACGACAGCGCCAGACAGGCGCCGAGGATGGTGGCAACCGCCGGGGAATTGCCGAACTGAAAGGCGATAGCGCCGATCACGACAGTCGACAGCACGATCTGTAGGCTGCCCAGGCCGAACACCAGCCGGCGCATGGCTTTCAGGCGTTCGAACGACAGTTCCATGCCGATCAGGAACAGCAGGAACACGACGCCGAGCTCAGCGATGCCGGCGACGTTCTTGGCGTCGACAACGGTGAACCAATACAGCAACGGAAAGGCGCCGATCAGCGAGCCGAGGCCGAGAGGGCCGAGCAGGGCGCCGGCGGCGAGATAGCCCAGCACCGGGCTGATGCCGAGGCGGCGAACGATCGGGACGACGATGCCGGCCGTGCCCAGCACGACCAGGGCGTCGCTATAGGCCTCGATATTGAGCGGCGCTGTCATTGAGTGTCCAGGCGAAGTCCGGTCGGCGAATCCGGTATGAATTACATAGCAGGTGCTTGTGCCGACAGGACAGCCCGAAGCGCGCCGGCGCCAGCGTCTCGCGGAGAGGCGGCCGGCGGATACATCCGCGCCAGAGCTTGTCCAGATTGATGCCGAGACGCTAGACTATGCCAGTTTTTGACCAGCGGAACGAGATTGCCTTCATGCCCGACCGGCCTGGCGTCAAGCCCAAACGGGCGTCGAGACGCACCCAGGAGCAGCGGCGGCGTCAAACCAAAGAAGCCATCTTGAAGGCGACCATGACCGTCTTGATTGAGGACGGTTATGAAAAATTCACGACGACGAGAGTGGCCAAGACGGCAGGCGTCTCGCGCGGCGCGCAGGAGAATTATTTCCGGACGAAGAACGAGCTGATTGTGGCGGCCACGCGATACGCACTGACGCGCGCCGCGGAGCACGCACGGTCGCTGGCGGAACGGGCCCCGCGTTCTTCCGAACCGGTCGAGAAATTCCTCGACGATTCCAAATCGTTCTTCTTCAGCCCGACATACCTGGCATTGATGGAGACCGTCGCCGTGGCGCGGCGGAACTCCGAACTCGCCAAGGTCAATACGCCGGTCGTTCGCCAGTTCCGCAGGATCCTGAACTCGATCTGGATCGACGCGCTGTGCGAAGCCGGTTACGAGCGGCGCAGCGTCGTTTCGTTCGTCAAGATGACCCACTATCTCCTGCGCGGCATGGCCTTGACCACGATATGGCAGCCGCGCAGGTCCGAGTATCCCAAGATGCTCGAGGAATGGCGGCGAACCGCCATTCGGCAGTTGAAGCGTAACTGATCGCTACTTCTTCATTCCTTCGAGAATGATATCCTTGACGTTTTCGATCTTGCCGATGGTTACGTTCTGGTATTCACCGTCGACCTTGCGGACTTCTCGAATGTAGATGGTCTGCACGATGTTGCGAGTCGCCGGGTCGATCGAGATCGGACCGCGCGGGCTTTCCCACGCCATTCCTTTTGCGGCAGCGATCAAGGCATCTCCGTCGGTGTTTCCTTTGGTTTTTTTCAGCGTTTCATAGGTCAAGTGCATGCCGTCATAGCCGCCAACGGAGACGAAATCCGGCGACCGCTTGAACTCCGCCCTGTACGCTTTGACGAATGCTTGGTTCGTCGCCGAGGGGAGGTTGTGATCGTAGTGCCAGGCGCTCATGATGCCGAGCGCAGCGTCACCCATGGCTTTGACCGCGGTTTCGTCGGCGATCTCGCCGGTGCCCATGATCTTGATCCGCCGTGGATCAATGCCGCGCTCATTAAGCGATTTACCGAATGCCGGCGGCTGGGCGCCGCCGGGTACGAAGACAAACGCGGAATCCGGCGCGGCATCCTTCATGCGCTGCACGAAAGGTGAAAAATCGGGATTGTTGACCGGCATCCTGACCGATCCAACGATCTCACCCCCGCCGGCCTTGAACGCCCGCGCATACAGGCTCTCGGCGTCATGGCCGGGGGCATAGTCGGAGACCATGGTGTACGTTCTCTTGATTCCGTTGCGGGCGGCCCATGTGCCGAAGGCGTCCGCGACCTGCGCCATCGTGAACGAGGTACGCACCGAGTATTGCGATTTGGTCGTGACGATCGAGGTTCCCGCGTTCATCAGCACCATGAACTTCTTGGCCTGATCGGAAACATCCGAAGCCGCCATCGCATTGGGGGTTGCGATGAAACCAGCCAGGATGTCGACGCCGTCGCGCACCACAAGTTCCTGCGCCAGCCGCTTGGCCACATCCGGTGCGATGCCGCCGACATCCTTGCGGATGACAACGATCTTCTTACCGGCGACAGTATCGCCATGGGTCTTCATATAAAGCTTGATGCCGTTATCGAGTTGCGCGGCCAAGTCGGCGAACTGCCCCGAATAAGGCAGGATCACGCCGATTTTGATGGTGTCCTGCGCGACGCCGGCGGACGGCCAAAGCGTGACCGCCAGGCCCGCCAAAGCGCCATAAAGCATTGCGCGTGTGGTCGATCTTTCCACGACTTCCTCCCTGTTTCCTTCGGCTTCGCCTGCGTTGCCTTGAGCAAGTTCTTATAAATAAGCAGGCGTGCTTATTTCTTATCTTGCACCAAACCTGCCCGCAGGTCTAGTGTCGAAAGACGCAACGCCGGCCGCACGCAAGGTGCCGGAGAACATTCAAGGGAGAGAGCATGCGGCGCAGCACCGACCGGATTCTGACGACGCATGTGGGCAGCCTGCCGCGCCCGCACGACCTTCTCGACCTGATGGGCAAGAAACTGTCGGGCGAGCCCTACGACAAGGCGGCCTATGATCTGCGGGTGACGCGCGCGGTGCGCGAGATCGTCGCCAAACAGGCCGAATGCGGGATCGACATCGTCGCCGACGGCGAGATGTCGAAGCCCGGCTTTTTCAGCTATGTGCAGGAACGGCTGGCGGGTTTTGAACCGCGACCGGGGCAGGGACCGCGCAAATTCGCGGCCGAGATCGACGCCTTCCCAGAATATTACGAGGACTACTTCAAGCGCGCGATGACCGGAGGCACTGTGGTGCCGATCGTGCCGCTGTTCTGCGCGGGTCCCGTGACATATGTCGGCGCCGAAGCTTTGCGTCAGGACCTTGAAAATCTCAAGGCCGCGCTCGCCGGACTCGACCGCCGGGAGGCCTTCGTGCCATCGGTGGCGCCGAGCGGCGTTGGCAACAATGCGTACTACAAGAGCGACGAGGAATTTCTCTACGCGGTGGGCGAGGCGCTGCGCACCGAATATCTGGCGATTGTCGAGGCCGGTTTTCTGGTCCAGATCGATGACCCTTTCCTCAGCGATGTTTTCATAGAATTGAAATCCGATCCGGCGCAGATGCGGCGCACCGCCGATCTCTACGTCGAGGTGACG
Organism: Pseudolabrys sp.; assembly: GCA_030651965.1. GTDB lineage: Bacteria > Pseudomonadota > Alphaproteobacteria > Rhizobiales > Xanthobacteraceae > Pseudolabrys. The sequence goes on along the minus strand of JAUSBQ010000255.1, from coordinate 1,253 downwards.
AATCATGCCTTGCGCGGCATTGCGCCGGAGAAAATCCGCCTGCACACCTGCTACGGCATCAATGAGGGTCCGCGCATCCACGAGGCGGCGTTGGCCGAGGTGGTGGGCCATATGCTGCGCATCAATGCCGGCGCCTATTCATTCGAGGCGGCCAATGCCCGCCATGAGCACGAGTACCATTTGTGGGAAACGGTGAAGTTACCGGAAGGCAAGATCCTGATGCCCGGCGTGATCACGCACGCGAGCAATATCGTCGAACATCCCGAATTGATCGCCGAGCGGCTGACCCGGTTTGCGCGATTGGTCGGGCGGGAGAACGTCATTGCGAGCGCGGATTGCGGCTTCTCGTCGCAAGCCTCGTATAAGACCGAAGTGCACGTCACGGTGATGTGGAAGAAACTCGAAGCCCTGGTGGAAGGCGCGCGATTGGCCAGCCGGGCGCTGTGGCAACGGGCGGCCTGAGCGGCGCGAGCAGATCAAGGGGTTGCCAAGCGACCTGGATTGGCCGCGCTCAATCGCCGCTATCGCTGGCGCCCACATAGGCAATGCGCAGCATATTGGTCGCGCCCGGCGTGCCGAACGGGACGCCTGCGACGACGATGACGCGCTGGCCGGCCCTGGCGAAGCCTTCGCGGAAGGCGATGCGGCAGGCGCGGTCGACCATGTCGTCCTGGTCCTGCGCATCCTCGGTGACGACGCAATGCACGCCCCACACCACCGCCAGCCGTCGTCCCGTGGCCATGTTGGGCGACAGCGCGACGATCGGCGGCCGCGGCCGCTCGCGCGCCATGCGCAGCGCGGTCGAGCCCGACGAGGTCCAGCACACCACACCGGCAAGATCGAGCGTATCGGCGATGTGGCGCGCCGCGTCGGCGATGGCGTCGGCCCCGGTCGCTTCCGGCGCCGGACGCTGCGCGGTGAGGATGCCGCGATAGAACGGGTCGGACTCCACCTCTTCGGCGATGCGGTTCATGGTCGAGACCGCTTCGATCGGATACAGCCCGGCGGCCGATTCCGCCGACAGCATCACGGCGTCGGCGCCTTCATAAATCGCGGTGGCGACGTCGGACACTTCGGCGCGCGTCGGCACCGGAGCGGTGATCATCGACTCCAGCATCTGCGTCGCCACCACCACCGGCTTGCCGGTGGCGCGGGCCATGCGCGTCATCTGCTTTTGTACGCTTGGCACTTTCTCCAGCGGCATCTCGACGCCGAGATAGCCGCGCGCCACCATCAGCGCGTCGGCGACTTCG
>JAUSBQ010000234.1 GCA_030651965.1 Pseudolabrys sp. | reverse complement strand
GAGTCTCAAGCTGTCGCTGTTCTATCGGCCCGACCGGCCCTGGCCGCCGGACCGGTTGAAGGGCGTGACCCCAGCGTAACGCCTACTTCACGTCCTCGGCCGTGATCAACGCCCAGTAGACCTTGTACTTGGAGCGCGGCGTGTAGACCGCCGCCATGCTCATGCGCGTTGCGCTGCAACGGACTATCGGGCTACCCAGAAAATGCCTCGGCCGGTGTGTGGAAACCGGCGCCGATATTCCGGCCGAAAGACCCGGTCGGACCGACGCATGCAGTTCGATAACCACTGCAATAGGGCTGTCGACACCGTGCCGATGGCACGGAGTCGCCGGAAAGAACGCGAGGCACCCGCCGTTTTTCAACAACCACATGGGCAGTGCCGCGAATGGGGGCAGCGGCGAATTGAGTCACTGGCTACATCGGCCGATGAAGTTCGATGATCTTGAGCGCGCCCGAGAGCGCGATGCCATCTTCGTCCTTGAGCGCCGCTTCTCGCAGCCGCTTGACCCACTCCGCAGCGTCGGGACGTCCGTCAAGTTTGGCGGCACCTTCCATAACCTTGTCGAACTTCGACTGGCCACGCGCGTAGGTGTCCGAATAGCCCTTCACCAGCCGACGAGCGGCCAGTAGTTCGACGGCTAGCGCATAATCCTTCGGTGCGGCCGCTTTTACACGCGCCAGCCAGGCGTCCCGGTGCGTCAGTTCGTTGGCATGACGAAGCGTGCCCCGGCGGAAGCGCCGGAGACCGCCCAGCATGTAGAGCAGCAGAAACCACCGAATTGTTCCGGTTTGCACGCGGCGCCCGCGGTTAATGATGCCATCAAGCCATCTGAAGAGCCGAGGCCGGTTCTCGATAAAGCGGCCAAGCCAGGCCGGCAACGAACCGGCGACCTCGTCCATACGCGGGTGCATAAACTCAACCATGTAGACGATTTGATCCGTCGCCGCACCGACCTCTTTGCGCACGCGATCGAAGCGGGTGCCACGGGTCTTCAGGTCGGCGACGCGAAAGATATCGTCGTAGGTCATGGCTACAGCAATGTATTTCGCCGCTGCATCAGTCAGCCCAAATCTTTTGCCTTCGCCGCCGGCTGCACGGTCGAGCGCCAGCATTTCGGCGAGAATGTCGAGATACTCCTTGCCGTAGGCGATATCCTGGAAATCGACCATGCGCTGCAAACCGGCGGCGATCATGCCATGCGTCGCGGATGGGAAGTTGGCGCGGGCGTTTTCCGCCAGGGCGTCGTAGGCGGCGTCCCCGACGGGAGCCAGCGCCGGAAAAACGCTGTCGGCGGCGCATTTGCGAGCCGCTATCGGATTGCCGGCGGCTGGATCCGTGCTTGCCTGATCGAACCCCAAAACGAAGGCACGCAGACTGGGTTCAACGCCAACGCCAGAGTCGCGGATCGTCGTTTCGAAGGCTTCGCGCGGAAACGGCAGCGCCTTGGATGCTGCCAGCGCGCCGAATAGGACGGCGGAGACGGCGCTGCCGGCTTCCTCGGCGAGCACCGCCATGTCGAAGCCGATGAAACGTTTGGCGGCGACTGCTGCAGCGGCAAATACCGCACCGGCGTCGGCTATACCATCGCCCGGCACCTGTTTTTCGGCGACCGCGTAATGACGGTGCGCCGAGGCGATTAGAGTGGTGCGGTCGGGTGTGACGAAACCACGCTGAATGGCGCGGCCAGCTTCCATCAGTTCGGCGCCAATGACGAGGTCGACCTCACCGGGCACCACCATCAGCGACAGCACCGGACGCAACCCGCGTGGCGCGTTCGCAGGCAGCGGCAAAGTTTCGATGAAATAAACCGTGGCGCCGGTGCGTTGGGCAACGCCCGGCACCGAGGTCGATTGCGCCACCCAGTGCTGGCTTTCGCACAGCGCGACGATCCAGTCGACCAAGACGCCGCCGCCTTGGCCGCCCATTGCCATAACGGCGATGGCGAGCGGCCTGGCGGGATCAAGACTCAACGGTGTAGACGGCGCGATCATCATCGGAACATTCCGCCCGCTATGTAAAGGCCACGCGACGCCGAGCGCGGCGGCGCTGCAGGAAGCCGATGATCGATGCGCGCAGGCCGGCGACGAACCGGTCAAAACCGGTCGGATTGTGGATGATGTCGGCGCGATAGAACGACGGGCAGAGCACAGCGGCCTCCGCGACCTCGCCGCAATTGCCGCAGCCGACGCAGGTATTGTCGATCGCGGCGACCGGGTCGTCTTTCAGCGGGTCGTCGGAGCGTTTGACCGATAACGACGGGCAGCCCGAGAGGCGGATACAGGCATGATCGCCGGTGCAGACGTCCTCATCGACGCCGAAACGCTCGCGCACCAGGCGCGCGCCGCCCTTCACCGCCTTGTTGAACAGCGGCTTTTCCCGGCGCTGCTTGTTCAGCATGCATTCCGACGAGGCTACGATCACCTTGGGGCCGGGCGTGTTGGTGCTGAGCGCCTCCTTCAGCGTGTCGCGCATTTTGGCGACATCGTAGGTGCGGTCGAGCTGCCGGACCCAGGTGGCGCCAACGCCTTCGACGGCCTTGGCGATCGGATGCTGAGTTGAGCGGTCCTCGATATTGGCGCGTGACGACAGGATATCCTGGCCGCCGGTCGCCGAGGAATAGAAATTGTCGACGATGACGATGACGCCGTCGTGCCGGTTGTACACGGCGTTGCCGATGCTCGAGGTCAAGCCGTTATGCCAGAAGCCGCCGTCGCCCATGATGGCGATCGATTTCTTGTCGGTTTTGACGTTGAAGGCGGCGTTCGACGCCGGACCCAAGCCATAGCCCATCGTGGTGGCGCCGACGCTGAATGGCGGCAAACTCGCAAACAAATGACAGCCGATATCGCCGGCGATGTGGTGGTTGCCGATCTCCTTCTCGACCAACTTTATCGCGGCAAAAATCGGCCGCTCCGGACAGCCGGTGCAGAAGCCGGGCGGGCGCGGCGGCACCGTACCGGTCAGCGCCTTGACGCGCGGATCGTCGTGAATGGCCGGCACGTTAGGGGCGCGGACTTTGTCCGACAGCGCGCCGGGCAGCGTGCTCGCCATGAAGGCGCGCACGCCCTTGAGCATGACGTCGGCGGTGTATTCACCGGCCATCGGGAGGTCGCCTTTGCCGTGGATCTTGGCGTTGACGTCGCGGCGGCGCAGGATAGTGTTGACAGCCTGTTCGATATGATCGGGCTGCCCCTCCTCGACGATCAGAACGGCTTTCTTGCTCGCGCAGAATTCGACAATCTCGTCGTCGACCAGCGGGTAGGTGACGTTCATGCAATAGATCGGCACCCGAGTGGCGCCCCAGACGTCCGCCAGACCCAGCCGTTCCAGCGCCCGGATCGCACCGTTGTACATGCCGCCTTGGACGATGACGCCGACATCGGCGAGATCGCCATCGAACACTTCGTTGAGCTTGCGTTCCTTGATGAACTTGACCGCGGCGGGCCAGCGCCGGTCGACCTTGTCCCGTTCATGCGCGTAGGACGCCGGCGGCAGCACGACGCGATCGGTGTCGCGGACCGGGTTTTCAAGCGCCTGCCGCAGCGTGAACGGCGGCGGCTTGTTATCCTTGGCGATGAAGCTGCCGTGGACGTGGCAGGCGCGGATGCGCACTTCCAGCATGACCGGCGTGTTGGAGGCTTCCGAGAGTTCGAAGCCCTCCTCCACGGCACGGACGATCGACTCCAGATTGGGCCGCGGGTCGAGCAGCCACATTTGCGACTTCATCGCGAAGGAATGCGAGCGCTCCTGCATGATCGAGGAGCCTTCGCCGTAATCCTCGCCGATGATGATCAGCGCGCCGCCGGTAACGCCGGTGGAGGTCAGGTTAGCCAGCGCGTCGGACGCGACGTTGATGCCGACCGGAGCCTTGAAAGTGACGGCACCGCGGATCGGATACATTACCGAAGCGGCGAGCGAGGCGGCAGCGGCGCCTTCGGAGGCGGAAGCGGAGAATTGCACGCCGAGCCTGGCCAGCGTTTCCTTGCCATCGGCCAACACATCCATCAGGTGAGAGATCGGCGCACCCTGATAGCCGCCGACATAGCCGACGCCAGATTGAAGAAGCGCTTTTGTGATCGCAAGGATGCCCTCGCCGCGAAACTCTTCGCCGGCGCCGAGCTCTAGATCGCACACTTCCTTGGCAAAGGATCGCTCCGCCATCGACGCTCCCCCTAAGTCACTCGAACTTTCACCGGCGTGCCAAGCCGATGGCCATCAAGACCTATTCGACCGGCAAAGTGCCTCCCTTAGAACAATGTGACGGCTCTCAAGAACGCAG
>JAUSBQ010000230.1 GCA_030651965.1 Pseudolabrys sp. | reverse complement strand
CAAGAGGAAGCCTGAAAAGGTCAGTCCACCGAGGGTCAAGCGGAGCAAACCTCAAACACCGCGCGCGGAGCGCCGGGAGACTGGCAACTTCGTGGTGACTAACCTGCGTACTTATTAAAACATATACGCAGGGCTATGGGGTTGTTGTGACCCCGGCGTTCCGCGCGCCCTCGTTTTATGAGGGCGCAAAGAGGATGCACTTCACGCGACGGCCTGCCCGGGGCCGCTAAGAATACGGGCGATGAATCACGTCTGCGCTGTTTGAAAATTGAATCGGTGATGCGGCGCTCGCGCTTTCCCTCTCCCCGCGTTGCGGAAAGAGGTGGCCCGAGCGAAGCGAGGGTCGGTGAGGGGCCGGTATCGAGTTTGCGGCGAACTCGCCCCTCACCCGGCTCGCGCTAAAGCGCGCTCGCCACCCTCTCCCCGTAAGAACGGGGCGAGGGAAGTAAGCTACGCCGCCTTGCCCTTGTTGACTTGGGCTTGCACGAAGCCCGCTGTCGAAGCATAGCCACGCACGATCGCCATGCGCTGGTCGTGGCTCAGCACGTCGTCGACATTGGCGAAGCCATCCGGCGCCAGGCGTTCGACCGCGTCGATGACGCCTTCCGGCCCGCCCTTGCGGTTCATCTTCACGATCTGCGCCGTCATCGGCAGGCGTTCCTGCTCGTACAGCCACAGCGCGTGCATCGGATTGTCGCCGGACACCAGCCGGTCGGCGAGGCATCTCGCATCGAGGATCGCCTGCGACGCGCCGTTGGAGCCGACCGGATACATCGGATGCGCGGCGTCTCCGAGCAAAGTCACGCGGCCATGCGACCAGCGCGGCAAAGGCTCGCGGTCGCACAATGGATATTCCCAGAACTCGCCCGTCGCCTCGATCAGATGCGACACGTCGACATAAGGCAGGTTGAACCTCTCGACATAAGGCCGCATGTCGTCCCAGCGGCCGGGCCGCGACCAGTCTTCCTTGCGTGGCGGCGTGCCGCCGTCGGAAACCTTCGCCATCACCGCCCAGTTGGTCAGCTTGCGGTCCGGCGCGCTGCCATTGGCGATCGGGTAGAGCACGAACTTCGCTTCCATGCCGCCGGCGATGATCATCGAGCGGCCGGTCATGAACTGCGGCCAGTCGACCGCGCCGCGCCACAGCATGGTGCCGTTCCACAGCGCCGGGCCTTCGTTGGGAAACAGGTTCTCGCGCACGAACGAATGGATGCCGTCGGCGCCGATTAGCACATCGCCGCGCACGGTTTTCAGATGCGAGCCGCCGCGGTCGAAGAAGAACGCCGAGACGCCGCCTTCGTCCTGCTGAAACGAGCCGAGCCGGTGGCCGGTGTGGATCCTGCCTTCGCCGAGCCGGGCGCGGGCGGCCTGGTAGATGACGCCCTGCAGGCGGCCGCGATGGATCGAGAATTGCGGCACGTCGAAGCCGGCGTCCGTGCCGCGCAATTCGTGCCAGACGGTCTGGCCGAAACGGTTGGCGTAGAACAGTTCGTGGGTACGGATGGCGACGGCGTCGAGCCGCTCGAGCAGGCCGAGTTCCTTGAGTTCGCGGATCGCGTGCGGCAGCGTGTTGATGCCGACGCCGAGTTCGCGGATGGCGTCGGACTGCTCAAAAACCTCGCAGTCGATGCCGCGCGCGTGCAGCATCAGCGCGGTGGTCAAACCGCCGACGCCGCCGCCGATAATAATCGCCTTCATACGCACCACTCACAAAACGCCATTGGACGTGGGCCAAGTCATCGCATCCGGGGATTTTCCCGGCAACCCGGACTTGGGAATAGGGTAACTGCGCTTCTTTCTAGTGCCTCCCCCCTTGTGGGGGAGGGTTAGGGAGGGGGGTAATTGCAGTGAGAACTCGCATCCGGAAAATCCTTTAAGCCTAAAATATTTATATTGCTACTATCGCCGGATTGGGCGCAGACTGGCGCTCTCAACACCGATAGGAGCCGGCCGATGCGTGCGGCAATGCGGACGGTGATACTGGGCGGCGGCCCGGGCGGGCTGTACTTCGCGATCTCGCTGAAATTGCGCAACCCGGCGCACGAGGTCATTGTCATCGAGCGCAACAGGCCGGACGATACGTTCGGCTGGGGCGTGGTTCTGTCCGAGGACACGCTCGGCAATCTCGACGCCAACGATTCCGAAAGCGCGAAGGCGATCCGCGACGGCTTCGTCTATTGGGATGACATCGCGGTGCATTATCGCGGCGCGGTGATGCGATCCGGCGGACACGGCTTTTCCGGCATCGGCCGTCAGCGGCTGTTGAACATCCTGCAGGATCGCGCCCGCGCGCTCGGCGTCGATCTGCGCTTCGAGACCGAGGCGCAGGAATTGAGCGCCTACAAGGATTACGACCTGATCGTCGGCGCCGATGGCGTCAATTCGCGCGTCCGCGCGGCGCATGCCGACGTCTTCAAGCCCGACATTGACGTGCGCGCCTGCAAATATATCTGGCTCGGCACCAAGCAGAAATTCGACAAGGCCTTCACCTTCATTTTCGAGGAAACCGAGCACGGTTGGATCTGGGCGCACGCCTATCAGTTCGATGCCGATACCGCGACCTTCATTGTCGAATGTTCGGAAGAAACCTGGCGCAAGGCCGGCTTCGACACGATGCAGGGCGACGAAGCGATCAAGGCTTGCGAAAAAATCTTCGCCGCCTACCTGAACGGCAATGCGCTGATGTCGAATGCCAAGCACCTGCGCGGCTCGGCCTGGCTCAATTTCAATCGCGTGCTGTGCGAGCGCTGGTCGACCGGCAATACCGTGCTGCTGGGCGATGCCGCCGCCACAGCGCATTTCTCGGTCGGCTCCGGCTCCAAGCTGGCGCTGGAAAGCGCCATCGCGCTCGCCAACTACATCGACACCGAGCCGACGATGGCGGGCGCTTTCGCCCGCTACGAGGACGAGCGGCGGCTGGAAGTGCTGCGGCTGCAGAACTCGGCGCGCAATTCGACCGAATGGTTCGAGGACGTCGAGCGCTATCTGCACCTCGATCCGGTGCAGTTCAATTATTCGCTGCTGACCCGCTCGCAGCGCATCAGCCACGAAAACCTGCGCGCGCGCGATCCGGACTGGCTGGCGGCGGCGGAGATGTGGTTCGAGCAGAAGGCAACCGGGCAGGTGGCGAAAACCGCGCGGCCGCCGATGTTCGTGCCGCTGAAGGTGCGCGGCGTCGCGTTGAAGAATCGCGTCGTGGTCTCGCCGATGGCGCAGTACCGCGCCGCCGATGGCGTGCCGGATGACTGGCACTTTGTGCATTATGCCGAGCGCGCCAAAGGCGGCGCAGGATTGGTGTTCACCGAAATGACCTGCGTGTCGCCGGAAGGCCGCATCACGCCGGGCTGCACCGGACTCTATAACGAGACCCAGGAGAAGGCGTGGAAGCGCATCGTCGATTTCATCCACACTGAGACCGATGCCAAAGTCGCGCTGCAACTGGGCCACGCCGGTCCGAAAGCCTCGACCCAACTTGGCTGGGAAGAATCCGACGCGCCGCTGAAATCCGGCAACTGGGACATCATGTCGGCCTCTAGCGTGCCGTGGAGCCCGCGCAACCAGACGCCGCGCGCGCTGACCCGCGCCGACATGGATATGGTGCGCGATCAGTTCGTGCGCGCGGCCGAAGCCGGCCACCGCGCCGGTTTCGATTGGCTGGAGTTGCATTACGCGCACGGCTACCTGATGTCGGCCTTCATCACGCCTTTGACCAACAAGCGCACCGATGAATACGGCGGCGGGTTGGAAAACCGCATGCGTTTTCCGCTCGAAGTATTTCATGCCGTGCGCAAGGTGTGGCCCGATGACAGACCGATCTCGGTGCGTATCTCGGCCAACGACTGGGTGGGTGCGCAAGGCGTCACGCCGCAAGACGCGGTAGCGATTTCGCAGATGCTGGCGGAAGCCGGTGTCGACCTGATCGACGTCTCCGCCGGGCAGACTTCGCTCGACGCCAAGCCGGTCTATGGCCGCATGTTCCAGACGCCGTTCTCGGATCGCATTCGCAACGAGGCAGGTATTGCAACGCTCGCGGTCGGCAACATCTACGAGCCCGACCACGTCAATTCGATCCTGATGGCGGGCCGCGCCGATCTCGTCTGTCTGGCGCGGCCGCATCTCGCCAATCCCTATTGGACGCTGCATGCCGGCGCCGACGCGCATTATCAGGGCACCAACTGGCCGAAACCCTACTGGCCCGGCCGCGATCAACTGCATCGCATCAAGTCGCGGCCCGACGTGCTGACGGGGAAGGTGTGATGGGCGCGCTTGATAACCGTCACGTCCTGATTACAGGCGGGGGCACGGGGATCGGTGCCGCCATCGCCCGCGCCTTGAGCAAGGAAGGCGCGAAGCTGTCGCTCGCTGGCCGGCGTCAGGCGCCGCTCGACGCCATGGCGGCGGAGTTGCCGCGGACGAAGGCGATCATTGCCGATATTACCAAGGATGCCGATTGTGCCGCGATGGTGCAGGCCGCGAACGCCGCGCACGGACCGATCGACATCGTCATCGCCAATGCCGGCGCCGCGTCGAGCGCGCCGGTTTCGAAAATCGATTTGAAGCACTGGCAGCAAGCCATCGACGTCAATCTGACCGGCGCATTTCTGACCGTCAGCGCCGCACTGGCCGACGTGACGCGCGCAGCCGGCGGCCGCGTCATCTTCATCGCTTCCACCGCCGGCCTTAAAGGCTATCCGTATGTCGCGGCCTATGTCGCGGCCAAGCATGGTGTGGTCGGGTTGATGCGCGCATTGAGCATCGAACTGGCGGGGAAGGGCGTCACCGTCAATGCGGTGTGCCCCGGCTACACCGATACGGCATTGCTGGACGCCGCCGCCGATAAGATCTCCGCCAAGACCGGCCGCAGCGCCGGCGACGCACGCGTGGCTTTGGCGAAAGACAATGCGCATGGCCGCTTGATCACACCCGAGGAGGTCGCCGACGCGGTGCTCTGGCTGTGCTCACCCGGTGCGTCGTCGATCAACGGTCAGGCCATCGCAGTGACCGGAGGCCCGTTATGAACGTCGCCGGCAAGCCGCGCGAACGCAGCGCCGCGCGTCCCCTGAGCAAGCAGCGGCTGCGGCTGTGGATCAGGCTGCTGCGCGCCGCGCGCGGCATCGAAGTGGAACTGCGTGAGCGGCTGCGCACGGAATTTGCAATCACCCTGCCGCAGTTCGACGTGATGGCGGCGCTGGCGCGCAATGAGGATGGCATGAACATGACCGAGCTGTCGCGCCTGCTGATGGTGTCGAACGGCAATGTCACCGGCATCATCGATAGGCTCGCCGCCGACAAGATCGTCCTGCGCCAGGCGCCGGCCAGTGACCGTCGCTCCTATATCGTGCGGCTGACGCCGAAGGGCGCATCGCAGTTCGCCGTCGTCGCCAAAGCGCATGAAGGTTGGGTCGACGAACTGCTGTCCGGTTTCGACGCCGCGCAGGCGGACGAACTCATTCAGCAACTTGGCGGGCTCGCCAAGGGCAAACCGACTTTAGCCGGGGACCGATGACGATGCGCGACCCAAGCTTTCTCCAGTGGCCGTTCTTCGAGGAGCGCCATCGCGCCTATGCCGAAAGGCTCGACGCCTGGGCAACGGCCAATCTTAGCGCTGTCGATCATCATGATGTCGATGCCGCCTGCCGCGCGCTGGTGGCGGCGCTCGGCCGCGATGGCTTCTTGCAGCACACCGCGCCCGGCGACACTGAGCCTGAGAAGATCGACGTGCGCACTCTGGCGCTGTCGCGCGAGATCTTGGCGCGTCATTCCGGGCTCGCCGATTTCGCCTTCGCCATGCAGGGGCTCGGCGCAGGGCCACTCTCGCTGTTCGGGACGCCGGCGCAGCGCGCCGCCTGGCTGCCGAAGACGCGCGCCGGCAAGGCGATCGCGGCCTTCGTCCTGAGCGAAGCGGCGTCGGGCTCCGACGTTGCCAACATCACGACTTCTGCCCGCACGGATGGCGACGGTTACGTCATCGACGGCGAAAAGACCTGGATATCGAATGGCGGCATCGCCGATCTCCATGTCGTCTTTGCCCGCACCGGCGAGGCGCCGGGGGCGCGCGGCCTGTCGGCCTTCATTGTCGAAAGCACCAATCCCGGCCTCACGGTCACGGAGCGCATCGCGGTGATCGCGCCGCATCCGCTCGCGCGCCTGACCTTCAAGAACTGCCGCGTACCCGCCGATGCGTTGATCGGCAAGGCCGGCGACGGCTTCAAGATCGCCATGGCGACGCTCGATGTGTTCCGCACCACGGTCGGCGCCGCCGCGCTCGGTTTCGCCCGCCGCGCGCTCGACGAAACGCTGAAGCGCGCCGCGAGCCGCCAGCTGTTCGGCGCGCCGCTCGGCGAGTTGCAGATGGTGCAGGGCCACATCGCCGACATGGCGCTCGATATCGATGCCGCGGCGCTGCTGGTCTATCGCGCCGCCTGGACCAAGGATCAGGGGGCGGCGCGGGTCACGCGCGAAGCGGCGATGGCCAAGCTCTACGCCACGGAAGCGGCGCAGCGCGTCATCGATACGGCGGTGCAGATTCACGGCGGCGACGGCGTCCGTTCCGGCCATCCGGTCGAGACGCTGTACCGCGAAATACGGGCGCTGCGCATTTACGAAGGCGCGTCCGACGTCCAGAAGGTCGTCATCGCCCGGTCGCTTTCATCCTCGGCGGAGCGTTAGCATGGCAAATGTCACTCTTGGCCCGTCCGCGCATGTCGACACCTTCGCGCGCGACAATCTCCCGCCCTTCGATCAGTGGCCCGAACTGCTCCTCGACCGGCCGGAATTCCAGTATCCAGACTATCTCAATGCCGCGGTTGAACTGACTGACCGCAATGTCGAACGCGGCTTCGGCGATCGTACGGCGCTGATCGGCAACGGCCGCCGCCGCACCTATAAGGAACTGGCGGACTGGTCGAACCGGCTGGCGCATGCGCTGGTGGAAAATTACGGCGTCAAGCCGGGCAACCGCGTACTGATCCGTTCCGGCAACAATCCGGCGCTGGTCGCGGTCTGGCTTGCCGCCACCAAGGCAGGCGCGGTTGTCGTCAACACCATGCCGATGCTGCGCGCCGGCGAATTGAGCAAGATCGTCGACAAGGCCGAGGTCAGCCTGGCTTTATGCGACAGCCGCATCGCCGACGAACTGATCGCCTGC